>NC_020054.1:302500-605000 GCF_000331105.1 Fibrella aestuarina BUZ 2 | reverse complement strand
CCAGCCCGGTACTCTTTAACCGGTTCATTCTGGGGCATTGGAACGCCCGTGATCGAGTTTGTCATGAAGGTATGATTGTCTGCTACAAAGGTAAGTCGACAAGTTGGCGCTTTCCAGAGCCAGCCCTTACCCGGGTACGTTGCTTACGAAGTCATGGTATGCTGTAACCGACTGTTTGCACGTAACTTGCGTGCTCTTTTGCCCGATTACGCTATGACTTTCTACAGTACTAATGACGCAACAAATGTTGTTTCGGTTCAGGAGGCATTGTTTAACAGTATGCCCCAGGATCGTGGATTATACATGCCCTCGGCAATTCCGGCGTTACCGGCTGGCTATCTGAATTCGCTGCCCGGTAAATCGTTTGCTGACATTGCCTACGACCTGACCAAGCTCTGGCTAACCGGCGATCTGACCGACGCACAAGTAGCCCAATTAGTCGAGCAGGCCTTCCCGTTCGACACGCCCCTCGTTGAGCTGGAAGCGGGCCGGAAATACGTGCTTGAACTCTTTCACGGTCCTTCGCTGGCTTTCAAAGATGTGGGCGCTCGTTTTATGGCTGGCTTGATGTCGATCTTTTCGGCGTCGTATGATAAGGAGGTTCATATCCTGGTGGCGACCTCTGGTGATACGGGCGGAGCTGTCGCGATGGGTTTCCACAACGTACCTGGCGTGCGGGTTTCCATTCTCTATCCGAAAGGACGGGTCAGCTTGTTGCAGGAAAAGCAGCTGACGACGTTGGGCGGCAATGTGCAGGCCTTTGAGGTCGATGGTTCGTTCGACGATTGTCAGGCGTTGGTCAAGACGGCATTTCTGGATCAAGAACTGAACCAGACTTTTGCCTTGTCGTCGGCTAATTCAATTAACATCTTCCGGCTTATTCCGCAAAGCTTCTATTATTTCCGCGCCTTGGCTCAACTGGCACCTAACCACAAGCCGGTTGTTTTCTCCACGCCTTCGGGCAACTTCGGTAACCTTAGCGCCGGGGTTCTCGGCTGGCGAATGGGACTACCCGTTGAGGCCTTTGTGGCAGCGACCAATTTGAACAAAGTTGTGCCTGATTATCTGTCGTCAGGTACGTACGAACCAATGGCTTCACTGGCTACGCTCTCCAACGCGATGGATGTAGGTAACCCAAGCAATTTCAGCCGGCTAAAACGGTTGCTGGGGGATGATTATGCTTCAATTACCGATCGCATAAAAGGCTACTATTTCACTGACGATCAGACTATTGATGAGATAAAAAGGCTTCGCGATGTGTATAACTACGTTGCTTGTCCCCATACGGCTGTTGGTTTATTGGGCCTTGAAAGTTATCAACATTTTGCTGTGGATAACTGTGGAATTGCGTTGGCAACTGCTCATCCAGCCAAATTTAGCCCGGCGGTTGACGAGATTTTGGGACAAGCTGTCGACGTACCTGAGCGGCTTGCTATACTGGCCAATCGCACCAAACAAGCGATTGCCATTCCAGGTACGTTCGAGGCGTTTAAAGAATCACTTCTCCAAACGGCATAAACGTTCGTTCATACGAAAGCCCCTAATTGAAGCCTACACAGCTTTAATCAGGGGCTTTTATCATTTGTCTTACCTGATCAGTTTACCGCATCGCCGCGTAACTGACGGATGCGTTTACGGGCATCAGCCGCGTAGATACTGCCTGGGTACGTTGTCAGGAACTGTTGATACAGTTTCAGCGACTCTACCGCGTCTTTCTTGCGTTCGTCGGTCAGTCTGGCGGCCTCGTACAGCGCATCGTCACCCAGAATATCGAGCGGGTACAATTTGACGATCTGTTGCAGATTGGCAATAGCATCGTCGAGCCGGTTTTCTTTCACCAGAATCTTTGACTGCAACCAGAGCAATTCATCAGCCAGCGTATGCTTGTCGTACTTCTTTAGCATGGCGCTGATCTGCGTATTGGCTTCGTCGAGCTTGTTCTGGAACAAGAGCAGGTCAATGGCAGCATAATCGCGCATAGCGTTCTCAGTGCTATCGAGCCCGGTATTGTCAAGAATCAGCATGCTCAGTTGCTCGGCATCGTTGGCGATTTCGCGGGATGTGGCCAGTTTTAGCACGTCCAGCACCGATTTAGCCAGCGTGAAATCGCCTTTGTAGTAGTGCAGTTTGGCGTTACGCAGTTTCGCTTCGTAACCCAGTAAGTCATCCTTCTGCGACTTTTCCACTTGCGAATACAGCAGTGTTGATTCCCAGGGCTCATTCTTCAGGAGATAAATGTCGCCCTTGTCAAGTTTGCACTTATCCACAAATAGCGGATCAGTTTTCCCCATCAGGATGGCTTTATCCAGAATAGCCACGGCTGAGTCCTTCTCGTCGAGGTAGTTAGCGTACAAATTGGCTGAGCTACGGAGCGCCTCCAGCGTTTTGGGCGTCATGCCCACCTCATTCAACATCCGCTGGTAATCGCCGATCAACTTCCGAATCTCACTTTTATCGATCGGGTACGTTGCCTTCACCTGCTCTTCCCGGGCGTTGATGATCATCCGGCGGGCGTAGGGGTAGAATGTGCCGTTGCTGTAGTTGGCGATGATGTACTCGCAGCCGTCGATAGCTGTTTTGTATTCCCGGTTGGTCAACGCCAGATTGGTCAACTCAAATACCTTGGCGCCGGAAAGCTTCAACCGTTTGTCGACGGCTTTCTCCTGCATAAGTGCCCGGCTGAACTTTTGCTTTTGTAGAAAGTACCAGGTCAGCATGTCGTTTGTCGGGATCGACTCCGGCTCCTTTTGCACCCGGTCATAAAGCACCTGCTCAAGGATAGGCTCATCACGGGTGTTGATCACGCCCTGATAAGCGATCTGAACGGCCTCGCGCTTGTCGGGACGTTGGGCGAGCGGCAGCAGGGTCTCTACCCACCGTTTTATGTCGTTTTTAGCGCGATAGAGCGCCGCTAACTCTTCTGCCCGCAACAGTGGGTCACCCACGACCTTTTGCGCCTGCTCAAACGATTGGATGGCCCAGTTGGTCGCGCCAACGTCGGTCATCAGTTCGCCAAGCCGGGTAATTTGCAATGGGTTGGTCTTAACCGCTTCAAAAGCCGTTGAAAAGTTTTTGTTGGCCGCTACGGAATCGCCCTTTTCCTGCGCCTGACTACCCGTAAGCACCAACGCATAGGTTTTGAGGTTACCCGTAGCCTTCAACCATTTTTTCAATTGCCGGTCTGACTCGTCGCGTTTCTTGGCCCGGTCCAGGCTGGTGATGTACTTGACCACCGTTGGCCACGAGGGACCGCCCTGTTCTTCGTTTTTCTGAATATGCTTTCCGTATTCGGCGGCGGCCTTCTCATACTCCCCATTTCGAAAGTACTCATCGGCCAACCCTTGTTCGGTTTGTGCGTGCAGCCAGGGGCCAGCCAGCAGCAAGACAAGCAACAACACCTTTCCACACACCCTATTTTTCATTTTATAAATAAGTTTCTTTAAAAACGTTATTGTAGGTATTAGCCTTGTGCATATGTGAACAAGGTTTTTATCCACTAAATTCTATGCCAACTGTGAACAACCTGCTTGAGTTTTCCACACCTATCTAACAGATATTCACCGTCTTTTCCTGTTTCTATCAAGGCTTTATAAAGTTATCAACCATATCCACATTTTGGCAGGGTGTATATGTGGATAGCACCTCTCCACAATTCACATCGCTGATAACCTGTTCAGGAACGGTTGATGAAGCGCCAATTTTAAACACAGCCTGATGTGGATAAGGCCCCAATGTGAAGAACGCGCTGGTAATTCACATTTCGGGTGATGAAGCTTGAGCGTTATCCACGTATAGGCGCTACTTTTCCACCTACTTTTCCACCCAAAATCGGCTAATAATCGAGTTTTTATTGACCTTTTCCGATACAGCTTAAAAAGGCTATTGATCGCTCAGGTTGATCTCCTCCAATTCAAAGTTTTGCTTCACGTTGATCAGGCCGCCGGGATAGTAGTAGATGGGTTCGGGCTGTAGACGCTGATCGTACCGCCCGGTATCCCATTTCCCATTGTTGTTTCGGTCGATAATGAGCCGAAGCCGGTACTTGGCCGGTTTTAGGTTCTTGAACTCATAAGTGGCCGTGTTTCGTAGTGTACGTATTACCGTTTGTCGCTCATCCACCAGTTCTACAAAGAAGTTGGGCTCTTTGGTGGTAACGCGTCCGCGAAGGATACCGAAATTCTCTGGGTTAACAATTGGGTACGTTATTGTATTCACAGCGACCGTATCGCCTAGCACACTTTCGAAGGCGTCTTTTTGCCATTTGATTCGAATGAATTTTTTGGCTTTGGTCGTTACCTGCGTCTTGAGTTCGGTATCGCTCAGGCCAAGTACCGATGTATAGCTAGCCAAATTGGCGGTGCTAAGACTGTCGATCGAAAACTGCACTTGTTCATTCCGAATCGTTTTTACCGGCTTGCTGAACGAGACGGTCCACTCAAAGTTGGGCTCAACCGCATCGCTATTTGGCGGTGACACTTTTACGACGAAATCCTCCGGTTTTTCGCGTTTGCTTTTTTGCCGAAAATTGATGGTGTGCCGTAACGAATAGCGTTGCCCCAGCGAATCCTCCACCGCAAGTTGAATAGAGAGCGTATCAGTGGTCTGCTTGGTACGGAAAAATTTGACCTGGGTTGGGCTTTGCAGGAACGACGGTAGACTATCAGCTGAATTGCGAAAACGAGCAGAATAGCTGGCGATACCTTTGTTTAGATTGATGGTATAGGCGTCCGATCGGGACTCACTTCGACTAATGCGCACTGGCGATGTGTTCTGTGGAAAAAGCGTCAGTGCGACGTCATTCACGTTTTTCGTCAGGCTGATTCGCTGGCTATAGAAGCCGATCTCCTCTTTGTCCGGATTGAAAACGAAGTTGGAATTTCGATCGGTGAACGCCAGAATATCGTACTCCCCCGCTTTGATATTTTCGATGGAAAACAACCCTGATGTGTCAGTTTTGCTGTAGTAAATGGGCTTTGTGCGTTGGGCATCGAGCGTATCATTGGGTGCGTACAGACCCACCAAGGCATCTTCCACTGTGGTGCCGCTGAGGATGTTTGTCACGCGTCCACTAATGTTGAGCGAATCTAGTTGAGGCCCGGTGCTGAAGACCAACTTCAGATTAGTCGCTGGATTGCGTTCGCTCGCATCCTTGATCCCATCCGTGAAGCTGATGGTGTAGGTAGTACTGTCTTTCAGTGGTTCATTAAAGATCAGTACCACGCCGGTAGGCTTAATCCGGCTGTCGAACGTAATGCCGCTCCCAGGGGTGATGATTGTTTTCTGGCTAAAATTTTCGGCATTGATGTATTCATCAAAATACAACTCGACCTGCTTCGGCTTTACATTGGTAGCTCGCATTTTTGGAATGCTGGCAATCAGTTTAGGGGCCAGTGTGTCTTTCTTACCCCCTGGTGGTTGGGCTACCTGCGCACAGCGGCTGGCCATCACGGCGATGAAGAGTAACAAGAAAACGCCCCACAAAGAGGGCGTTCGATATTGAGCAGCAGGATGATTGAGATTAGGGTTTTCTGAATACATAAGTCAGGCTTGAGTAATTGCCGGTGCGACTAGCCGACGCATTGGATCGCCAGCCTTGTTGCAGGCTTTCAAGATAATTGGTTTTCCCGTCTCGATGCTGCGTGCTCAACATGGCTATGTAGTAGGCATCGAAACGCATGGGTAATTGTTGTTCCAGTGTAAGACCGTGCTTCCCGAGCAACGCTTTCAGGACTTTTGGCGTGAAATGGTACAGGTGTCTGGGTACGTCGTAGGCAGCCCAATTTGTCTCGTATTGCTTCGCATCAACCGATTCTGGATTAGGCACTGCGATCACCAAAGCACCTCCTGACCGTAGCGATGATGCCAAACGGGCAAGTGTACTGTGAAGATCAGGCACGTGTTCCAGCACGTGCCACAACGTAATAACGTCGAGGCTTGCAACGGCCTGTATGTCATTAAGGTCTTTTAAGACGGTCGTTTGGGTACGTTGCTCAGCGAGACGGCGAGCATCCGGGTCGGGTTCGTAACCGGTGATTGTCCAGCCTTTTTCCTGGCATTGTGCTAGGAAGGCACCCGTGCCGCAGCCATAATCAAGCATAGCCCCTACCCTACCGGCAAGCCGACGAATCAGCTTTTCTTTCTCCTGCAAGGTGTAGGAACGCACCATTCGGTACACGGTGTCCATCAGCCCTTGGCGGGTATCGTCGTGTGAAATGTAAGCGTCCGATTTGTAATACGAGCCGATAGTGTCGGGTGTAGGACGCGGGTTAGTGAAGAGCAACTGGCACTGCTCGCAGCGCTGAATCTGGAAGGGTTGCTGGCTGACCAGATGATCCTGGCAAGTAATGTATGGTGTAAATGCCCCGCCTCCACAGACGGGGCACGTGGTGAGTTCTTCCACAATCAACGACCCATGTAAACTAACAAAATGGAAATGTCGGATGGGCTGACGCCACTAATCCGGGTAGCCTGACCGATGGTGTTGGGTCGAAGCTTTTTTAGTTTTTCACGCCCTTCAAAAGACAAGGCTTTCACTTTGTCAAAGTCGAACGTACCTGGTATGTCCAGGTTTTCCCAGCGACTGAGCTTGGCCGCGTTCTCACGTTCTCTGGCCAGATAATCGTCGTACTTCACTTCGATGACCGTTTGTTCCAAAACGTCGCGTGAAAGCAAGACCGCTGCGGCTCCATCTGTTTTTTCGTAGGCCATCTCAATCAATTCCGCGATGTCGTCGGTGTCGAGTTCTGGGCGCTTAACCAGATTGTAAAGCGGTGCCTTTTCGCGAAGAGCCGACGAGTTTTTACTTTCCAGCCAGCCGTTGACTTCGTCGGGCCGAAGTTTGATGTCGCGCAGTTCTTGTCTTAGCGACTCAACTGCTGCCTGTTTAGCCCGGGTACGTTCCACCCGGTCTTCACTGGCTAAGCCGATACTGTAACCTTTTTCCGTCAGTCGCAGGTCGGCATTGTCTTGCCGCAGCAGGGTGCGGAATTCAGCGCGCGATGTGAACATGCGGTATGGCTCTTCGGTCCCTTTTGTAATCAGATCGTCGATCAACACCCCGATGTACCCTTCTGACCGGCCTACTGTGAAGGGCTTTTCTTCATGCGCATTTTGATGTGCATTGATGCCAGCCATCAAGCCTTGGCAAGCCGCTTCTTCGTAGCCCGTTGTTCCGTTAATCTGCCCGGCAAAGAAGAGATTCGCAACGATATGTGTTTCGAGTGTGGGCTTGAGTTGAGTCGGTGGGAAGAAATCATACTCGACTGCATAGCCCGGTCGGAACATTTTTGCATTCTCAAATCCGGCGATTTTCGTTAACGCCCTGTACTGTATCACCTCCGGCAATGAGGTCGAAAACCCGTTTACATAAACCTCGACCGTGTTCCAGCCTTCGGGTTCCACGAAGATCTGATGGCGATCTTTGTCTGCAAAGCGATTGATTTTGTCTTCGATTGATGGGCAATAACGCGGCCCTAAACCCTTGATTCGCCCGGTAAACATGGGCGATTGTTCGAAGCCTTCTTTCAGTACGTCATGTACACCTTGTTCGGTATAGGTGATCCAACACGACCGTTGTTTGGTCAGTGGTACAGTATCCGTGTAAGAAAATTTGCCGGGAATTTCGTCGCCCGGCTGTTCTTCCATACGGCTATAATCGAGGCTTCGGCCGTCAATTCGAGGGGGCGTTCCGGTTTTCATCCGGCCTGATTCGAAGCCTAGTTGAACTAACTGCTCCGTTAAACCAGTTGCTGACCGTTCGCCTGTACGGCCGCCACCAAACGTTTTTTCGCCGATGAACATGCGTCCGTTCAGAAATGTACCGTTGGTGAGCACAACTGTTTTGGCCATAATCTCGACACCCATTGCCGTTTTCACGCCAGTCACGCGGCCATCTTTAACGAGAATTTCGTTGACCGTATCCTGCCAAAAATCGACGTTCGGGTTTCGTTCGAGCGTATCGCGCCATTCCTGCGCAAACAGCATCCGGTCGCTTTGACAACGCGGGCTCCACATGGCAGGCCCTTTTGACCGATTCAGCATGCGAAACTGAATCATCGTTTTGTCGCTGATAATACCTGACTGTCCGCCGAGGGCATCAATCTCTCGCACGATTTGTCCTTTGGCAACTCCACCCATAGCGGGGTTACACGACATCTGTGCGATGGTTTGCATGTTCATGGTAATCAGAAGCACCGAAGAACCCATGGTTCCCGCGGCATGAGCAGCTTCACAACCGGCATGCCCTGCTCCTACTACGATGACATCGTACGTATTGAACATTGTGGAAAATCTAAAAATGTTTCACGTGGAAACTTTTCACAAAACTCACTTGGTGAGCTTTTGCAAATAACGGTTCGACTCACGCTTATAGAATAAGTTATAAGCTGGTGAAACAGTTCGCAATGCTTCAACTTGACGAGAACGATTCTGTGAGTCGGGCAACACAAACGAAGGCTGACTAACTTTCTGTTGTTTAGCCGCTTCTGCCTGACGTTTTGGATCCTCTTCTTGTTGGCGCAACGCTTTCTCCGATTCAAGCAGGCGGGTCAGGACATCTTTTTGCCGGTTGATGACCGATGGGTTTAGCCGCTTATTAACCAAATCAGTTTCGGTCTCCTCCATTTTCTTCTGCAAATCTTCGACTTGCTGAGCCTGCGATTTGCCTGCTTCGGTTCCTTTCGCCTTTTCCTGCAACTGCTTCAACATATCACGCAATGCACTTTGCTCAGCGGCCAATTGAGATAATTCCTCAGACAAAGCACGCCCCGATTTGCCACTTTGTGATAGCTGCTGCATGCGTTCATTCAGCTGTTGTTGCTGCTCACCGATGCCCGGCATTGGCTGACTACCTTTGCTTTTCCCCTTGCTTTTACCAGAGCCCGGCATTGACATAGCGTTCATCTGATCCTGCATTTGCTTGAAGGCATCATTCAACATCAAGGACAAGTTGTTAATCGACGTCATAGCCGATTGCTGACGGGCAGAGGCATAACTCAACTTACGCTCCTTCAGGAAACGTGAACTCTCATCCATGTAATAGCGCATATTGGTGAGTTCGCGCGTCACAAAAGACTGAATTTGCGGCTCGCGTTTAGCCAATGAGTTCAAGCTGTCTTCAATGACTTTGGCGTTATCCTGCAAACGGACCTGTTCCTGCGACAGCTTGAGCACCCGCGGATCTTGCAGGCTCATGCTCCGGAAATCACGCATCAGCCGCTCTTGCGAAAAGGAAAGTGAGATCAGGTTGTCGAGCAAATTGCGCAGGTCATCCAGGTTCTCCGACATGCTCTTCATGTCCATGCCTTCCATCGACTCCGACATCGACTTGGCCATATTGCGCATCGATTTCGACGTTTTCTGCTGTGATTTTGACGCGTTCTTTTGATCCTTTTTATCCAGCTCCTGCTTCGATTGCTCCATCTGCTTCTGGATTTCTGACTGCTCATTTTCCTGCTTATCGGGAGCCTGAAGTTTCTCTTTCTCGGCTTCCTGCTGCATTTTCTCGAGCTGTTCCATCAGCTTTTTAAAGTCCTCCTCTGCCTTCTGTTGCTCTTGCTTCTGCTTCTCCAAGTCGGCCGGATCTTTCTTTGCTTCCTCCTTCGCGTTTTGCTCAGCCAGTTTATCCTGCTTATCGGCCTGCTGTTCAAGTTGTTTGATCGCGTTCTCAAACTTCTGATTCTGTTGCATCTGCTTGAACATCTTGAGGGCACGGTCAAGCTCTTTTTCGAGGTTGCGTTCCTTCCGATTCAATTTGTTCATTAACTCCGAAGCGCGCTCGTCCTGCTTTTTCTCCATCATCTGCTTAAGCTCTTCGTATAGCTTTTTCGATTCAGGGTCAACCATGTTTTCCAGCAACTTCTGCAACTGTTCCATCTTCTGCTTCAGGCTTTCCTGTTGCTGTGGATTCATGCGTTGCTGCGTATCCTGCGTTTTCTGGAATTGCTGCTGTAGCTTTTCAATCTCTTGCATCAACTCCTCACGTTTCTGAAGAATATCCTGTAGCTGCTTTTTGTCCTGAAAATCAGACGATTTCTTCGTGCGAAGCCGCTCTTCCAACTCGTTCAATTCTTTCTTGATCTGTTGAGCTGTGTTGAGCGCCTCCTGCATCTGTTGCTCTGTTTTTTCGGCAGACTGATCAACCTGTTTTTGCAACTGATCGACTGAAGGCACGGCGAAGGTCATAACGGCCGAACGGGTCGTTTTAGGACCATGTACGCCGTCATTATCGGCCACCTGCACGTAGTAATCAATCTTGTCGCTAGGCTGAAGCTTCAGGCTATCTAATGCCCAGTTGTAAACGTAATTCTGCGACGTGGTGCCTGTATTGATCGAGATAGGCCGTGTAAACGTCTGCTTCGCGGGTGAACCTGCCCGCGTAACCGTAGCGACTAATTTCAAATTCGAGAAGCCATAGTCGTCGGTAATAAGGCCGTAAAGCCCAATAAAATTGTAGGCAACGGAATCCTGCGTTTTCTGCAAACTGATCTGTGGATACCGATCCGGGATAACTTGAATCGCATAGGTCAGGTCTCCCCCATTACGGGCGTGGCTGTTCATCAGGTTCAGCGAATACGTACCTGACTGAGTGGCACGGTGCGTAAGCCCGAACGCATTAGTCTCCGTTTCCTGAGCGCGCACCGTGTTACCTGGTACGAAACGTACCGCCAACGAGTCGGCATGATCGGCCAGGAACTTCCAACGGATCGACGTGCCTTCCGGCACCAACAGATTGCCAACGTTCGACAGTTGTTCAGCGGGTTTGCCCAGATAGGCTGGGTACGTTAAGAAAACGTCAAACGACAAGACCGACGGCCGGTCAAGCAGTTCGAGTTCGTAGCTGGGTGAGCTGAATCCAGCGGCTTCCAGTTTGAAGTCAAGATCACGCTGTACGTTGTCGAACGTGTAGGCATATGTGTTCTTACCAACGTTGTCGAGCTTGAAGCGCGTGTCATTTAAGAGCAGATAAACCGTCTGCGGGATAGCGTCGCCTTCCAAATGAAGCTTTAATGTAAAATCTTCGTTCCGAAATGCCTGAAGCCGTTTTGAGTCGAGCACAAACTGAAAAGGTGCCTCTTCAACAAACTCGCGGTTATACTGAACCAACCGCGTCGAACTCTTTGTAAAGAAGGCTGGGTACACCAATAAGATGCCACCGATGATCAGAGCGGGGGCCAACGCAAACTTTAAGAAGCGCTGATTCTTGTTGAGCTGAATAGCCGACGAAAACCGGGTAATCAACAGCTGACTCGATCGCTGCTCGATACTGGCCCGCAGCAGATCGCTTTGATCATTGGTCAACTGCCGTAGCTGAAGTGTGTTCAGCAGCTTGTCGCCAATCTCGGGAAAAAACTGCCCGATCTGTTGGGCCGCTACTTCGTCGGAGATTGGTTTACGTAGCCCATACAAGCCCAACAGCGGCTGAATGATATAGCCGTAAGCACCAGCCAGAAAAAGGCCTACGAAGCCAAAAAACAGCGTAGCGCGAACGGGCGTACTGAAGCGCCCGTAGTATTCCAGGGTGTTAATAAGCAGGTACGTTGCCAGCAGTAAGCCGACGAAAAGCAGGGAGCCTTTGATCAGCTTATTCTGAAAGTACCGACGTTTATATTCGTCGATCTGCTGCATAATCGCAGCAAAAGATGAAGTAGCCATAGTTTGTTAGGCAAACTGTGAGTTGAAATAGCGAAGCGCGTTAGCTTTCAATAAATCTTCCTGAGCAAGAATGTCGCCAGTAGGTAGCGGCTTTAATAGCTCAAATTGGGGCCATCCATCTTTGTCCACACCAGTCGGTTTATAATAGCCCGACTGACTCAAGACGGTGCAAACAGCCACGTGTAATAAATCCTGTTTTTGCTCCTTGGAAAAGCGTTTCGGGCCTCGGCCCAATTCCTGCAAACCAATCAAAAAAAGCACGCCATTCAGATCGGTTGGCCGTTTGCCAACAACGGCTTCCAATTGATTGAGCAGTAATTCCCAGGAAGTTGTAAGTTCGTCATTCATAGGTAATTGGTCAGTCAACCGCCCTAAACGTTGCAATAGGCAGTTGCCCAATGACTTTACACTAAATTACATCATTTAGCGCATAACGTCGGTAGGCTATGAACGCGTTTATCCGGTCGGTGTTCCAAAACTTTGTGTACATCCTTTTTCCCACACTTTGTGCGGGTTGTTTTCGAATGATGTACGGCGAAGAAAAGGAAGTTTGTACGGCCTGCCGAATGCGTCTACCCTATGTAACGACGGAAGAAGAACAGTTAGCGTTGCTTCAAAAATTTGCCGGGCGTGTAGTTGTCGATTACGCCTATGCTTATACCTATTTCGCGAAAAAAGGGCTGATACAACGGCTGATTCACCAGCTAAAATATCGCGGAAAAACCAGGCTGGGCCATGAGTTAGGCGTCTGGTTTGGTACTGAGCTGGCTCGTAAGAACGGTCCACATTTAGATGCGGATTGGCTAGTGCCGGTGCCGCTCCACCCTGCCCGTCGTCGGCAGCGGGGCTACAATCAGAGTGAAGAAATCGCAACCGGATTGATGCAGGCGCTGGGTATCAACATGCGTACAGACCTGCTCTGGCGTACCAAATTTCAGGCGTCGCAAACCCGGAAAAGTCGTACCGAACGTTGGGAAAATGTGAGTACTGTATTTAGCGTGATCAAACCAGAGCAGGTACGTGGTCGACACCTAATCCTCGTGGATGATGTACTGACAACGGGTGCTACGCTGGAAGCTTGCGTCGGCGAATTACGGGCGGCTGGCGCAGCAACGGTCGGGATACTCGTGATAGCAACAACCCGCTGAGCCACAAAAACAAAGCCCCGCTTTCCTGAGAAAGCGGGGCTTGCAATAAAACGAGTCGTCGCTTAGCGATTCCGACCGACGCCGATCATGGCGCAACGGAAGCCAATCGTAGCCGTAGCTGAATCCTGATCCATAAAGCGGCGCGTACCAGGCGCCAGCCAGTAGGCTACATCATTCCATGAGCCACCTTTGTAAACACGCAGCTTATCATCGATGATCGACTGATTGCCTTTTTTGTCGTAGTTCTTAGCCTCATCGAGGTAACCATTCCGACGGATCGGGTTTAGGTCACTCTCAACCTGGAATGACAGCGGACGGTATACGTCATACACCCACTCGTTTACATTACCGGCCATGTTATACAAGCCGAAATCGTTGGCGGGGTAGGCGTAAATCTGTTCAGTGATGATCGCACCGTCGTTCGACCGACCAGCGATACCGGCGTAGTCACCCCGACCGCGTTTGAAGTTCGAAAGCATCTGGCCTTGCTTGCGCCCTTTCTTCGGGTTACGTACCGACGAACCATCCCACGGATAGATCCGCTGATTCGATTGGTTTTCGTCGACGTACTGCGTACCAATCAGGGCTTTAGCGGCGTATTCCCACTCGGCTTCCGTCGGAAGGCGATAATCGGGCAAGATCAGGCCACTTTCGAGGCTTGGTTTATTGGCAGCCACGTTCGACTCGGCACCTTGTACGGTTTCAGCCGCCGGGTCTTTCTTCGATTTGCGGCTCAACTTCATTCCTCCGCTCTTCTTCCCACTCCCATTACCTTTCTTGTACAGATCGGCGTTGACGGCACCCGTACGCCAGGCAGCGTAGTCATTGGCCTGTACCCACGAAACACCAACTACCGGATAGTACCGGAATGATGGGTAACGGAGGTACTGCGTCACGTATGAGTCGTTGAACGAGAGCGGGTTAGCCCAAACGGTAGTGTCAGGCAACGCCCGTGAATACACTTCTTCCGACGAATCGCGGCGAATCGCTTCGAGGTATTCCAGGTAGTGGATGTTCGCAATTTCGGTTTCATCCATGTAGAATGACTGAATCGAGACGGTACGCTCGCGGTTATCGCGGCTGTTCATTACGTCTTCTTCCAATGCACCCAAGGTAAAGCGCCCACCTTCAATGAAAACGAGGTTCGGGCCAGCTTTCGGACCCGAAAACTTCTTGACCTGAAAACCTTCTTTC
Source organism: Fibrella aestuarina BUZ 2 (assembly GCF_000331105.1). NCBI lineage: Bacteria > Pseudomonadati > Bacteroidota > Cytophagia > Cytophagales > Spirosomataceae > Fibrella > Fibrella aestuarina. Next base: position 591,006 of record NC_020054.1, on the reverse strand, counting down.
TGGTTATAGGCGATGCCCGTAGCGGTACTCGTCTTACCCGGCTTCACACTCGTCGGGTGTTTGGTCTTACAAGCCGCGAAAGCTGCCACAGCCAGTAGCACGTAAGCAGCGCGTTTCAGTTGATACTTCTGACTCATTGTTGTGTATTGTGTGCAGGCGTAAATGCTAAAGTTTTGGTGCTCATTATTCCAGGGCGGGCCTACAATAACGAATGATGGTCGCTAACTGGTAAGTTCAGACAGAATTTCGTTCAGTTGATCGATCGTCCTGACCCCTTCATGCGTAAAAATCAGCCGGTTTTTAACGTCTCGCAGGGAGCATGATTTGGGGTGTGCTTTGACGTAGTCAATTACCTTGCCAAATCGGTCCGACGAAAAGAAGGCGTCTGCCCGGCTATCTTTCTCGGAAGAAACGAAGCTTCCCTTCATTATCGTATTCTTAAGCGACAGTTTTTCAAGGTGTAACTCCTCGGCTTTCCAGCGAACGGCCACCATTTTGAACAGATTGTCGACCCCCGCTGGCGGAGGACCGAACCGATCGGCTACTTCTTTCTTAAACGCCTGAAGTTCAGCCTTGTCTTTGATGTTGTCCAGACGCGTATACAAAGATAGCCGTTCGGAGATGTTTGTCACGTATGTTTCGGGAATCAACACTTCCAGATCCGTCTCGATAACGGTGTCGGGCAACATGGGTTTGAACACGTCCGGCGTCTCCTGGAAAAGCTCTTTGAATTCGGTTTCGCGCAGTTCCTGCACCGACTCATCCAGAATCTGATGGTACATCTCGTAACCGAGGTCGTTGACAAAACCGCTCTGTTCAGCCCCCAGCAAATTGCCCGCGCCCCGGATGTCGAGATCGCGCATGGCAATCTTGAAGCCTTCGCCGAGATCCGAGAAATCTTCAAGCGTTTGCAGGCGCTTGCGGGCATCAGACGTAAGCACCGAGGCAGGCGGCGTCAGCAGGTAACAGAACGCTTTCTTGTTGGACCGCCCTACCCGACCGCGCATCTGATGAAGATCCGATAAGCCAAAGTTGTGCGCCTGATTGATAATGATCGTGTTGGCGTTCGGAATGTCGAGGCCCGATTCGATGATGTTGGTCGACACAAGCACGTCGGTTTCACCTTCGATGAAACGTGTCATCACCTTTTCAAGCCGGTCGCCTTCCATCTGTCCGTGAGCAATACCAATCCGGGCGTCGGGCACCAGCCGCATAATTTTGTTGCCGATCGACTCGATATCGCTGACCCGATTGTGCACCATAAATACCTGTCCGCCCCGTTTCAGTTCATAGCTGACGGCATCGCGCAGAATAGTGTCGCTGAAAGCGTGAATCTCGGTCGTTACCGGCTGCCGGTTGGGCGGCGGGGTTGCAATGACCGACAAATCGCGCGCACCCATCAGCGAGAAATGCAGCGTGCGTGGAATAGGCGTGGCCGTGAGCGTCAGTACATCAACCTCGACCCGCATTTCTTTAAGCCGATCTTTGGTTTTTACCCCAAACTTCTGCTCTTCGTCGATGATCAGCAGGCCCAGGTCTTTAAACTTGATATCCTTGTTTACGATCCGGTGCGTACCAATCAGGATACCCAATTCGCCGGAAGCTGCCTGCCGCAGCGTTTCTTTGATCTGCGCGGCCGATTTAAACCGATTGATGTAGCCCACCTTGACCGGAAACTGTGCGAGGCGATCTTTGAAAGTGTTGTAATGCTGCATCGCTAAGATGGTCGTTGGCACGAGTACGGCCACTTGCTTATTATCGGTAACCGCCTTAAATGCCGCCCGAATCGCCACTTCAGTTTTGCCAAAACCCACGTCGCCGCAAACGAGCCGGTCCATTGGGTGGGGCCGCTCCATGTCGGTCTTCACGTCGGCCGTAGCTTTGGCCTGATCGGGCGTGTCTTCGTAGATAAACGACGATTCCAGTTCGGCTTGCAGGAACGAATCGGGCGAGTAACGGAAGCCGGGCGCGTTACGGCGTTTGGCGTAGAGCGTGATCAGCTCGCGGGCAATGTCTTTGACCTGCTTCCTGACTTTCGATTTCTTCAACTCCCACTCCTGCGAGCCAAGCTTGCTCATTGTGGGTGGGCCTCCCTCCTTTCCGCTGTATTTGGCAATTTTATGCAGGGCGTGGATGCTCACCAGCAGCATATCGTTGTCGCGGTAAATAAGCCGGATCGCCTCCTGTTCGTTACCGCCTACATCAACTTTCTCCATGCCGGCAAACCGGCCAATACCGTGATCGACGTGCGTCACGTAGTCGCCGGGCTGAAGCGTTTTCAGCTCGCGCAGGGTGAGCGCCTTCGACTTGCTGAACTTGTCACGTACCCGGTATTTGAAGTACCGGTCGAAAATCTGGTGGTCGGTGAAGCAGACAATCTTGGTCGTGTCGTCAATGAACCCTTCCCGAATACCCACCTGCATGGTCTGGAATTTAAGGAACGGGTCGACTTCATCGAAAATCACTTTGAGCCGCTCCAATTGCTTGTACGACTCAGCTACCAAAACGTTGGTGTATCCTCGGCTCTGATTGTCGGTGAGGGCGTCGGCAACGCGCTTGAAATCTTTATTGAACGACGGCTGCGGCTTGGATGGGTACGTTAGTTTCGTCTCGGTTTTGAAATAAAACTTGCGTCCAAACTCGACCGTGCTCAGGCCCTTAATCTGATTCAGGAAGGCTCGGCGTGTTTCAAACAGGCGCTCGGGATCTTCCACGATCTGAATATTGCCGCCCCCACTCGTTACCTGTTCCAGACTCTGCTCGGCGCGTTCGAAGCATTTCTCAATGATTTCGAGCGCAAATTCTACGTCTTTAAACCAGGCGCAGGTGTCTTTGGGCAGGAAGTTCAGAAACGATTCGCGGTTCTCCTGCGTGAGGCGCGTCTGTACGTTCGGAATGATGCTGATCTGATCGAGCCGATCGGTCGATAGCTGTGTTTCGGGATTGAAATGGCGGAGGCTTTCAACCTCATCGCCAAACAGCTCGATTCGGTACGGAAACTCGCTGGCAAAGGAAAAGACGTCGATAATGCCCCCACGGATGGAAAACTGCCCCGCTTCGTAGACAAAATCGGTCTTCTCAAATTCGTAGGATTGAAGCAGCTCGGCCACGAAGCTGGAATCGATCTTGTCGCCAATGCGGACGGCCAACGTATTTGCTTTCAGTGATTTCTTATTGATCACCTTCTCAAATAAGGCCTCCGGGTACGTTACAATCAGGCTCCCTTCTTTCGGGTTAAGGCTGATGCGGTTCAGCACTTCGGCCCGTAGCAGCACGTTGGCGTTCTCGACCTCTTCGTACTGGTACGGCTTCTTGTACGACATCGGAAAGAGCAACACGTTGCCGTGTGTATCGGCCGTTACGTCGGTGCGCGACGAATCGGGGCGGTCGGTTAGGCCGAGTATGTTTTGCAGATCGTTGAAGAAAAAAGACGCTTCTTCGCGGTCGGTCAGCACAAACAGATGGTTGCCTCCGAGCAGCTTCGTGAGCGAGGCCGCCAAAATGGCGTCGAGGCTTCCAGCGACGCCCTTTACCTGCACACGTACCGGATCGCTTGCACCCGGCTGGGTACGTTCCTGCAACGGTTTCGCCAGAATTTGTATGAACGGGTCCTCAGTATATAAGGACAATAACTGATTCGTTGTCAAAGCGTTAGGTTTGCTTCGGTAAGCCAGTAAATGAACACGAAAAGCCGCCGGGCTAGACAACCCGGCGGCATAAAGAGAAACCCAAACACACGGGAAATGTTCCGTTTTGCCTGAGCGTACGGACGTATTCTTAGCGCCTTACAGCAAAAAAATCAGGTTGACTAAACGCCGTTTAGCCGACGAGTTCAAAGGCAATGCCTTCCTCGGCCAGCAGCGATTCGATACGGGGGCTTTTCTCGAAAACAACGCTAAACTCTTTGTGGTCGGCGAGGTCTTCTTCATCGTCGGCCATCCATTTCCAATCTTCGACGGTGGCTTCCAGAATGGCCAGAATCGACGCCATTTTCTTGGGGTCGCGCTCCTGACTGACGAGTTGATCGGTGTTGGTGAAATAAAGCACAATCTTCTCGTCTTCGAGCCACTGTAGGTCGTTCAAGGCGTCGTTGAGTGCGTCGAGGTTATTGCCGAAAGCTGGAAACTCGAGCACGTCGGCGATCTCGGCATAAAATTGCTTTAGCGTCCGGGCCTTGCTCCCATCGATGTGCGCGACGAAATGATCAGGAAAACGGTCGGCCAATGCGGCCTCAGACGTTGACAGAATAAAGTTGGCTGCCATCAGTTTACGGTAACTTCGACAAAGGTGTTATAATGATCATTGGTGTACCAGGCCCGGCCGTCGGAGCCCGTCACCAGACGTTCGGTGCCCCGGTTGCGTCCGCTCATCTTCGGGTTTACGTCCCATTCCTGGTAACGAATGGGCTTGCCGTCGGTATCGCTTCGGGGTAAATGGTTTTCAAAATTACCAAACCGCCGCCCACCAACGTACCCAGCCATCGCCCGGCCGTTGGCGTTTACATACGCCAACACGTCGTAAACCTTCCGCGGAATCTGGCCAGCTTTTGCTTGCGACTGTGCCGTATTGGCCTGATAGGAATCAGAGGACCGTTTACGGTGATGCCGATTATGCTTTTTGCGTGACGGCCTCTGAGACGCCTGTTCGGTCGATTCGTCGCGTTGAGCTTGCGACTGGCAGTCGGCCAACAGCGACGAACCGATGAACAGGCAGGCAAATAGAAAAAACGAGCGTAAATAAGAAGGCATCGACGTGGCTACTGAAATGGCTACTTAATTCAGCGAGAACATCGGCACCCGCAGCGAGACAACGTTGCTGAACATCAACTCAATGATGTCGGGGGTCATATAGTCGATCAGTGGGAATTCAGCGAGCGCTTCCAATACGGCAAGCTCTGAATCTGCACTAACGATGCACCATAATTTCGAGCGATCGGCGGCGAGCGAATACGACAAAATCCGGCCTTGTTCCATCATCTCATTGATTTTGGCACGCTGCTCGGGGACTTTCTCCATGAACGCTTCATCCATATCGGCCAATGCAATCTCGACCATAAAATGACTCATAGCTTCCAGGTTGATTAATAACCAGCCAATTAGCTGGCCAGTATCGTATTAATCAAAGTTAGCTCGTCTTCGTTCACACTGTGCGGCGCGTTGGGATAGAGTCGGGTGGTAACGTTGGCGTCCATGCGTGAGAAAACGGCGTCGGTCTCCAATACACGTGCTTTCGGAATGTGCGAGTCGATATCGGAGCAGCCCAACAGGACCGGTGTTTGCCCGAAGGTGCCATCATACTCGCGGGCCGTACCATCGGGTCCTATCAGCCCACCACTGAGGCCGAAAATGCCGCCATACGTACCTGGATTCTGCGCCAGAAATTCCAGCGTCAGACAGGCTCCCTGCGAGAAACCCAGCCAGTAGAGTTGCGGCGTCTTGAAATTGAAATCGCTCTGCAAGCGGGCTAACAGCATTTTCAACACCGTCAACGCCGACGACAGGTACGGCTCGTTACGCTCAGTCGGTTGCAGGAATGAATACGGGTACCAGGTGCCGCCGCTTGCCTGCGGGGCCAGAAAAGCCATGCCTTCCGTATTGGTCAGATACGACGTGAGTGACAGGATATCCTGCGCTGAGCCACCGCGCCCGTGCACCAGCACCATTGCCCGCGTAGCTTCTTCAAGCGGTACACCGGCCGTGAGCACATTGTTTGGGTTATGAATCATGGTTTGGAAAGAGAAGGTCCAATGTCCAAGGTTGGCAGGCTAGACTTATTGGTGCGTCGGCTAACCTTGAACGTTAGACATTGGACTTTGAACTCAACTACTTAATCACCGGCAGCACCTCTTCCAGTTTAGCCCGGCGCGCTTCATATTGTGGAGGCAGTTTCAGCGACGTACCCAGCGATTCGACGGGTTCGTCGATGGCAAACCCCGGCGGATTCGTGGCGATCTCGAACAGCACCCCACCCGGCTCGCGGAAGTAGATGCTGTGGAAGTAGTTACGATCCTGAACCGGCGTTACCTGATACCCGCCTTCGGCCAGTAACTGCTGAATCTGTACCTGCGTCTCGTCGGTATCGGTCGAAAAAGCGACGTGGTGGACCGAACCCGCCCCTTGCAACGCCCGCAGGGCATTGGGGTTTACGTGGATGTCAATGTAATTACCTGAGCCACCTACACCGGCTTCGAAACGCATCAGATCGGCTTCTTCGGCTACGAGGCGGTGCTGCATCGGGTTGGTGAGCAACTCGATCGTCCGTTCGGGGCGAATTTGCTCCAGCGTGACGGTGTGGAAACCACGAACGGCAAATTCGGCGGGAATCTGGCCATTGCTGTAGCCGGGACGTGTATCGTTATCGTTAAAAACCAATTCAATGCCGGTGCCGTCGAAATCGTCGAAGCGGATATAGCTTTCCTCAAACCGCCGAAGTGGCATGGTATGTGCAACCTGGAACTGCTGCAACCGATCGAGCCAGAACTGCATCCCGGCTACAGGGACCGAAAACGCCGTGTAAGTAAGCTGCCCCGCCCCTTTGCGGCCGCGTGGTATGCCTCCATACGGGAAGAACGTCATGATGCTGCCGGGTGAACCCGTTTCGTCGCCATAGTACAGGTGATAGACATCTGGAGCGTCGAAATTGACCGTCTTTTTAACCAGCCGCAAACCGAGGATATGCGTGTAAAAATCAACGTTGCGTTGCGTGTCGCCTGCCAGCGCAGTTACGTGGTGAAGGCCATTGACGAGGGTGCTCATAAGGAATCTTGTTTATTTTCCAGTGTATTTAATGTTGATACATACAATGGCTTTATAAAGTTCACAAACTTCTAATTTGAATAGGATGTATTCCTTCAGAGCAGCGTGTCGAACACCCGTAACTCATTAAGTTAAACCACTTCTTCTACTGCGTGTTTACTCAGTTCGATCCTGAATACAACCATTCTGACGTCCCGTTAATGTTTCCTCCGGCACCAAATACTGAAAAACCCCTGATTTCGACCCGTATTGATCAGGTATTGCTAACGCTGAACGATGTCTGGCAATTTGTACTGCGCTTTTTTCGGGAAGTGTTGCTCCCCCCCTACGAAGGCCGCGAGATCATCCGGCAATGTTACGACGTGGGGGTACGTTCGCTGCCGCTTATCTCCCTGACAGGCTTCATCACGGGCATTGTCTTTACCAATCAGTCGCGACCGTCGCTGGCGCAGTTTGGCGCTACATCGTGGCTGCCGTCGCTCATCGCCATCGCGCTGGTACGGGCGCTAGCCCCCCTGGTTACGGCCCTGATTGCGGCAGGCCGGGTCGGGTCCAACATCGGGGCGGAGCTGGGGTCTATGCGCGTGACCGAGCAGATCGACGCCATGGAGGTGTCGGCTACCAATCCGTTTAAATTTCTGGTCGTCAGCCGGGTGTTGGCTACTACGCTGATGATCCCGACCCTGATGGTCTACACGGTTGCCGTCGGGATGGTGGGCTCCTACCTGAACATCAGCGCCAATGAGGCTACCAGCTTCCGGACGTTTATCGAAGAGGTTTTCGGGGCCATCACGTTCCTGGATATCTTCTCTTCCGTGATAAAATCGTTTGTGTTTGGGTTTACCATTGGCATGGTTGGCTGTTATAAAGGCTATAATTCATCGAAAGGAACAGAGGGCGTCGGTAAAGCCGCCAACGCGTCGGTGGTGACGTCGATGTTCCTCATTTTTATTGAAGAACTGCTATCGCTGCAAATTGTAAATGCATTGCGAAGTGTATAGGGCTGCCTTTAGCGCCTCGTTTTTAGGTATATGACACCATCGACAAACACGCCCGAACGGGTTATTGAGATCAAGGACCTGCACGTTGCCTTTGGCGACAACTACGTGCTGCGTGGGGTTAATCTGGACTTGTTTAAAGGGGAAAACCTCGTTGTCTTGGGCCGCTCGGGTACGGGTAAATCGGTGCTGATCAAAATCATCGTCGGGCTGCTGGCCCCCGATTCGGGTCAGGTACGTGTGCTGGAGCAGGATGTCTTGTCGCTGTCGGCGGTCGAGCTGGAAAAGCTGCGGCTCAAGGTGGGTTTCTCGTTTCAGAACAGCGCCCTGTATGACAGCATGACTGTTCGGGAAAACCTGGAATTCCCGCTCGTTCGTAATGTGCGTAACCTCAGTCGGGCCGAGATTGACCGGGCTGTTGAAGAAGCCCTCGACGACGTGGGCCTGAAACAGACGATCAACCAGATGCCGTCGGAATTATCGGGTGGGCAGCGGAAACGGATCGGGATTGCCCGAACGCTAATGCTCAGGCCTGAGATCATGCTCTATGATGAACCAACGGCGGGCCTTGACCCAATCACGTGTATCGAAATTAATAACCTGATCAACGAAGTGCAGGAGCGCCACGGGGCCTCGTCGATCGTGATTACGCACGACCTGACCTGCGCCAAACAAACCGGCGACCGCGTTGCCATGCTGTTTGATGGGCAGTTCCAACGGGTAGGTACGTTCGACGAGGTATTCAGCACCGACGATGAACGGGTTCAACAATTTTATCACTACAATTTCACTGAATGATTTTTCTGAACAGGATGCCACGGAGATCGCTTCATCATCAGCCAGCTAACCCATCCGCCGTGTTCTGTTCATCGCATAAATCCCGTCAAAAAATTACACACAACCTATGAAATCGAATCGTCGGGCTGTTACAGTTGGCCTGTTTGTTTTACTTGGCCTCGTTCTACTCGTTGCGGGTATCCTGTTCTTGGGCGGGCAGCAAAAACGCTTTACGTCGACCATCCAATTGAAGGCTGTATTCAAAGACGTGGCCGGCCTGAAAACAGGGAATAACGTCTGGTTTTCGGGCGTAAAAATCGGTACGGTCAAACGCATCCGGTTCACGAGCAACTCGCAGGTCGAAGTCGACATGAATATCGAAGAGAGCTCGGCCGAGTTTATCCGTAAGGATGCGCAGGCTACGCTTGGCTCCGACGGGCTCATCGGCAACAAGCTGATTGTGATCGTGGGCGGTACCAACCGGGCGGGCACCATCGAAGACGGCGATGTGCTGCGGGCCCGCGAGGCGCTGAGTACTGAGGCTATCATCGATACCCTACAGGTAACCAACCGGAACCTGTTGAAAATCACGCAGGATGTGGGGTCGGTCGTAACCCGGGTCAAGAACGGCCGTGGGTTGGCGGGTGCGTTGCTTACCGACACGACTGTGCTGCTCAATTTCAAGAATTCGATGGCGAGCCTGCAACGCGCTTCCAACAACGCCGTGCAGATGACCAACTCGCTCAGCACCTTCACGGCCAAGCTCAACCGGCCAGGTACGTTGGCCAACGACCTCGTGACCGACACGGCTATTGTGCGCGACATTCGTAGCTCAACGGCGCGTTTGCGGCAGATGGCCAATCAGGCTAACGAGGCGATCGCCGACGTGAAGCAGGCTACCCAAAAACTGAATAACGGCAATAGCGCCATCGGTGTACTAACGAGCGACCTATCCGTTGGGAACGACATTCGCAGCACCATCCGCAACCTCAACAGCAGCACCCAGAAGCTGGATCAGAACATGGAGGCCCTGAAAAGCAATTTCCTATTCCGGGGCTATTTCCGCAAGCAGGAGAAAGCGAAGGCAAAAGCCGCTAAAGAAGCAGAGAAAAACGGGGGTACGGCACCAACCGACACCACAACTCGCTAACCAAAAAAGGCCTGGTCAGCAGGCCTTTTTTGGTTAAGAACATAAACGTATGTTAGCCAATAAGGCGGCTATTGAGCGAGGCTGAAGTGCGGGTTCTCGATCAAGCCGAATACGTTACCCGCCGGGTCTTTCAGTGTGGCCACCTTTATGCCATCGCCGACATCAGTAATGGGATCTCCTGCCGTAGCCCCTAGACTATGGATTCGGTCGTAAGCGGCCTCAATGGAGGCCACACCCCAATAGGTAAGGGTGCTGCCCGCCTGTACTGTCGCATCCGGATCGAGGCCCAACTCATAACCGCCTACGTTGAACCCAACGTAAAATGGCTGATCGAAATAGGGCTCGAAGCCGAGTACGGCGGTGTACCAGGCTTTAAGCTCGTCGAGGTTGGGGGCCGCATAAATCACGGTTCGCAGGCCGAGCAAGCTGCTGGATTCGGTAGCGGCTGAAGTTGCCATAGTAGTTGTTGTTTTGGTGAAAAGTGCACTTGTTTCGAGACCACAAAATAGGCAGAATCGTCGTTGCCAAGCCTGTTTTTACCCGTTATCCCGCCCAATTTTCGCGGTCGAGGCTGCGGTACTGAATAGCTTCGGCTAAGTGCTCGATCCGGATCTCGTCTGCATCGGCCAGATCGGCGATAGTGCGTGATACCTTCAGAATCCGGTCGTAGGCCCGCGCCGAGAGGCCAAGCCGCTCCATCGCCGTTTTCAGCAGAATCCGACCCGCGTCATTGATGGCGCAAATCTCTTTCACCATCTGCGAGGGCATCATGGCATTGGAATAAATCCCCTCCTGTTCCTCAAATCGCTTTGTTTGCCGGTCGCGGGCTCTGATGACGCGCTCGCGGATTGCTTCGGAAGTTTCGGCGGGCCGGTTGGCGGTCATCTGATCGAACGAAACGGGCGTAACTTCCACGTGCAAATCGATCCGGTCGAGCAGTGGCCCACTAACTTTGTTGAGGTACTTCTGCACTACGCCGGGCCCGCAGACGCACTCTTTGTCGGGGTGGTTGTAGTAGCCGCACGGGCAGGGGTTCATGCTGGCGATGAGCATAAAATTGGCCGGGAACTCCACCGCCCAGCGGGCGCGCGAGATGCTCACAAGGCGTTCTTCCAGCGGTTGCCGCATCACCTCCAGCGCCGAACGCTTGAACTCGGGCAGTTCGTCGAGAAAGAGCACGCCATTGTGAGCCAGCGAGATTTCGCCCGGCTGCGGAAAACCGCCACCACCGACCAGCGCCGCATCCGAAATGGTGTGATGTGGGGCGCGATAAGGGCGCTGAGCGATCAGTGTAGCTTTCTTGCCTAGTTTGCCCGCTACGGAGTGAATTTTGGTAGTCTCAAGGGCTTCCTGCAAGGTCATCGGCGGCAGAATCGTGGGCAACCGTTTGGCAAGCATGGTCTTACCAGCCCCCGGCGGCCCGATCATGATGACGTTGTGGCCTCCGGCGGCGGCAATTTCCAGGGCTCGCTTGATGTTTTCCTGTCCCTGCACGTGGGCAAAATCAGCATCGTAAGCGTTGACGCTCGTGAAAAAGAGATCCCGCGTGTCGATAAGCAGCGGTTCGATGGTGTGCGTGCCGTCGAAGAAAGCCAGTGCCTCGGCCATCGTTTGTACCGGAATCACGTCGAGATTATTGACGATAGCAGCTTCGTGGGCGTTTTCAGCGGGCAGCACAAACCCTTTATAGCCCTGTTTACGAGCTTCGATGGCGATCGGTAGCACACCTTTGATAGGCCGGAGTGAACCGTCGAGCGCCAGTTCGCCCATAATCACGTAGTCCTCCAGGTTTTTGGCCAGGTTCACTTGCTCCGAGGCTTTCAATACGCAGAGGGCAATGGGTAGGTCGTAGGCCGAACCTTCCTTGCGGATATCGGCCGGTGCCAGGTTAACCACGACCTTCTGGCGGGGCATGCGGTAGCCGGCATACTTCAAGGAGGCTTCGACCCGCTGTTCGCTCTCTTTGACGGCACTGTCGGGCAGGCCCACCATAAAAAATTTCATCCCCTGCCCTGCCGTTACTTCAATGGTAATGATGGTTGCATTGACGCCATAAACGGCAGCTCCAAAGGTTTTTGCCAGCATAAAAAAAGACAAGTTGGTGGTGAAAATGGGGGTTAAAGCTAAGAAATTGGCGCTACGTTTTACTTAACTCACGCTGCTGAAAAGCCGCTTTCGTGTGGGCGCTGGGGGGCCGCAAACGCTTTTTAATGAAGCCGTTTGCTCAAAGCTGAAATATTTTTGCATCGAATTGCGTTATACCCATATCGTTTTACTAAAACACCACTATTTGCCTATCGAATTACTCTACGTAGTACCTCAATTTGTGTTTGTTCAACTTAAAATCCGTACTACTATTATGGAGAGTAATCAGCAAAGACCGAAAACAAATGGTGCTCTTTTGGCTGCCCTTGTTTTGATGACTGGCCTGGCCGGTGTTACTAGCTATCTTTATTTCGATAAAAAAGGTGTAGCCGAAACGCAGGAGGTGACGATCGCCGAACGCGTAGAAGAGCTATCGAATACCCGCGTAAAATTAGATTCGATTTCAACGGCCCTCGACGCAAAGATTGCCGAGGTGCAGAAGCTGGGTGGTGACGTAACTGAGCTTCAGAACGTGAAGGCCAAGCTGGAAGCCGATAAAGCCTCATTGGCGCGTGGTGCCAAGCTGTCACGCTCAGCCATTGCCAGCTATGAGGGTAAGATTCGCGAATACATGGCGTATCTGGCCGAAAAGGATACGTTGATTGCTAACCTGCAACGTGAGAAAGAAGTGTTGGTGGCTGATAATAGCACCCTGAACACAGAAAACACGACGCTGAAAACACGTCGTCAGCAACTGGAAGATACCGTCGCGCTTGTGGCCACGCAAAATCAGGAACTGGCTACGAAGGTGACGCGGGCATCGGCTTTGAAAGCGCAGAACGTGAAGGTATACGCTGTTAACAGCCGCGGTAAAGTGAAAGAGGACGATGAGTATAAAGCCAAGCGGATCGACAAGATCAAGCTGACATACGCCCTACTCGACAACCCGCTGACTGCTGAAGAACCCAAAGACGTGTTTGTGCGGGTCCTTGATCCCGACGGTGCCGTCGTATCCGACATGGCCAATGGCTCAGGTACGTTCTCGGCCGGTGGCGACGAAATGGTGTACACTGTGAAACAAACGGTCAATTACGACCGCAACGGGAAGAGCGTTGAACTGCTCTACTCACGTGGCACCCAGTACCGCCCCGGTAAATACACGGTAGAACTGTATAGCGAAGGCTTCAAGATCGGCGCTGGTGAATTCGCCGTCCGGTAAGCGATTTAGGTTGAGCTAGTTGAGTTGGGCCTGACTGTGGCGACACGATCAGCGGCTCACGTCAAGCGAAACCCATAAATGACAAAAACCCGATCTGTTATGGATCGGGTTTTTTGTTTGGTAATGCGTACAAGTTTGTCAGGATATTTTATTTGGCGCCTGTGAAGGTAAAGCTATCGTTGTTGCCCTGCCGTTGCACCCGCAGCACCAACGCCTGCCGCTCAAGACCGTTGTTACCGAAAGCCCGGTCGGTACGAACTGTGCCAAGGATCTCACCCTGTTGAACGAGCTGCACGCTGTTATCAGGCAAGCGCTGAAGTTGCACCTGTTCGATGGTCAGCAGCCGCGTTGTCGGGTACTGTTGCCGGTAGGTCAGCGTCACCGAATTGGCCGATTCTTCGCGCAGGGTAGCCGTTGGCATCTTATCGGCTGGTAGTGCAAGGCAGAGGTAATCAAGAAACCCGTTGGTCTGGTAGTCACCGGCTACCTCGGTGGCCAACGTAGGGGCAATGTCGCTCTCGCGCCCACAGGCTGCCGAGATAAACAGAACGGTGCAGAAAAGTAGAACCCGGAGCATGTATTGGCAGTGATTAACGAGATGAGCAGCAATTCGTCTGATATGGATATAGACGCAAGTTATTGGATAAACGTTGTAACGTGCTGATCAGTTTGTGACGATTCGCTGCAAAGGTACAGCCAGTGCATCAGCAATACCCCCCGACTTGTTCGTCAGCACCACTATCGCTTGCTGAGTGCGGCGATTCAAACAGATGAAGCTGGAGTACCCCCCGGTGCCCCCGTTGTGCCAAATCCAGCCGTTGGGCATGTAATGCCAGCCCAGGCCAATAACCGGTACGCCGTTTTTAGCGAAAGTGGGTTCTTGCGCGATCGTCATGGCCTGACTGAGTGGCGTCGTACTGGCTAACTGAGCCTGTGCGTAGCGAATCATATCCGCTATGGTTGAACGGACGGCTCCAGCACCAGCCAAGGATTGGAATCGCCAGGCCGACATCGGCCGGAACTGATCATCAAACCCCTGAGCCATAGTCGCTTCGAGGCTAGCAATGAGCTGACTGCTCGTTTTGGTCAGGTGCAAGGGCCGACAGATTTGCTCCTGAATAAGTTGCTCGTAGGATCGCCCCCAGACGATTTCGAGTAACGTACCCAACAGCCCCGCCCCCAGGTTGGAATACTGATAGGTCGTGCCCGGTTTGCTGGCCAGTGTGGCCGTGCGCAGGTAGCTGAACAGCCGCTGGCGATCGAAGTGCCGGTACGGATCCTGCGGGTCGAACGTTCCTGTGCCAATGGTTGTAGGCAAGCGGGGCAGGCCGGAGGTATGGTTGGCGAGCGTCTCGACCGTAACCACCACGCTGTCACGCTGTAGCAGCGGTATGGAGTCAGGCAAAAATGTATTGACCGGCGTTTTCAACGTAAGCTTTTTAGCCTGAATCGCCAACGCCAGTAGTGTGGCGGTCATTGTTTTGGTGATCGACCCTATTTCATAGACGGTCGTTGTATCAGGGATTTGCCCACTGCCAGCAAACGTTTCGCCATACCCATACGTCCGGCGAGTCAAGCCGTCGATGATACCAATTGACAGGCTAGTCGGCCGCTTTTGATCGATTACTTGCCGCACCAGGCTATCCAGGCGGCGGTCGAAGTTCGTTGCGAGGGCATTGCTGGAAGGTAGCGGTGCATGGGGCGGATCGGGCGTGAGCGGCTTCCAGGGCGTGAGTGAAAAAGACGTTAGCCGCGCTTTCTGGTCAAGGCCGAAAGCAAGATCCATCGTTTCGCGGTCAAACTGGACTTTATAATGGTACGTGCCCTGTAGGGTTGGCCCAGGCTCGGCCGAACGCCACGTACCCAGCTTAGCGTAATGGGTAATAAGCCTGGAAAAAGAGTCGCGCGGCATTTTCCGTTGTAGCTCACCGGTAAGCCGGGCGTAGAGTGCCTTGCTGTTGCGCTCATTGAACAGCGTACGCTGCATCTGTACCGATGCGGTAACTGGTTGCGCCGACAGAGCCACCGGCAGCATCAGCAGGAAACTAAAAAAGTAGGTAAAGGCATGCATAGGCAGAAGGCCACTAGTGACGTTTTTGGGTGAGTTGGCCGACGAAGTGAACAATCAAGCGACTGCTACAAAACCAAACAGCCCACAATCAATGGATTATGAGCTGTTTTGAATGGCTTGATCCAACCGCTAGTCTTTAGCGGGCTGAAACAGGAAGGTGTATATCTTGCCCTCGGCATCGCGGCTGATGTACACATCGAGCGGCGCATTGGCGAAAATGGCTCTGTATTTGGCAACTCCGTCGGTGACGCTCTTCAGTTCATGCGAGTTCCAGCTACCCAGCTGATCGTGGATTTGGGTGGTAATCTGTTTGGCCTGTTCCAGCGAAATCTGCTTCTTGAAATCGTTGCCCATCAGCGCATACAGCGAGTCGGGCTGTTGAGCGTTTACATACCGCTGCGACAGCTTCATCAGCGAGTCGAGTTTGGCTGTCTCGGGAGTAGTTGCCTTCGTTTGGGCGTTGGCGGCATAAGCGCCAATCAGCAGCGCGGCCGTAGCCAGAATACGTTTCATGGGCAGTTGATTTGTCTACCTAAACCTAGCAGACGAATCAGCCTTACCAGCTGTAAATTGGTTAAACGGTCGTTCCGGCGTCTCGATGGTCCGATTAAGCCGAAACGCCCAATACGGGAAGTGCGGTCTCAATCATGTCAGTCGTCTTGCCAACGGTGCACAAATGGGTTGATGAATTAACGTACCCAGCGCCTGGTCCGGTCTTCCCGCGATGGGATTAGCCGGTTGGTGAAGCGTTTCAGATTCATAGGTAGGAATAAGGAGTTTATGCTCACTTAAAGCCGGAGCCAGCCCGAGGGTAGCAGATCTTTGGTATCCCAGGGTTTGTTGGCAAACCAGCGCTGCGGCCCAATCACGACCTTGTCGGGGCGCGGATTGAGCCAGGCCCCCCACCAGCTAAACGAGCTGTTGGCAATCACGTGATGATGGCACAGGCTCATCAACTGAAGATCATCGACATCGGCGTCGGGACCGCTATTCTGCACAAAGACGTGGGGCTGTTCCGTCACGATATTGGCACGTACCCAGTCGGGGTCGTCGCTGAAAAAGAAGAGTGTGGCGTTGGGGAAAAGGTCTTGTAAATGAGCCAGTGCTTTTTGGTAATAGGCCAGCCCAACAAAGCCAAACGACTGGCTGAACTCCGGATGCGTGACGTAGTCGCCCCGCCGAACATGTACCGAGATGGGTACCTCGGCCTGCTCAATTTGCTGTTGGTACCCCACAAACGTATCGCTCAGTGGTCGGTTGAACGTCAGTTCTTGCCGAATCTGAGGTGTGCTTTGGGCAAAATACTTTTCCGACTGCCAGAAACCCCACAGGATGGTCAGCGGCGCGGCGGGCCGGATCACCGTCGGGTCGAAGTGAAAATCAGCTTCGAAGCGCGTGTCGATCAGCGGCCGTAGCGAGCGGCCCGGCAGCAGGCGCGTTGCTTTTGAGGCGTAGAGCCAGGGCGATGAATCGAGCAGGTTGTAGCGAACGTTGAACCGGTCGAGCTTGAATTTCCGGGGGGTATCGGTCGCGTATTCCTGATGGAAATAACGCAGGTCGAACCAGAGCGACGTGTTGCCCTGCAACGCCAGATGCCGCCCCAGCGCATACTGAAACAGCTGATTTCCTAACCCAGACGTGATTTTGGCGATAACCATAGGACTGTTTACGAGTACTCTGTTTGCCGTCATTTGTTAGGTCACCAGGCGTATGAAGCCGACAACAAAAGACGAATGGCAGATCAATTAATAGTGGGCCTCAACGTACTCGACCAGTTCCTCGCGGTTGCGGGCGTGGAAGATAGTGGCCCCGGAGAGGTTAGGAAACAGGTTTTTGTATTCGTCGAAATCATGTTCAAAACCGCCGCCGGGATGCGATAGCAGCGCGTTGATACCACCAAAGCAACTGGCCAGCGCGGCGGTGCCTCCGTGCATCGAAATAAAGCGGTCGGCGTTGGCGTAAACCATGAGTTGCAAGTGGTTGAAGTTTTCGACCCGATCGTGGTGCTGCTCAAACAGATCGTTTAACTGCACAACATCGGGGTGGTGTTCGCGGAGCCAGTCGTGCTCGCCGAGGTCCATAATCTCGCTGTTATCCAGCACGATCTGACTGCCCAGCGGCCGGTTGTAAACGATCTGGTAACGAGGTTTCAGGTACGTGATCAGCCGGTCGAGGGTGGCGATGTCGAGGTAATTGATGGGCGGCTTGTCCCACTCGATGTTGTACTTATTGGCAATGACCAGCAATGGTTTGTCGTAAACGAACAGGTCGTTGCGGTAATGGGCCTTGAACGGCACCCGCGCCCACTTCGAGAAGTCGTAGGTCGGCGCGTGCGTCATGTTCGGAATGGTGTAGTTGCCGTACCCCGCTTCCCAAACCCGTTTGTCGTGTTTCTCGACGTGATCAGGGCTAAAAAAGTAGAATGGGCGCGTGCTTTTGGCCCCAATGGTCTGTTTCAGCGTGCCGTTGAGGTAGTGCCAGTAAGCAAACGGCATCGCATAGCGCACTTCCTGATCAAACTCCCCGTAAAACTCAATCACCTTGTACGGCCGCTTCGCCATCCGGTCGGCCCACCAGTAACGTACCTGGCTAAGCCGGGCAAAGTAGTTGTCGCGCACAAAATACCGCAGGTCGGGCCGGTAGCGGGGGTAACGCACCGCCGCCAGCACATAGAGCGATTTTAAAACTAATTTTTGAAGCATAGTGGAGGGTTAGAATCGCTTCAGAAGACGAGCTATCAACATCACATGAAAGCACCACAACGAGTGGATCAACGCGGGCGCTTCCTACAGGTTTTCGTAAACGGCGACCAGTTTGTTGGCCGTATTGGCCCACGAAAAGCGGTCGGCTCGTTCGAGGCCGTAGTGCCGGAGATTCTTCCGTAAATCCGTATCGGTCAGTAACCGGTTGATTGGCTCAGCCATGGCTTCGGGCGATGACGGATCGGCCAGCAGGGCGGCGTCGCCGGCCACTTCGGGCATGGCCGAGGTGTTGGCCGTCAGCACGGGCGTACCGCAGGCCATCGCCTCCAGAATGGGTAAGCCGAAGCTTTCGCGCAACGACGGACACAGAAATACCGACGCTGCATTGTACACCACCGGCAACAGTGCGTTCGGAATGTAGCCACACAACACAATGTTGGCCATCAGGTCAGGATGGCCGATCTGGGTGAGCACGCCGGTGACGTAATCGGCCGAAACGTTGGCCATCACCAGCGGGAGCGTCAGCTGCCCGCGCTGTTTCAGGATAGCCAGCGCCTTCAGCACATTGGGTACGTTCTTTTTCGGGTCGGTGTTGCCGAGGAAAAAAATAAATTCGGCCGGTAAGTTGAACTGGGAACGTACCTGAGCCAGCAACGCGGTATCGTCGATAACCCGAAACTGGCGGCTAACGGCATTATGCACCGTCACGACTTTGTCGGGTGCCACGCCAAGGTGGTCGATGATGCGTTGCCGTTCGTAGTCGGAAACCGTCACCACGCGGTGGCTGCGTTTGACCACGCGGGGTACGTTCCAGCGGCGGTAGAGATTGCCAAAGCGCTGATAGGCGTTGCCACCCACGATGGCTTTTTCGAGAAAAATAATGTCGTGGAGGGTAAGCACCAGCGGGGCGGGGCAATTAAGCGGAGCCGTATTGGCCGTGCAGTTGAGTACCGATACGCCCGCTGACCGAACGGCTTTAGGTAAAGCCGACTGTTCCCAAACCGGATAGGGACCGCCGTTTAGCTCCACTACCTGCACGTTGGGGGCGCTGGGCAGGCAGGCCCGATCGCTATCTGGCTTAACAAAGACAACAAACTCGTGTTCATGGTGGTCGGCCAAAGCCCAGATGGTCTCTTTGGCTACTATGTCCATACCATGTTTATGTGGGCGTAACAACCGCTGCGCCTCTATCCCAATTCTCATCCGATCGACCTCTTAGAGGCTTCCTATTGCGTGTGCAGGCGTTAAGACACGCTGTTTTTAACTACTGCTTTTCCCTGACCCGTTTAGACCGCGCTCCTCCCGGTTACGTCACGGCGTTTTTTCATATGTCAACCACAAGGAATGTCGCTGCCCTATACCCTGAAGACTGAAAAATGGCCCGGAAGCGGCTGTTTATGAGTGCTGGAACAGTAGCAAGGAGTAGCGGACTGAACAGACGACAAGCTCATAATAACCTTTTGAATGGGTCAGAAAACAAGCTGGCGGTCAGTTGCTGATGAGTGGGCTTCCCGCACCCGCTGCTAGTCAGGTCGTCAGTGTAAACGCCGATACGGGCCCCGGTTGCTGGCAGGCTAAGGCAGCCAGATGTGTCTCGGAAACAGGAAAGCTAACGATATGCCACGTACCTGCCGCACCGATGGTCGACGACAGCACGGCCTGCTCCCCGTCGAGGACCGAAATGGCGGTCAACTGGTCGGTCAGGCCAAGGCCGGTGGCTTTCAAAATGGCTTCTTTGCGCGTCCAGAGAGTGTAGAACAGCCGTTGATGGGCTTCATCGCCCGGTTGCCCTGCCTGTTGCAATGCCTGTTGTTCGGTGGGGCCGAAGCAGAACGAAATCAGTTCGTCGTAGGCGAACCCAGCTTTAAGCCGTTCCACATCAACTCCGACCGGCTGCTTTCCAAACGCCCACACCACCCACTCGCCCGCGTGCGACACGTTGCTTTGCCAACCCAGATTATTGACCAGGTCGGGTTTGTCATGCTTTCCCATCGTCAACTCGACCGTCGCGGCCGGTTGCCCCAGCAGTTGACCGGCCAGCCAGCGGAGCCCTCCCCTACCCACGATGAAGCGCTGTCGGTCGATCTCCTGCCGAAACCGACTGGCCCTGAGCTGTTCGGCGGGAGTTAACAAGGCAAGCAGGCTATTCTGAAAAGAGCCCGATGAGTCGAGTTGATACCGTACGATCAGCGATCCATCCGGGCCAGGTACGTTCGGCGGGCTGGCTGCGCCGGTCCAGGGCTGCCAAGTAAGGCTGGGTGCAGGTTGGCAGATCAGTGTGGCAAAAGACATGGCGATGAAGTTGAATAGCGTCAGCTTACACGCAGCCCCGGGGTGACGAAGCGGACGACATATGGTCAAAATGGAATTACGCAACGAGTCGTAAAGCGAGCCTGGCGCTTGGTTAGCCATCAAACACGCAATGAAACAAATGTACCTTTTTGGCGTGGCCATTCTTGGCATTGGCTTGCTTGTGCTAAATCGGCCCAACGACGTAAGTGTCCACCCGGCGCAGGTGGCGGGCCTGCCCAAAACGCCTGTTTTTACCGCTACCGGCCGAATCCCTATTGACGCCCGCCGCTGGTATCAGGTCGTGAATGCCAGCAATGGCCTGGAGGGATTGTTTGATGGCAAGCTGGAGGAAAGCGTACAGACGGGCTGGAACAAGCTCATCCCCAACTACGATGCGTATTACCCGCTGCATGATGGTGAACAGATGACCATCGACCGCATCCGGCTGTACGATTTCAACGACCAGAACCTCGACAAGCCGTTCACGCTCTCGATCATCACCGCCGACTGGAAACGAATACCCATTGCGCGCTTCGTGGGCGATAAATACAACGAATGGGTTGGCCCCGACCCGAAGAGCCCCGGCGAATTCCGGTTGAAACAACCCATTGCGGGCGCCCGGTTTCTGGTTATCAACACCTGGGGCGCCTACCCGTCGGAGCTGGAATTATATGGCCAATACGTACCTGGAAAAGCCATACACACGGCCCCGCCGGTTCGGCACACGCCGTTTCGGCAGGCGGTGGGCGTCAACATGTTTGAATGGAACATGGAAGAAGCCGATCGATCGTGGGAGGTCGACGAAAGCCGGATGCCCGCCATGCGCAGTTTCGCGGCCGTTCGGCATTATATGGACTGGGAAAAGCTGGAAGCCAAACCGGGCGAATATTCGTACAACATGACGCTGAGTGGCGGCTGGAATTACGACGCTATGTATGAGCGACTCAAAGCCGAGCATATCGACGTGTTGGCTTGCCTCAAAACCATTCCGAAATGGCTGGAAAACCTGTATCCGCCCGATCAGCGCGACTATGGCAACAATCCCGTTCGCTACGGGGCCGACCTGAGCCAGCCCCGCTCCTACCTCGAACAGGCGCGGGTGGCTTTCCAGTACGCGGCCCGTTATGGGTCCAACAAACGGATCGACCCGGCGCTGGTGAAGATAACGACTGAACACCCGCACTGGGCCCCCGCCAACCAGAAGAAAATCGGGCTGGGGCTGATTCGGTACATCGAATGCGAAAACGAGCGCGACAAAACCTGGAAGGGACGGCAGGGCTACCAGACCGCCCGCGAATACGCCGCGAACCTGTCGGCTTTTTATGATGGCCATAAGCATACGCTTGGCCCCGGCGCGGGCGTGAAAAACGCCGATCCGACCATCACGGTGGTCATTGGGGGGCTGGCGGCGCACACCACCGATTATGTGCGGGCCATGGTCGACTGGTGTCGCGAGTTTCGCGGTTACCACCCCGATGGCCGTGTGAATCTATGCTGGGACGTTATGAACCAGCATTTATACGCCAACGATGAGCAGTCGTCGCAGAATGGCCTGATGGGACAACAGGCAAACGCTTCACGTGGAGCCGCCCCCGAGCGGGCTGGTGTTGGCGAGCAGGCGCGGGCCTTTGTGCAGCTCTCACACGAGCTCTGCGGCGATATGCCCGTCTGGATAACCGAAGCCGGCTACGACACAAATCAGGGCAGTCCATTCCGCGCTATACCCATCGGGCGGAAGTCGGTATTGGAAACGCAGGCCGACTGGATTCTGCGGACGGCTTTGCTCTACCTTCGGGAAGGCATCGACCGGGTCTTCTTTTACCAGATGTACGACGAAAACCCCGCCAACCCAACGCAGTTTAGTTCGATGGGGCTTATCAACGGCGACAAAACCCGCAAACCCGCCGCCGACTACCTGTATCAGGCCACCCAGCTGATTGGCAACTTTACGTACCAGAAGACGATTAGCCGCGACCCTATCGTTGACCAGTATGAACGAACACTGCCTGACGGGTCGCGCCAGCTAGCCTACGTGCTGCTGGTGCCCGACGAGCGGGGACGAACGGCCACCTACCGGCTGAACGTACCCAAGGGACGGGCCGTCGAACTTTTTTTACCTCAAATTGGCCGCGACCATATGACAAAACAGCGAATGATAAGTCTAAATGGTGATGTAGTTATACCGGTAAGTGAGACACCTATCTTTGTCATCGGCCAATAAGCCATTCATGACGTCGTCAACGGTTAGCAGTGGTCATAAGGCCTACAGTGGTCAATTCCCCTTTCTTAAATGAGTACAAAAAGTGCAGCCCTGAATGGAGGTAAGTGGATTACCATCGCGACGGTAATCTCAACGGTCTTTCAGTTTGGTCAGGTGACGGTACTGGCCCGGCTGCTCTCGCCTACCGAATTTGGGTTAGTGGCCCTCAGTAACTTGATTCTCACCTTCTTTCAGCTATTCACTAACCTTGGTTTTTCGGGATCGATCATCTACAAACAGGAGAGCGATCGCACGGTGCTGTCAACCCTATACTGGCTCAACATCAGTCTTGGCGTGTTGATCTTCACCGTACTCCAGTTTTCGGCCCCCACTATTGCCAGCTACAACCACGAGCCCCGTCTGGAGCGGGTATTGCACCTGTCGTCGTTCTATTTTTTGATCGTCTACATTGGGCAACTTTACTTATTTCTGATGGAAAAGGAACTGCGGTTCCGAACCATCGCGATCATTGACATTGTCGGCACGGTAGTCGGTACAGGCACCACGCTTGTGCTGGCGTTCCGGGGCATGCACGAACTGTCGCTGGTGATAGGGCAGCTGGTTGGGCAGGCGCTGCGCACAACGCTACAAGTGTTGCTGGGTTACCCGCTGTTTGTGCCCCGGTTTCAGATGGTCCTGCGCGAAGTGCGCGAACACCTGCGGTTTGGCCTGTATACGCTCGGTGATGGCATTCTGGGCTTCGTGCAGTCTAACTACGACAACCTGTTTATCGGGTTTATTCTGGGCAACGAGATGCTGGGTTTCTACACACTGGCCTACCAACTGGCCGTGTACCCCATCACCAAGCTCAACCCGATTATCCTGCAGGTGGCGTACCCGGTGCTGGCTAAAATGCAGGACAATAATGCCGAATTGAAACGGTCGTATCTGAAAATCCTCGACATCCTGAGTTACTGCAACATGCCCCTGTTGGCCGGTCTGTTCATTACGGCTGATACGGTGGTGCCGCTCCTTTACGGGCCGGGTTGGGAGTCTACCGTCGACCTGATTCACATCTTCGTGTTCGTGGGTACGTTGATGTGCCTGAGCCACCCCCTCTTTACGCTGGCGTTTACGAAAGGCAAGCCCAACCTGCTCTTCTACCTGAATCTCGCTACCCTGCTAATCAAGATTCCGCTGGTATACTGGCTGGGGCGCGAATACGGCGTAAAGGGCGCCGCGACCGCGTTTCTGCTGGCAACCGCCTTCAATCTGCTGGTCAACTTCGCCATCGTTCACTACCTCGTTGGGTCGTTTATGGGTACGTTCCTGCGGAACATCGTACGACCACTGCTGTTCTGCATCCTGATGGTTGGCGGGGTTGCGGTTTACAAAGCCTTCTTCGGGCATGAAGGCATTGCGAATGCGTTGGCTGAAATCGCCATCGGGGGCGGTATTTACGGGGCGCTCACACTCGCATTCAAAGTGTCGATTCGTGAGCTGAAAGGCCTACGGCAGGCGCTGTAAATCCGCTGACAGCTCTATCCGCGTAGCGGCTTCTCCAGCATAATCGTCAGCCCGTGTTTGCCGGGTTGGGTGCCAACCACGTCGAAACCATGCCGGATGTTCAGGATCAGCATAGACCGCCATTGGTTGTAGGTGTGCGTGCGGATGGTAACGTACCCAGCGAGGCGGCAGGCGTCATGTTGTCGGCACATCAGTTCGGCAGCGATACCCCGTCCGCGCCAGGCCGGATCGACGCCTCCCAGCCAGCTATAAAACGTACCCGACTGCCACTCATACCCAATCTTGCAGCCTACCACCCGTTGGCCATCAAGGGCCAGTAGCAGCTGAAAAGCCGGGTGCGTAGCCTTGCGCGTCAGGTCGTCGAGCCATTCTGCACGTGACTGATTCGCGAATACCGCCGTGAGCAGGTCGAGCAACGTACTCAGCAGCGGTTCGGGTGGTAGCGTGGTATGTGTTTGATAAACGAGCACGAGACTGGAGGGTACGTTACAATTCAGCCAGCAGGTATTCGGCAATCAGGAAGTACACGCCGATGCCGATCAGGTCATTGGCGGTGGTAATAAATGGCCCCGACGCCACCGCCGGGTTGATGCCAATTCGGTTGAGGAGCAAGGGCGTAATGGTACCCATGAACGACGCCAGCAGCACCACGCTCAACAGCGAAAGACCCACGACAGAAAACAGCCGAGGTTCGCCGATCAGGAGCGTGTAGGAACCCGCCAATAAGCCCACTACGGCACCGTTGACCAGCGCCAGCACGAGCGTTCGGAGCAACCGCTGCCCCAAGGAATAGGTCAGTCCCGATGAATCGGAAAGGCTCTGCACGATGAGCGAGGCCGTCTGAATGCCTACGTTGCCACCCGTCGAACCGATAATGGGGATAAATGCCGCCAAAGCCGCAATCTTGCCCAGTTCGCTCTGAAAACCGTTGATCACCGTGGCGGCCATCAAGCTACCCACGGCCCCGGCCAGCAGCCAAGGGAGCTGCGCTTTAGCACGTACCCAGAGCGTATCGTCTTCCTCTACTTCACCCGACAGACCCGAAATCGCCTGAATGTCGTCTTCAGCCTGTTCGGTAATCACGTCGACGATATCATCGATGGTGATCCGGCCCAAAAGGCGGCCCTGTACGTTCACGACGGGCACCGCGTCGAGGTCATATTTCTGCATGATCTCAGCGACCTCGGTCACGGGCCGGTAGGTTTCTACAGCGACTACGTCCTGCTCGTAGATGTCCGCAATTTTGGCGTATTTCCGGGCCAGCACGATCTTTTTCAGCGACACAAAGCCAAGCAACTTGCCCGCTTCATCGACCACGTAGACGGCGTAGACTTTCTCCACGTTTTCGGCCTGCTGCCGGATCTCCTCGATGCACTGATTGACGTTGGTGTCGACTTGAATCTTAACCAACTCCTTCTGCATGAGGCCCCCGGCCACGTCTTCGTCGTAGTGGAGCAGGTCGATGATAAACCGGGCCTGTTCGCGGTCGTTGAGCAGGCCAATCACCTCTTCGCGCAGTTGCACCGGCTGCTCGTTGAGCAAGTCAACGGCATCATCGGAATCCATTTCCTCGACAAACGGGGCTAGCTCTTCCGATGTAAACGACGCGATGAATCCATCCCGAATTGACTCGTCGAGGTTCACCAGAATCTCGGCACCCACGTTTTTGTCGAGTAAACTCAGCAGGTAGCGGGCCGAAGTCGTGTCCAGTTCATACAGAATCCCCGAAATATCGGCCGGATACAGCTCGTCCATGTCGGCGCGAAGGGTCGTTTCGTCGCCTGCGTCGATTGCCGTCTGAATCCGGTCGAGGTATTCTTTGGTAAGTTCGAAGGTCATGGAAAAGAATGGGAACGCGGATGAAGCGAATGGAAAGGCGTATGCGGGTAGTCAGAAAAGCAGCTTCACAGCAGGTTGCTTCTAGGTTGCCTAAGCGCCTAAAAGTGGTATCGATCCATCAAAGTCCGCTTCATCCGCGTTCCATCAGCAACGTCAATTCGACGAAATCGGCCACGCTGAGTTGTTCGGCGCGTTTATCCATGAATGGGCTGGCGGCGGCTGCTTCCGTAATACCGAGGGGTTTGAGTGCATTGCGGAGCGTTTTGCGTCGCTGATTGAACCCATGTTTCACCACGTTGGTAAATTTACGCTCATCGCAGCCCAGGTCGGTACGGCTATTACGGCGGCAACTGATCACGCCCGAATGCACTTTGGGGGGCGGGTTAAACACTTCCGGCCCCACCGTAAATTCGTATTTGACGTCGTACCAGGCTTGTAGGAACACGCTCAAAATACCATAGTCGCGGCTACCTGGTCCCGAGGCGAGCCGTTGGGCCACCTCACGCTGCAACATGCCCACCACCTCGGGCACCTGCTCGCGCATCTCGAGTACTTTAAAGAAAATCTGGCTTGAAATGTTGTACGGAAAATTACCGATGACCGCGAATGGAGCCGCCGAATCGCCGTATAGCTGCGTAGGGTCCATTTGCAGAAAGTCGCCTTCGATAATGTGCCCGTTCAACTCAGGTACGTTGCGCTTCAGGTACGTGACCGATTCGGTGTCGATCTCCACCACATCGAGTTGAAACCGACTGTCTTTGAGCAAAAACTGAGTCAGCACGCCCGTGCCAGGGCCAATTTCGAGCACATGTTTGTAGGGCACTCCGTCGATACCGGCGTGGCCACTGAGCAGGTCGGCAATCCGCTGCGAAACGCTCATATCGGTCAGAAAATGCTGACCCAAGGCTTTTTTAGGTGTAACGTAATTGGCGTGGCTACTAACCGGACCCGAACGTTTTCCAGCGCGATTGACGGAATGGCGTGACTTCATGCTGCGAAGGTACGATGCACGTTCCGTAGAGACGCATGCCGGGCTCCGCCGCGATCACAGGTTTCGAATGTATTTCTGGCCGCCCAGCGCGCGCATCTGCCGGGAGATCTGGCGGGTGCGGCGCTGAATGTAGGCCGACGGATTCTTGACCGAAAACTTGTTCGGATTGGGCAGCACGGCGGCAATCCGGGCGGCTTCGCTGCGACTTAGGCTGCTGGCCGAGTGCCCATAGAACCGTTCAGAGGCGGCTTCGACTCCGAAGGTCATCGGGCCGGTTTCGGCAACGTTCAGGTACACTTCCAGAATGCGTTTTTTGCCCCAGATCAGTTCGATGAGCACCGTGAAGTACACTTCGAGCCCCTTTCGGATGTAGCTGCGGCCCGTCCAGAGAAACACATTCTTGGCCACCTGCTGCGAGATGGTGCTGGCCCCACGCGGCCGTTTGCGGTACTGGTTTTCGCGGATCGCATCCTGAATTTCGTCGAAGTCGAACCCCCAGTGGTACGGAAACTGCTGATCTTCGGAGGCTACGACGGCCAGGGCGGCTTCCTTATTGATCTCATCGAACGACCGCCAGGTTTTGTGAATCTCACTGGGCTGATCGGTGCCCATCGCGTCCCACTTGCGGCTGATGGTTAAGGGTGTAAACCAAACCGGAACGTACTTCAGCACAACCACCCAGGCCACCGAACCCAGGAATAGCACCAGCATGGTTTTAACCAAAAACCAGTAAACGACCACCAGCATGGGATGCCGCCGAACGTAGGTCTTTGTCTGCTGCCACCGCTGCCGAACCGCCTTACCCAGCGCGCTCTTATACAGCCCCGACGACGTACCCGACGGTTTCGTTCGGGGCGATTCGCGGCGCGACTGACCCGATGGTGACGAGCCGGAATAGGGGCGGTTGCCAGGCTGGTTGCTGGGCGGCATAGGCGGCGGAGTTAACCGAGGGTCGGGGGCAGGCGTTCGTAGGCGATTAACGCGCTTTTCGGGCGGCATGGTATGGTGCTGTTCACTGTTTTCCGTCTACGGTCTTTGGGCCCGGCTCCTCTCGGCCATAGCCGACAACAGAATACCGCAGCCAGAAAATCGAACCGGATTGTTACAAACTTAACCTACGAATAACTCACTCGCCACGCGATCGGCGAAGAGTTTGCCCGATTCGGTGAGCGTAAGGCTGTTTTCTGTTTGAACGAGCCAGCCCGTCTGTGTCAACTGAGCCAACGTCGTAGCCTGCTCGGCTGAGAAGGACGCACCGAGCAGCGCGTCGAGTTCGCTCAACTGGCAACCCCACTGGGTACGTAGGCCCGTCAGCAAATAATCGTTGACCTGATCGGCGGGAGTTAGCGCTTCGCGTTCGCTGGGTACGTCGGTCAGCTCGGCGCCCTCATGCAGCGCCTTTACGTACAGCGCATTGTTAGCAACATTGTATTGACGGCTTTGAATGTCGTAGGAGTGGGCCGAGGGGCCGATGCCCAGGTAGGGGCGGCGTTGCCAGTAGGCCGTGTTGTGGCGGGCGTATTGGACGGTGGAGCCGATCTGCCGGGCAAAGTTGGAAATCTCGTAATGCACGTACCCAGCGGCCTTGAGGGCGGTCACCAGTTCGGCAAACTGGTTGGCCGATAACGCTTCATCGACAGACGTCAGCCGACCCTTAGCCATCCAGCGTCCAAAGGCCGTGTCGGGTTCAATGGTGAGGTTGTAGGCCGAGAGGTGAGGTACGTCTAGCGCCAGCGCTTTATCCAGATCGCGGGGCCAGATCGTCTCCGAAATACCGTAAATGAGGTCAATGCTGAGGTTCTCGAAACCAGCGTCGCGGGCGCGGGGCACGCAGGCTTCGGCTTCGGCGGCGTTGTGAGCGCGGTTCATCCAGCGCAACGTAGCTTCGTCAAATGTCTGAATACCAATGCTTAATCGATTGACGTAGCGGCGGAGCATCGCCAGGTGAGCCGCGTCTGCCAGGTCGTCGGGGTTGGCTTCAAGAGTAATTTCGGCGTCAGGCTCGACGGTGAAGTGACGGTGAATGGCGTCGAGCAGGTACGTCAGCTCGGCTTCGGTGAGTAGGGAAGGGGTACCCCCGCCAAAATAGACCGTCTGGAGAGGTGTTTGGGCAGGTAGGTACGTATGCCGCAGGTCGATTTCGCGCGCCATCGCCTCCACCACCGCCCGGCGCTGTTGCTGATTGGTGCTGAAATGGAAGTCGCAGTAATGGCAGGCCTGCCGGCAAAAGGGAATGTGCAAATACAGATGCATACGAAGCTAACGACCGGCTACTGGCAGTTAGTTGCATCGGCGGTTTGGCCTATTTTTTAGGGCAGCTTTTGCAGCGTTTCCCCTTCTTGTACTTTTTGCAACAGGTCTTAAATACGCAGTCAGGTACGTTGCGGGTGATTAAAGGTAGCGCAATCAGCGTGGTCGGAAAAGCGTCGTTGTCGGTGTCGTGTTGCATGATAGTCGATAAAGTACATCAAATTTATAGTTTATTTAGATTCAATCAACATAAGCAGTCGATTATCTTGTGGCTGCCTTTGCTAAACCTGATAATAAAGTTGTGGCGTGCCGACAACGGTTCGCGGTGGTTTGACGTATGCAAAGTAGCTTTGTTTATATAGGTGATTCGTTAACTATCAACTTCTTGTATGACTCAATTTTACCGGCTTGCCGGGCTGCTGGCTTTCCTGAGCAGTTCGGTGCTGGCACAACCGCTGCCCCAATACAGCGCGGCACAACGCAGTCGCCTTCAAGCTCTTCAACAGACGCTATCACAGGAACAAACCAGTAATTACCAGAGAGCCCTTACCGTGGCTACCCAACGTGGTCGCCAGGCCATAGAGCCGGCTGGTAACGGTCACGTGCAGATCCTGCGCGGGATTGACGAAATCACGGGCAATCTGCTCTACGATATCTCCTTTACCAACGTACGCGCGGCCGAAACCACCCGCACCACCAGCCTCTACAGTGGGGGCAGCCTCGGCGTGAATCTGCGGGGTGGTTCGGCCTCGGTGAAAGACCGGCTGGGCATGTGGGAAATTGCGGCGACCTACACGGGGCATCCCGAGTTTCAGGGCCGGGTAGTGCAGCAGGATATTACCAGCAGTATCGACCGGGAAGCCGACGACGTTAACCACGCCACCCACGTGGGCGGCACACTGGTGGCCGCCGGGCTGAATCCGCTGGTGCGGGGCATGGCGAGCGGCGCGAACCTCAAAGCCTGGGATGCCAGCAGTGATGTATCGGAAATGACCGGCGCGGGCCAGAATCTGCTCCTGTCCAACCACTCGTACGGCAGCATTGCGGGCTGGCGCTACAATTCGTCGCGCACGACAACCAACAAATGGGAGTGGTGGGGCGATACAACCCTGAGCGCCACCCAGGATTTCAAATTCGGACAATACGACAACACGGCTCGCGCCTGGGATGTCGTGGCGGCAGCCGCCCCTTATTACCTGATCACCAAATCGGCTGGTAACAACCACGCTGAGGGCGGCCCCCCGGCGGGGGAGGCGTATTTTCTGGTACAACACAGCAGCCGCCGGAGTACGACGCCCCGCGAAACGCAGGTTGGTTACGACAACATTCCGACCTACGGCAACGCCAAGAACATTCTGACCGTCGGGGCGGTGTCGCGGCTGAGCAACGGCTACAATCGGCCGGGCGACGTTAGCATTGCTTCGTTTAGCAGTTGGGGGCCCACCGACGATGGCCGTATCAAGCCCGACATTGTGGGGATGGGCGTCAACGTAACCTCGACCGTGTCGTCGGCATCGTTTGCGTATGGGACCGAGAGCGGCACGTCGATGTCGTCGCCCAATGTGTCGGGGTCGCTGTTGCTGTTACAGGAATATTTCGCGTCGCTGAACGCCAGCAAAGTGATGCGGGCCAGCACCCTGAAAGCATTGGTGTTGCACACGGCCGATGAGGCGGGTGACGCGCCCGGTCCCGATTACCGCTTTGGCTGGGGGCTGCTGAACGTAGAAAAAGCGGCGCAGGTGATTCGCAACGCCGAACGCACCCATGTGCTCGATGAACGGACACTGGCGCAGGGGGCAACCTACTCGCTGTCGGTGGTGGCGTCGGGGCGGGGGCCACTCGTAGCGACCATCGCCTGGACCGATCCCGAAGGCACCGCTCAGACGGGTGCTGCCCGGATCAACGACCGCACCCCCAAGCTGGTCAACGACCTGGATCTTCGCCTGGCGGATGGCACAACGACCACTTCGCCCTGGGTACTTGACCCCGAAAATCCGGCAAGCGCCGCTACCCGTGGCGACAACATCCGCGACAACGTCGAGCAGGTATACGTCGCTAACCCGGTGCCGGGACGTACCTACGTGCTCACGATCAGCCATAAAGGCACGCTCCGCAATAACGCCCAGGATTATGGGCTGGTAATAAGTGGCGCGGGTGGCGTGGCCTATTGCGCGTCGGCGGCCTCGTCGTCGGGTGATAGCAAGATTGCCCGCGTTCAGTTTGCCAATGTCGATCAGGCGGGGGCGACGGGCTGCACCACCTACACCGATTTTACGAGCGCAACAACCGTAGCCGAGGTGCAGCCGAGTCAGCCAGTGCCCATCACCGTCACGACCGGCACCTGCGGCGCGGCGCGGTCGGTGGTGGTAAAAACGTTTGCCGACTGGAACGCCAACGGATCGTTTACCGACGCGGGTGAGCTGCTGGGTACGTCGACAGTCCTGACCGGGCCGGGTACGTTCGTCGGGAGCCTTACGGCGCCGGCCAGCGTAACGGCGGGCTCGATTGTGCGGCTGCGCATTGTGGTGGTCGAAACGGCCGATGCCAACGCCGTGCAACCCTGCGGTAATTATGGCGCGGGCGAAACGCAGGACTACCTGCTGCGCATCATCCGGTCGCAGAATGATGTGGCCGTCACGACGCTGCCCTCGGCCAGTCCGCTTTGCGCTGGCACCGAAACGGTATCGGTACGGGTGCGCAACCTGGGCGGAAATGACCAAGCCAACCTGCCCGTGACGGTGACCGTAACACGCGATAATCAGCCCGTCGCGACCTTCAACTCCACCATCACGCAACTGCGCGCCTACCGCGACACTCAACTGGCGTTTACGCTACCCACGTCGGTGACGCTGTTGCCGGGACAGACGTATCGGTTCACCACGCGTATCCAGCTACCGAGTGATCAGGATACGACGAACAACAGCTTCACCGAAACCCGCACCGTAGGGGCCAGTTCGTTGGTCGGCAATTTCGCCGCGGTGACCTGCACGGGCGACCCGGCCCTGCAATTGCAGAACACGGGTCAGGGCACGGCGTTCTGGTACGATGCTGCTGTTGGCGGTACGTTGCTGGCCGCCGGTAACCGAACCAGCATTGCCAGCCGCCCCACGGTTTACGCCAGCCTGAACGACTTTGCCGGGCGGTTGGGGCCGGTGAGCAAAACCGATTTCCAGGGAGGCAGCTACGCGGGTAACTTCGGCCCGCAGCCGCTTATCTCGACCAACGTGCCGCTGCGGATCGATCGGGCACGGATCTACACCGGTGCGGCGGGGCGATTGACGTTCTCGGTACGCCGCTTCGACGAAACCGTGATCTCCAGCGTTACGCTCGACGTGCAGGCGACCCGTACGTTGCCCGCTTCGGCCACGATAGCGGGTGGGCAACAGGCCAACGACCCCAACGATCAGGGCGCGGTTTATCCGCTCAACCTGTCGATTCCCGAGCCGGGCGATTACAAAATCGCGATCGAATACGAAGAGGGCGTCACTATCTTCCGCAGCAACTCGGCTACGGCGGGCTTTTCGTTTCCTTATCAGCTACGTAGCCAGTCGGGCGATGTGATTGCCAGTTCAAAAGGTTCGCTCTTTCAGCAGGCCACGGGTGTAATGGATACCCTGCGAACCGCCTGGTATTACTTCTATGACATGCAACTGCGCCCGCTCGATTGTCCCTCGGCCCAACGCGTAGCCGTGACGCCGTCGGTGCGGCCAGCGCCAACGGTCAGAGCCTCGGCTATCGGCAGCACCTCGGTTTGCCAGGGTGGGGCCGTGACGTTGCTGGGCACTGCCACGACGGCCGTAGCCGGCGAAACGTTTGGTTATCAATGGCTACGCGACGGGCAGCCTATTGCTGGCGCCACGAGTTTGACCTACGCGGCCTCCGAAGCGGGCAGCTACTCGTTACAACTCATCAGTAGTTGTTCGCCCATTTCATCGTCGGCCATCGCCGTAACTGTCCGTCCTGCCCAGCAGCCCACGGTTGCGCAAAGCGGAAACGTGCTGTCGTCCAATGCCCTGACGGGGAACCAGTGGTTACTGGCCGGCGTGCCGATTGCCGGGGCAACGAGCCAGACCTACGTAGCGACGCAAACGGGGCGCTACTCGGTACGGGCCAACGTGGGTGGTTGCGGCGAGGCTACGTCGGCCGAAACCTTCGTGACCATCCTGGCCGTCGAACCCGCGCTGAGTGCGAGTCTGCGGGTGTTCCCTAACCCAACGGCTAACCGGCTGACGGTTGAAATCGACGCAGCGGCCTCAGCCACGACACCAACCGTGCGGCTGCTCGATGTACGGGGGGCTCTGCAGCAACAACAGCTAATGGCTCAACAGGGCTCGAAATACCAGGTCATTCTGGAGCTGGCTAACCTACCCGCTGGTATGTTTTTTGTTCAGATACTGCATGATCCCACGAAGCCGCTGGCGGTCAAAGCAGTGCTGAAACAATAAAACACAGTTGAATGGAGATAACCGGGCGTCGGAGCGGGGCCATTGGGTGTTGGGCCAAAACGGCTCACTGGTCAATGGCTCTTGTCCGGCGCCTGTTGGTGTTTAGCGGCGTCATGGGCACATCGGCCTGGGCTCAACCGGCTTTACCGCGTCCAATCAGGCTTCACAATGTCGAAGCGGCCACCGGCACACGTACCCAGCCGCTGTATGGCCGAAACGCCACGGGGCTGTCGCTGAGCGGTCAGAGCGCTTTTGTGTCGGGAAAACTAGGCTTGTGGGATGGCGGCGGCGTGCTGACGACTCACCGTGAGCTGACCGGACGGGTGCAGATGCGCAACACCGCCAGCCAGTTGAACGACCACGCGACGCACCTTGCCGGTACGTTGGTGGCGTCCGGTATCGACCCCAAAGCGCGGGGTATGGCCTATAACGCCAACCTTCAGGTGTGGGATTACACCAACGACCTAACCGAACTGACCACCGCCGCGCCAAATCTGTTACTTTCTGTACATGCCTACGGCCCGCTGTCGGGCTGGGTGCTGAACCTGGACCGGCCCGGCACCGACCCAAACCAGAAATGGGAGTGGTGGGGAAATGACGCCGTCAGTAACAGCGAAGATTACCTCTTTGGCTACTACAATACCACCGCCCAACGAATTGACCACATCGCTTACCAGAACCCGACATACCTGATGGTGCGGTCGGCCGATAACAAGCGGTCGGAGACGGGGCCACCCGCCAACACGCCCTATTACCTCAATAACACCAATCAGCAGAGTCGCCTGCCCCGCAATCGCAATGATGCCTACGACGTAATTCCGGGGGAAGCAACGGCCAAAAACGTGCTGACCATCGGTGCCGCCGACGTAACGCTCGACGATGACAACCGGTTGATTCACTTGGCGTCGTCGCCCTACAGTGGCTGGGGCCCCACCGACGACGGACGAATCAAACCCGACCTGTTGGGCATCGGAACGGATGTGTATTCAACGGTATCGACCAATACATCGGCCTATGGCCTGAGCACAGGTACGTCGATGGCGGCGGCCAACGTGACGGGTTCATTGCTGTTGTTGCAAGAACTCGTTGCCCGCCAGACTAACGGGCGCTTTTTGCTGGCAGCGACAGTGCGAGGGTTGGCCATCCATACCGCCGACCGCCTGGCGCCTGCCAATGGTCCCGACTACCGGCAGGGGTGGGGCCTACTGAATACCGAAGCTGCAGCGGCCGTTATTCAGAATGCCAATCAGGCGCACCAGATCACCGAGCAGCGCCTGGTGCAGGGGCAAAGCTGGACCACAACGGCGGTAGCGCAGGGGGGCGAGCCGCTTACGATCACCCTCTGCTGGACCGACCCCGAAGGCAGCGTGACGACGCTAACCCCGCAGGCCCTCAACCGCCGTACGCCCAAGCTCATCAATGACCTCGACGTGCGCGTAACCCTGGGCAACCAAACGGTGCTGCCCTTCGTGCTGAACCCAGACCGCCCCGCCGATGTGGCCACCCGTGGCGATAACGTCCGCGACAACGTCGAGCAGGTCTATATCCCCAACCCCGTTGCTGGGCAAACCTACACGATTCGGGTTAGTCACAAAAACACGTTGCAGAACGGCGTACAGCCCTTTTCGCTGCTTGTGAGTGGGCGCAAGCACAGCCCGTGCACGTTGCCACAACGGCCCCTGCTCACCCCGGCCGACACGCTTATCTGCGCGGGAGCTACCTTCAGCCTGCAAGCCGACGATCTGCCCGGCTTGCGCTATGAATGGCTGCGCGATAACCAGCCCATCGCTCAAGCTACGACGTCCGTCTGTGCCGTGTCAACAGCCGGGCTGTACAACGTGCGCTTTACCGACCGGAATGGCTGCGTAGGCCTGAGTGCACCCGTCAGGGTGTCGGTGGCGGCTCCAACCGTGCAGCTTACGCCCGCCCAAACGGTCTACCTCTGCCCCGAACAGGCACCGGCCCAACTAGTGGCCACTGTCGAAACGGGTAAAGGCATAACCGTCAACTGGCTACGAAATGGGCAACTGATTGCCAACGCCACGAGTCAGACGCTGACGGTTAGTCAGGCGGGGCAGTACCGGGCTCAACTCACGCAACAGGGGTGCCGCACCTTTTCGCAGGAAGTGACGGCCCGCCCGGCTACGCTGGATCAGGTACGTATCCTGCCCGCCGACAATACCATTCTGATACCCGGTGGCGCCACCGTTCGCTTGCAGGGACCCACGGGCGATCAGTTTCGGTATGCCTGGTACAAAGGCAGCCAACCTCTGTCCAATGCAAACAGGCAGTGGCTGTTGGTCGATGAGCCAGGTACGTATCGGCTGAAAGTGTCGCAGCAGCAGTGCAGCGGCTGGTCCGACGAGAAGCCCGTGCGGTGGTCGTCGTGGGCGGGCGTCACGTCCCTGCCCGATTCGCTGCTGTCGTTCGATCAGGCCGACAGCGTGCTGGTGGCGTACCCGAACCCGGCCGTTCAGACGCTCTATATCCGATACGTCCGGCCGGGCGCCTCGCAGGTTACCGTCGGGATCGTCGATCTATGGGGGCGTCAAGTGAGTTCCTCGCAGGAGATGCGTCATCGGCAGGGCCTTTTCTGGCTCGACCTGCCCATTTACGACCTGATGAAAGGACAGTACCTGCTTCGCTTCACCGATGGCGATCGGGTGAAAGCCCTGCGCTTTATGCGCGAATGAAAAGCCGGTCATTGATCTGCTCGTAACACAGAGTCGGCCATTGTTATATTTCTGTTAACATTGTCTGTAACTAATTGATGGACAGTGTGTTAAAGGGGTGTAGTGTTATGAAATAATGAAGGGGTCGGACGCTGTTAACGGGGTTTTAATCTTTGCGGATTCACTTAACAGCGTTCGCTTCCATGACTCAACTCCGTTACCTACTTGGCTTTACCCTGGCCGTAGGCCTTCTCGTTGCCTGCGACCACCGCACCGATCTGGACCCGATTGAAAACGCAGGTACGTTCCGCGAAATCGCCTCGGTCGATCTGGGCGGAACGGCGGCTTCCGAAATATCGGCCTACGATACCCTGACCCGCCGCATTTTCACGGTCAACAACGAAACCGCCGCCACGCCGAAGGTGGAAGTGCTCGAACTGACCGCCGCCTACACGATCAACAAACTCACGCCCATCAACGTCTCGGCGCTGGGAGGTGTGGCCAACAGCGTCGCCGTCAGCCGCGGCCGGTTAGCTATCGCGCTGGAAGCCGCTGACAAACAGGCCAACGGCAGCGTCGTAATCGTTGACACGCGCACACTGGCGATTCTGCGGACCATTCCGGTTGGCGCTATGCCCGACATGGTCACGTTTAGCCCCGATGGCCGCTACATTGTCACGGCCGACGAGGGTGAGCCCAATGCCGCTTACACCGTCGACCCGGTAGGCTCGATTTCGATCATCGATACGCAGGCCGATTATAGCGTGCAGACATTGACGTTCGAGGGCTTCGAGTCGCAACGCGCCACGCTGCTGGCGGGCGGTTTCCGGTTGTTTGGCCCAAAGGCCAGTCTGGCGCAGGATGTGGAGCCTGAATACGTGGCGATTTCGCCCGATTCGCGCCGGGCGTGGGTAACGCTTCAGGAAAATAATGCCATCGCTGAGGTGGATCTGGTTGGCGGCAGTATCCTGAAAATCTGGCCGTTGGGTACCAAAGACATCAACGTACCCAGCAACGCCATCGACCCCAGCGACCGCGACAGCAAAATCGCGTTCTCTAACTGGCCGATCCGATCGTTTTACCTGCCCGACGCCATTGCGCCCTTCACGGTAAACGGTACCAATTACGTGATCACCGCCGACGAAGGTGACACCCGCGACTACGCCGGTTATAGCGAAGAGGCCCGCATCAGCACGTTGACCCTCGACCCCACGGCCTTCCCGACGGGCAGCGTGTTGAAACAACTCACCAATCTGGGTCGGCTGATCGTAACGAAGAGCCTGGGCGACACCGATAACGACGGCGATTATGACGCGCTGTATGCCATTGGAGGCCGTGGCTTCAGCATTTTTAATACGGCTACGGGTCAGCGTGTTTATTTCTCCGGGAAAAGCCTCGAAGAGCGTGTTGTAGCGGCCAATCTCTACGACGACACGCGCTCCGACGACAAAGGCGTTGAGGCTGAGGGCGTAACAGTGGGCATGATCAACGGGCAACCCGTAGCTTTTGTCGGGCTGGAACGAGCCGACGCGGTTGCCATCTACAGCCTTGCCGACCCCACGAACCCGCAGTTTCTGCAAGTATTACCCACCGGCGATGCACCCGAAGGCGTGCTGTTTGTGCCGGCAAGCCAAAGCCCTACCAAACGTAGCTTGTTGATAGTCAGCAGTGAAGGCGATGGCACGGTAAAAGTGTACCAGCCCGATAAGCCGTAAATTCAGTCTTTTTTGGTAGAAAGCCGCATCGACCTGGTGCGGCTTTTTCATAGCTAAGGCCCAAAAGCCACGATTTGCCTATTTCACAGAAAAACAGCGGAAATGCTCGTTAATTAAAAGCGTAGTGGCGGCAAATCTGAAAATGAGGGTAATTTTGCGTGGTTTTTGAAAACGCTGCTCGTCCACCTGAGCAGCGGATAGTTGTTGTAGTGACGAAACCTTGAGACCTAATGAAACGTATTGCTGTGTTTACCTCTGGGGGAGACGCACCGGGCATGAACGCCTGCATTCGGGCAGTTGTGCGCGGAGCCGTTTACCACGATATTGAAGTGTTCGGTATCCGCCGGGGGTATAACGGGATGATCAATGGCGACATCTTTCAGATGACCTCTCACTCGGTGAGCAACATCGTGCAGCGGGGTGGTACCATCCTGAAATCGGCCCGCAGCAAGGAGTTCATGACCCCCGAAGGGCGGCAGCGCGCCCACGAACAATTGCAGAAGTTCGGCATTGAAGGTCTTGTCGCTATTGGCGGTAATGGTACGTTCACCGGTGCTACGCTCTTCTTCGACGAGTTCGGTATCCCGACGGTTGGTGCACCCGGCACCATTGATAACGACCTCTACGGTACTGACTATACCATTGGCTTCGACACGGCGGTGAACACGGCCCTGGAAGCCATCGATAAAATTCGTGATACTGCCGACTCCCACGACCGGATCTTCCTGATCGAGGTGATGGGCCGCGACTCGGGCTATATCGCTATCCAATCGGGGATTGCGGGTGGTGCTGAGCTGGTGATGGTGCCCGAAGTGCTGACGCCCATCTCCGAAGTCGTGAAAACGCTTCAGGCGGGTTTTAACCGCAGTAAATCGTCGTCGATTGTAGTTGTGGCTGAAGGCGAAGAGGAGGGAAGTGCCGCCGAAGTAGCCGAGAAAATCAGCAAGCTGATTGAAGGCGAACTGGACATGCGCGTGACCACCCTGGGCCACATTCAGCGCGGCGGTATTCCAACGGCCTACGACCGCATTCTGGCAAGCCGGTTGGGGCTGGGTGCGCTGGAAGGCCTACTCAATGGCGAGAAGAACGTAATGGCGGGTGTAATCAACAACGAACTAGTCTACACGCCGTTCCGCGACACCATCCGGTTGCCCAAACCGATCAATGAAGACCTGCTCAGGATGGTGAAAATCCTGAGCGTTTAGTCGTCATCAGCGTACTGTATAGTCGTTTTACACGGAAACGGCTTTGCCGTTGGCCGAGGGGGCTTTGCCACGCTCAAACGTCAGGTCGATTCGGCCGAGATTGATACCCCCAAACCCAACCTGATTCACCAGAATGGGTTTGCCGTTGGCGTTGGGTACCGTTACGGGCGCATCCAGGAAGGTGTGGGTGTGCCCGCCGATGATGAGATCGATATCCCGGCTTTTAGCCGCGAGCACCTGATCCGAAACGGTCGAGTCGTTGTATTTATAGCCCAGGTGCGACAGGCAGATTACGTAATCGCAGTGCTCGTCGGTGCGTAGTTTCCGGGCTACGTCGGTGCTGGTCTCGATGGGGTCGAGGTAAACCGTTTCTTTGTACAGCGTTTCCGGGATGAGGCCTTTGGGTTGAATGCCCAGCCCAAATACGCCCACACGCACCCCGTCTCTTTTGAAGATCTTGTAGGGCTGGGTACGTTCGGCCATCACCGTATTCCTGAAATCGTAATTGGCGATCAGGATCGGGAAGGTGGCTTTGGCAAACTGATCCCGCATGTTGTCGATACCCGCGTCGAAATCGTGGTTGCCGATGGTGCCCGCGTCGTATCCGAGTCGGTTCATTGCCAGGATCTCCGGCTCGCCTTTGTAGAGGTTGAAATAGGGCGTTCCCTGAAAGATGTCGCCTGCGTCGAAGAGCAGCACATGGCGCGACGACCCCGCCGCCTGTTCGGCCCTGATCTGCTGAATCAGGGTCATCCGGCGGGCAATACCACCCCGGCCGGCGTTGCGGCTGCCATCCATCGGAAACGGATCGAGGCGGCTGTGCTGATCATTGGTGTGCAAAATAGTCAACACGGTGGGTTTGGGGGCCGCCAGTAACGCCGAGGGCATGGCCGTGCCAACAACCGCTGCCACACCAACGTGCTTCAGAAACTGGCGTCTAGTCGAGCGTAATGCGTCCATCGATTTGGGGAGTTAATGGGTTGCCTGCTTTGCCCTGCTGCCGGAAGTAGTCGATCAGGGCATCGCGGATGAGGTAATTGACGTTGTCGCGCTGGGTAATAGTTTTCAGGAAATCGGCATCGCCCCCGCCATTGGCGATGTAATCGCTCATGGCGACGGTGTAGGTCTGATCGGGAACGATGGAGCGGCCGTTGGTCAGCGTAGCCGTACGGATGGCTTTGTTCTGGATACTCACCCGGGCGCCACCAATGACCAGTGCATCGTCGTGCGACGCGAAGTGATTCAGAAAACGCATCAGATCGGTGCCGCTGAGCGTTAACACCACCAACTGGTTGTCAAACGGCATTACCTCGAAGATGTTACCGGTCGTCACGGCTCCGCTGGGGAGTCCACTCCGGATGCCGCCGTAATTGAGGTGCGACACGTCGATGGGTTTGCCGTACCGTTGCGCGGCCTGCACCAGGAGCGCGTCGGCGAGCAGATCATCCAGCGCCGACTCGGGCGCCCGTTTCTCCAGGCGTTCGGTCAGCGTGAGCAGGGGCTCGTTCATGCTACGGTCGAGTCCCTGTTTGTAGGGCGCCAGCCAGCTTGTGGTGCTGCTGTCGGCCCGAACGGCGGCGTCGACCGTCAGCCGGTTGCTTTGCTGCCCCGCCACGTGGTAGGCCGTCTGGCAGGCGCTCAGCAGGAGGGAGGCAACTAGAAAAAGCTTCTTCATAAGCGTGAACAACGGGTTCGGTAGATGGGGAGACAGCGCATGGCTGCCAAACCGGTTGCTTATTGATTGGGTAACGTAACGGTTTCCCACCAGTACCGACGAATGATCTCGAAGTAACCCAGCCATTCGGCGTCGCCAATGGGTTTGGAGATAAAGGACGTTGCCCCCAACTGATACGCCTGCGCAATGTCGTCTTCCTCATGCGATACGCTCAGAACCACCACGGGTGGCCGCATCGAGGCCGGAATCTGTTTTACTTCCCGCAAAAATTGCCAGCCATTCTCGGCCTGGGGTAGGTACAAATCAAGCAGTACAAGTCGAGGGGTGGCCAAATCATTTTGAACGCACTGAGTAAGGTAAGCCATCGCCTGATCGGCTGAATCGGTAAATACAGGGGTGGTGTTGGCGAGACTGCGCTGTATCACATAGCGGAGAAGTACCTGATGATCAGGGTTATCTTCAACAACTAATAACGTTTGATTGCGGGATGATTTGGTCACGGTACAAAACGCGGTTTGTTAAGAAGGTACAGGTGCGTCGGTCAGACTAACGAAACAAATACCTGTTATGGCAAATATAACGATGAAATCAGGTAAGAGTGCCCGGCTACTCTACCTCCAGTTCCGTGCAGTAACAACTTGGTAAATGCTCCCTTTACACATGAAATACTTTTAATGATTGAGACCGTTAAGTATTTTCGCTTGCTACTAACCTAGAAAGGGATTGCAGCAACATTTAGTAAACCACCATAGCTTTGTCGATACAAACTTTCGCTACACGATGATACAAAGACCGATTTCAACAGACGCTCAGTTAAGTCAGTTGGCTACGTTTCTGTTCAGCCGCCGCGAAGCAATCCTAACGAACTGGCATACGACCTGCGCCAGCGATTCCAATCTGAAAGTAGTTGCGGGCCTTACTCGTGAAGAGTTTACGGATCAAATTCCGGTCATGCTGACGGTGCTTGATAAGCGCTTACGAAACGAACAGGATAGCGTGTTACCCTACCAGGTTGCCCGCGAGCATGGGCTGCACCGATGGCACAAAGGCTATGCGCTGCACGAATTGCTTAACGAACTGGCGCACCTGCACCAAAGCCTGCTTAGCGAGTTGGGTACGTTCTGGCACCATCAGCCCAATATCGACCACGACGTATTGCTCATCGCGCATCAGCGCATTGGCGCGCTAATCCACGAAGCCATTGGGGGCAGCATTGCCCAATACGATGAGTTTCAGAAAGCGGAGGCTACCGAACGGGCGCTGAATCTGCAACGGGCCCTCGATAACGTAAATGAGCTGGGTCGGAAACGCAGTGCCATGTTGCGCATTGCCTCACACGATCTTCGTAGTAGCTTCAGCGTGATTCAGGGGGCGGCTTCGTTGCTCGATATGCCTGACAATACGGAACA
Organism: Fibrella aestuarina BUZ 2; assembly: GCF_000331105.1. Taxonomy (NCBI): domain Bacteria; kingdom Pseudomonadati; phylum Bacteroidota; class Cytophagia; order Cytophagales; family Spirosomataceae; genus Fibrella; species Fibrella aestuarina. The sequence continues at coordinate 549,029 of NC_020054.1, read as the reverse complement.
GGAGCGCTCGGAGATGTTGCAGATTCTGAACCGCAACTTCCCGAGGTTGGCCTCTATGCTGACCGAACTGATGGATCTGGCCCGGCTGGAAGCAGGCCGGGAAAATATCAACGTCAAACCGTTCGACGTGGCCGAAACCATGCGCGGCTTGATTGAGTCGGCTCAGCCGCTGGCGCAGGAACGCAATCTGTTTCTGAAAGGCGACGGCCCGGCACACTTGCCTGTTATGGGTGATGCCACAAAAGTGTATCGTATTGCCCAGAATCTGCTGACCAACGCGCTTAAGAACACGCAGGAAGGGCAGGTATCGGTATCTTGGTCAAACGAAAACCAGTTTCGCTGGATGCTGAGTGTGCAGGATACAGGGCCCGGGTTGTCGTCGGGAGCTACCATGTGGCTGTCTGACCAACTGCGGCCTACGGTCGATTCGGTTGCGCTTTTCAACGAAAATACGCCGGAAAAAACACAGCCAACCCCCGCCCCTTCGGCCGATGAAGTGGTTACGGAGGGTATCCGGTCGGGAGGCGAAGGAATTGGTCTGTATATCGTAAAACGGCTTTGCGAACTGCTCAACGCGAGTCTGGACGTCGAAACCCGCCTGGGGGCTGGAACCCTGATTCGGGTACGTTTCCCCATTCACCCGACAGCCTGAGTGCTCGGGTCTGTGCACGCGGGCGCCTATACGTCCTGTGCTACTAGCTTCGAAATGGCGGCTGGCGCGGAATGACCATCTCGATACGAAAACAAAAAGGCTCAGAGGCTTATAAACCCCTGAGCCTTTTCTATGAAGCACTGGGCAGACTAGTACGTCGTCGAGTTCGGACGAGTCGTTGTCGTGGTGCTGTTCGTGCGCGAATTACGCGTCCGTGTATTCGACCGATTCGTTGAGCCGTTGTTGCTGTTCGAATCCATCTGGTCCATCGTTGTGCGATCTGTTGAGCGGGTGCCGGTAGTGTTCGTGTTGCCACTCTGCATGGTCCGGCCTGATTGGGTCGAATAAGAACCCGTTGTGCCGCTCTGCGACGTACCTGTGCTGCTGCCACCTACCGGGTTTTGGCTGGTCGACTGCTGGGTATTGTAATTACCCGTGTTTGTGCTCTGATTCTGCGGGTACGTGCCTACGCCGTTACCAGTTGTGGTACCGGGTTGAGTCTGATACGTACCTGTAGTGGTGCCTGTGTTCGTCGGGTTGTTGTACGTACCCGTCGACTGGGTAGGCTGCCCGTTGCTATACGTACCTGTTTGGCCTGTACCCGTGGTGCCTACTGGCGTATTAGGGGTGGTAGGGCTCGTAGGTGTTGTCGTTGGCGTCGTCTGTGCGTTGGCAACTACACCGGCAAGCAGCATAGCAACCAAAATCATTCCCTTTTTCATAACGTTAAGTTGTTTTGTCTATAGTCTTTGTCGTTTGACATCGTTATAACCCTCAGTCCCACGCGGTTGTTAGGGGATTTCGTATAAATGAGTGAAATTTTAATGTCAGCCTATAGATTTAGTATGATATATGATCGGGTCGGTAAGCCACGCTGAAGGGCACTATAAAGTATTGGCTAAATTGTTTTGGCTATAGGCTAAGTAAATAGGGGATAAAGGCCTGTATATATGCACATTAAGGCTACTTATCCACATTTTGTCTGTGGATAACTGTGTTTGGGGTAATTCACTGATACAAAATGCCACCGAAGCTGTATCTGTTATTTTTGTGGCTATGAATGTGGGGACATCAACCACCGAGTGGCTGGCGGCGCGGCTGGAGCAGGAGCTTACGCGTCGGCAGCAGAGCGGCTTGCTTCGCCGACTCGCCCTAGCCAATACCATTGATTTTACGTCGAACGACTACCTTGGCCTGGCCCGGTCGCCGGCTTTGGCACAACATATTCAGCAGCAAACCATCGGGGCAGAGCGCAACGGTGCTACTGGCTCGCGGCTCCTGGCTGGTAACAGCGAACTGGCCGAATCGGTAGAGCACTATCTGGCGCATGTTTATCGGGCCGAGTCGGCGCTGGTGTTCAACTCTGGCTACAACGCCAACGTGGGGCTGCTGGCCTGCCTGCCACAGCGCGGCGATACCCTGCTGACGGATGAATTAATTCACGCTAGCCTGATCGACGGCGCGCGCCTCAGCTACGCCACCCGCCAACGCTTCGCCCACAACGACTTGGCCGATCTGGAACAAAAGCTGCAACAGGCGAGCGGCCGGGTATTTGTCGTGGTCGAGTCGGTGTACTCGATGGATGGCGACGAAGCCCCGCTGCGGGCATTAGCCGATCTGTGCGACCAATACGGAGCGGCGTTGCTGGTGGATGAAGCGCATGCGTCGGGCGTGTATGGGCTGAACGAAGCCGACGGAACGGCGCCGGGATTGGTGGTTGCTTATGGGTTGCAGGATCGGGTCTTTGCGCGCATCCATACGTTTGGGAAAGCGCTGGGTGTGCACGGGGCCGTTGTGGTCGGGCCAACGCTCCTGCGCGACTACCTCATCAATACGGCGCGTTCCTTTATTTATACAACCGCGTTACCGCCCCATGCGCTATTGGCCATCCGTTGCGCTCACGAAGTGCTGGCTCAGGACACTAGCCCCATTCATCGGCTGCACGAACTGATTGCTTGTTTCCAGAAAACGGCAGCGCAGTTAGCGCCGAGCTTGCCATGGCTCGAAAGTACCTCACCGATTCAGGGGCTTATCGTACCCGGTAACGAAGCCGTGCGGGCGGTGGCCGGGCGGGCGCAGGCGGCAGGCTATGATGTACGCCCCATCGTAAGCCCCACTGTGCCGCCGGGGCAGGAGCGGCTACGGCTTTGTCTGCACAGCTTCAATACAGAAGACGAAATCCGGGGCCTGCTAGACACTATTCGCAGTGCTGCCTAAGGGGTGGTAACAGCGGGGTGATTAACCAAACTCAAAGTAGCGCTGTAGCGTTGCTGAGGTATGGAAACGGCACCCATTGTTAACCGCGTGGCCAATAGCGGCCTGATTACCCTCGATCTGGAAGAGTACTATCATCCCGGCGAACGGCTTGTCTATGACTTGAAAGACAATCTGTTTATGGGCATGATCTTAAAGGAAAAAGACTTCCGGGCGTTTCTGAAAGAACACGACTGGAGCCAATATGCCGGTAAGAACGTGGCCATTACCTGCACCGAAGACGCCATTATCCCGACCTGGGCCTATATGCTGCTGACGTTACAGCTTCAGCCCTACGCCAACACGGTCGTTTATGGCTCCCTACAGGATCTGGACGAGAAACTGTACTTCGACGCCATCGCCCACATCGACCCGGCCGATTATCAGGACAAAAAGGTAGTCGTAAAAGGCTGTAGCAAAGTTCCCGTTCCAACGGCGGCCTACGTCGAACTCACGCGCCGGTTAGCTCCCGTCGTGCAGAGTCTGTTATTTGGTGAGCCCTGCAGCACGGTTCCCCTCTTTAAGCGAAAGAGTAGTTAATGTATAGTGTATAATGCACGATGTATAATGGGGCTGGCGCGGTAGTATGCCTGCGCGCCAGCCCCATTATACATCGTGCATTATACACTATACATTAAAGGTCCCAGATAGTTGGGTTAGCTCGGCGGCGGAGGTGCGTGCGGAGTTCGAGCCAGAAGGCGGCAATCAGATAGAGAATAACGGGCGAGCCCAGCGTGAGGCACGACGTGTAGATAAAGTATAGCCGAATACTATTGGCCGGAATGTTCATCCGCTGGCCTAAGTGGGCACAGACACCGAATGCCTGTTGCTCGACAAAGAACCGAAGCCTGTTAAGTACCTGATCCATACGTTTGTTGATATTGCTGGCAAACATAACGTTTGCGGTTGCAGTTTGTTCGTCTATTTCTACCAGTAACTCAAAAAACTTAGCTGACCCGTTGTTTTTTCGGGCCGCTACTTCTCCACATTTTAAACTTATTTTTTTATTTGCGCAAGGTCATTCGTCATGACTGCGCTAAATTTTATTAACTGACTATCAATTCGTACCAGTGCTATGCAAACAGGTGTAGTGAAATTCTTTAATGAAAGTAAAGGATTTGGGTTCATTGTAGACGACGCAACGGGCAAAGACATTTTCGTCCATATTACCGGCCTGAACGGGATTGCCATCAAAGAAAAAGACCGGGTCGAATACGAAATCGTTGAAGGTAAAAAAGGCCTCAACGCGACCAACGTACGGAAAGCCAACTAAGTTTTGAGTTTGGTATTTGACGTTAGCTGACGTCCGATTACGCTGGCACGTCAGCCAACGTCAAATACCAAACTTGACACCTTAAACTCATTTATGCCCCGTCCAGCCGTGTACGTCGGCGATGCTTGGCATGGGTACGTCGGTCATTTTTAGTTTCTTCCGCACGCCGCCGAGGTCGTTGAAAAGTTTGTTGGGACTGGCGGCGTGTAGCTGCGCGATGGTCAGGTAACCCAGTTTTTGTAGCGCCGGCACCCACGCTTCGGGTACGCCCGCTGCCACAAAGTCGGCTTCGGTGGCGCCTTCTTCCTTTTTCTCCGGGCGCATCTGCGGAAAGAACAGCACTTCCTGAATGCTCGGCTGATTAGTCATGATCATCGTGAGCCGGTCGATGCCGAGGCCTACGCCGGCCGTGGGTGGCATGCCGTATTCGAGCGCCCGCAAAAAGTCTTCGTCCATCGCCATCGCTTCGTCGTCGCCGCGTTTGGCCAGCTCAAGCTGCTCTTCGAAACGTGCCCGTTGGTCGAGCGGGTCGTTTAGCTCCGAATAAGCGTTGGCAATCTCTTTGCCGTTGCAGATCGCTTCGAAACGCTCCACTAAACCCGGCTTGCTACGGTGCTTTTTAGTCAGCGGCGACATCTCGACGGGGTAATCGGTGATGAACGTCGGCTGAATCAGGTTCGGCTCGCAGGCTTCGCCAAACAGTTCGTCGATCAGCTTCGATTTGCCCATCGACGAATCCGTTTTGATGCCCCGGCTTTCGGCCGTTTGCCGCAGTTCGTCTTCGCCCATGTTCGACACGTCGACGCCGGTGTATTCCTGAATAGCCTCAAACATGGTAAGGCGTTTCCAGGGGCGTTTGAAGTCGATCACATTGTCGCCGACGGTCACTTTGGTGGTACCGGCCACGTCGAGCGCTACTTTTTCCACCATTTCTTCGATGGTGTCCATCATCCAGTTATAGTCTTTGTAGGCGACGTAGAACTCAACCTGCGTGAACTCGGGGTTGTGCGTCCGGTCCATGCCTTCGTTGCGGAAGTCTTTGGCAAATTCGAACACGCCGTCATACCCGCCCACGATCAACCGCTTCAGGTACAGCTCGTTGGCAATACGCAGGTAGAGCGTCATGTCGAGCGTGTTGTGGTGCGTTTTAAACGGCCGCGCCGTGGCACCCCCGTGGATTGGCTGCAAAATAGGTGTTTCCACTTCCAGGTAGCCCTTACCCGTCAGGTAGTGACGGATTGAGTTGACCAGCTTGCTCCGCTTGATGAACACCTCACGTACCTGCGGATTCACGATCAGGTCAACGTACCGCTGCCGGTAGCGCAGTTCGGGATCGGTAAAAGCGTCGTAGGTTTCTTTTTCGCCGGTCTGTTCGTTCACCACCTCTTTCACCACCGGCAGCGGCCGCAGCGATTTGGTCAGTACCTTGAACGACCGTACGTAGAGCGACAGTTCGCCGGTCTGCGTGGTGAAGATGTTGCCTTCCACCCCGACGATATCGCCGATATCGAGCAGTTTTTTGAAAACGGTGTTGTAGAGCGTCTTATCGTCGCCGGGGCACAGGTCGTCGCGGCGGAAATACAGCTGCATCCGGCCGCTGCTATCCTGCATTTCGGCAAACGACGCGCTACCCATGATGCGGAAGCCCATCAGGCGGCCCGCCAGACGTACCTGACCCCAGGCAGGGTCGCCCGCCAGATCGAGGTGGGCTTCATACCCGCCCTGCGTGTCCTGGCCGGCCTTGTCGGCGAAGGCGTCGCGGAGTTGAGCGATGGTGTGGGTAACGTCGAAGAGTTCGGCGGGGTAGGGGTCGATGCCCAGCCGCATGAGTTCTTCGCGTTTCTGTCGTCTATTTACTTCTTGTTCACTAAGCATCGGAGACTGAGGTTTTTACGGGAAATGGCTACGGCCGTAAAAATAGAGGTGCAAAAGTACGTCAGAATTAGCTATGCGCCTTCTGTAAGGGTCGGCGGATTGTTGAGCCGCTCCCAACGCCACTTGTCCAGATTGGCTGGTTACAAACGCGGTGCCTCCTTTGCTTTGCGCTTACAGACTGACCTATTTCTATGACCTGGACATCCACGCAACAGGAAAACCTCCTTACGCTCATCCGCCGCCGGGGTGAGCGCATCGCGTTAGCGCAACAACTCGCCACGCTCACCAAGACGATCGAGAAACAACGTACCCAGCAGGCCGCTCTATACGAACGGTGGAGCCATGAACAAGCCGACGTCGACCGGCTGGAACGACTAAGCTGGGCCTCGATCTATTATAACCTGCTTAACCGCCACGACGAGCAACTGACCAAAGAACAGGCTGAAGCCCAGCGCGCCCGCCTCGACTACGATGCGATCAACGCTGAGGTTGAGGCCCTAACGCAGCAGCTAGCGGCGCTACAGACGCGGTTAGCGACCTACGCGGATGTTGAATCGGCGTACACGCAGCTGATGCAGGACAAAAAGCAGGCCGTTCAGGAACAGCAGGATACGGCCTATCAGCGGCTGGCTGATGCGCTTACCACAGCTGAACAGCAGGTAACCGAACTGACCGAAGCGCGGCAGGCGGGTCGGCAGGCCGCTCATGAAGTGGAGGCACTCATCCGATTGATCGGGGATGCGCACAGGCTGGGTAACTGGGACATGTTCACCAGTTCGTCATTGCTGTCGGCGATGAAGTACGGCAAGCTAGACGACGTCCGCGATCAGTCTCAGCGGGTGGCGTACGGTGTAAACCGGTTCCGGTCAGAACTGGCCGATGTACATCAGCAGCTGCACGGCGAGTGGACGTTTGACGATGGACTGACGCGGTTCGTGGATATCTTCTTCGACAATGTGTTCACCGACTTTTCGGTCCAACGGCGCATCGAGAAAGCACAAACCAACGCCCAGCAGCTACAGGCGCAACTCGGTCAGGCGCTGGATGCGGTTACTAAGCAGCACGAAACGGCCATCGCCGATCAAACACAACGTACCCACGCTCTCCGAACGTACCTGGAACAGGCCTGAACGTTCCCGGCGACCACTCAACCAATAAACAGCCCGCTGGTCTAGAAAGCAGCGGGCTTTCTGGTTTTATGTGCTAGTATTGTGCTATCAAAATGATAACAATTTCTGAACCATGAACGAGAAAAATCTTACCTCTATTTCGGGCTATCTGGCCCTGTTGATTGGCTTGCTGGCCTTTATTGCTGGCCCCATTCTGGTTATATCCGGTGTGGTTACGGCCAACGTTGGCTTGGGCATCTTTGGTGGCCTCCTGTTTATTGCTGGCCTTATCACGCTCACCGGCCTGTCGGTCATCAATCCCAACGAGGCGGTAGTAACCACATTTTTCGGCGATTATACCGGGACCATGAAACAGAATGGGCTGCGGTGGGTAAACCCGTTTTACTCGAAAAAGAAGATCAGCCTGCGTGCCCGCAACCTGAACGGCCAAACCCTGAAGGTGAACGACAAGATGGGTAACCCCATCGATATCGCGGCGGTGGTGGTGTGGCAGGTGGCCGACACGGCCAAAGCGCTGTTTTCGGTCGACGACTATACCCTGTTCGTGCAGATTCAGTCGGAAGCCGCCGTGCGGCATCTGGCCAACTCACACGCCTACGACAATTCAGAAGACGAAGACGCCGACGTAACCCTGCGCGACAATACGGGCCGGATCAACGACGTGCTCGAAACGGAGCTAAACGAACGCTTGCAGCGGGCCGGTGTAACGATCATCGAAGCGCGGATCAGCCACCTGGCTTATGCGCCCGAAATTGCCGGCGCTATGTTGCAGCGGCAGCAGGCATCGGCGGTAGTGGCGGCCCGCAAACAGATTGTGGACGGCGCCGTTGGGATGGTCGAGATGGCCCTGGCCCGCCTGGCCGAAAACAACGTGGTGACGCTCGACGAAGAACGAAAAGCCGCGATGGTCAGTAACCTGCTCGTGGTGCTCTGCGGCGAGAAAAACGTCAGCCCGGTCGTCAACGCCGGATCGCTTTACTAAAAGCAGGGGGCAGAGGGTTTGGGGCGGGGAATGTTTGCTGACAGATACTTCTATCTGAGCAAACACCCCCGCCCCAAGCCCTTAGCCCCCGCCCCCTTTTATGGCAGAAAAAAAAGGATTCCTGTTGCGGCTGAACCCGGAGATGCTGGCCGAGCTGGAACGATGGGCGCAGGATGAATTCAGGAGTGTAAACGGACAGATTGAATACCTGCTCAACGAAGCCCTCAAAAAGCAGCGGCGCGGCAAAAAAGGAAGCGAGCCACCCCCAACCGACCCGACAACCGATCAATAGGCCCCCAGGCTGGTGGTGGGCTTATTGGCCTGCGCCGGGTTGTACTCACGCAGATAATTGTAGTGGTTGATCAGCATCAGTCGGGCTACCGTCAGGGAGGGGTCAAGCTGGCGAAGGGTGATGTATTCGGTTAGCTGCGGGCGGTACTCGTTGAGCATCTGTGGCCAAATCGACAACTCAAACGCTTGCAGGTCGGAAATCGCACCGTTGGTATCAATGACGAAGTATACGAAGTTATCCAGGTCTTTTATGAGCTCAACGTCATCCTGGTACAACGACGGCCGGGTGATTTTGATAAGCTCTTTGGTGTGGCGCAACCGACGGTAAACGGTGTAATGGCCGAGGGTGCACTCTTCCAGAAAAACAGGGCGCGTCAGTTCCGACGCCGTAGGGATCTCGATGGCATCGAACTTACGTAACGTATTCAGAGAGACATCGAAATAGGCAAACGAGTCGACTTTATAGGCTGAATAGGCCTTCGTGGTGCCATCGGCGGCACGTACCTGAAGCACTTCGGCTTTCCAATTGTAGCTAAGCTGACCATTTATCACCTGACCAGTCGATAAGACGACGTGACCGTTGTTCCAGACGGGTTGGCTGGCGCGCGCATCGAGGCACAGGCCGGCCGCGATGAGGCTAATCCATATAAACGTTTTCATGGGCGTTGAGTGGATGAACGCTATACAGCAGGCGGCCACCCGGCCAACGCTGTTTCATCCTGTATCAACAACCGATAGGAATTCTATGCCAGAGATTATTGCGTCGGGCTCTGAACATAGTTCTGTACAATGGTGACCGTGAATTATTATATCTTCTGACGCCGATCCGATTACCCGGCCTCACATTTGGGCGTTTGCAGAGCTAATCTGCCCATAAGCTATTCGTTGTCAGCCTGTTGATGACCACAAAAAGGGTAAAAAAATCCACAGCGCTACGCAGTTAACTCGTAGCACTGTGGATAGCTACTAACTGAGGTAAGGCCGCTCGATTAGCTGCGGGCATATTCGCCGATGAGCCGGATGCCATCGAGGGTCAAGGATGGAATAACATCGACAAAGTGGGGGTGCAGACTCGGAATGGCTTTCGACAAACCACCCGTTGCTACCACGATGCAGTCGGTGTCGAGTTCCCGCCGGATATGGTCGATCATGCCCAGGACCAGCCCTTCATACCCGATCACGATCCCCGCCTGAATGGACTGCATCGTGTTCTGGCCCAATACTGATTTGGGTTCTTCGATGGGTACTTCGGGCAGTTGCGCCGTGTTGGCAAACAGCGACTTGATGGCCGTTCGCAGGCCGGGTGCAATGGCGATACCGGCAATGGTACCGTCGGCTTTAACGGTCGTGAAGGTCAGCGCGGTACCAAAATCAACCACCACGCAGGTTTGCCGGTAGCGCATGTGCGAGGCAACGGCATTAGCAACCAAGTCGGAGCCGATCTCCTGGGGCCGCAACACCTTTACGGGTAGCTTAGGATACACGGGCGGCCCCACCACCACTGGCTCTTTCGCAAGCAGTTCTTCCATCGCCTCGCAGAGCGTCGACGTCAAGGCGGGCACCACGCTGCTGATCGTAGGGTTCTGCACCTGATCGATCGGGATTTTGGCTTCCTGAAGCCATACCTGCAAGATCGTCCGGTAAAAGCTGATGGGTTGGGCCGGATGGCTGGGCGTTCGCCAGATGTGCCGCCAGACGTTATTGCTGTGAATACCAAACACTACGTCGGAGTTGCCGATGTCGATAGTAAGTGTCAAAATAGGTAGCGATAAAGGTGAAGGCGCGAGGGTGACCAACGCCGATCAATCGGGCTGCAAGTTCTGCATTGGTTGGGTACGTTGGGCATGGAAGGGGGCGCATAAATTTTTGTCGTCAACCTTACAGTGTTAGCTAACCGCTGGCTGCCAGGAAATCAGGTTGTCAGCCGCCCCGATTGCCCCTGCCGGGTCTGGAAAAGGCTACTTCCCGGACGAATGCCCGCCATCGCACAACCTTTTAGGCGGGTTTAGGTGTTGTGGCATAGACCGCCCCAAACGCGGCCCGCACGAATGAAAATCGGTATCGTTTGTTATCCCACCTTTGGCGGTAGTGGCGTGGTAGCCACGGAGTTGGGCAAAGCACTAGCCAAAAATGGCCATCAGGTGCACTTCATTACCTATCAGCAGCCGCCCCGCCTCGATTTTTTTAACGAAAACGTTTTTTACCACGAAGTCAACATTCCGTCGTATCCGCTGTTTCAGTATGCCCCCTACGAGTCGGCACTGACGAGCGCGATGGTCAACGTGGTGCTCAACGAAAACGTCGATCTGCTCCACGTCCATTACGCGATTCCGCACGCCTCGGCTGCCTATATGGCCAAAATGGTGCTGAAAGCGCGCGGCCGTACCACACCCGTCGTCACGACCCTCCACGGCACTGACGTGACGCTGGTCGGGAAGGATGCCTCCTACGAGCCCGTGGTTACGTTCAGTATTAACGAGTCGGACGGCGTCACGGCGGTATCGGAAAACCTGAAGCAGGAAACCTTCGCGCATTTCGAGATTCGGCGGCCGATCGAGGTGATTCCGAACTTCATCGACCTCTCGCGGTTTCAGCGGCAGCAGAAAGAGCACTTCAAACTGGCAATCTGCCCCAACGGCGAAAAACTGGTGGTCCACACCTCCAACTTCCGCCGGGTCAAACGCATCGACGACGCCGTGATGACGTTCTACCACCTGCGCGAACAGATGCCGGTGAAACTGTTGCTGGTGGGCGACGGCCCCGAGCGGGTACGTATCCAGGGCCTTTGCCGCGAACTGGGCATTATGGACGACGTGCGGTTTCTGGGTAAGCTCGACGCCGTAGAAGAGGTGCTGTCGGTAGCCGACCTGTTTCTGATGCCCTCCGAAAATGAAAGCTTCGGACTGGCGGCGCTCGAAGCGATGGCCTGCGAGGTGCCCGTTATCTCATCCAACGCCGGTGGCCTGCCCGAACTGAACGTACAGGGCGTATCGGGCTTCCTGAGTAACGTTGGCGACGTACCTGACATGGTGAAAAACGCCCTGTTTGTCCTCGACGACGCCAACCTGCCCACGTTCAAGGCCAATGCGCTGGCTCGGGCCAAGGAGTTTGAGTTGTCGAACATCCTGCCGAAATACGAAGCCTATTACGAACAGGTTTTGCAGGAATCAGCCGTATTGAATGAACAATGAGCGATATATACGGTATAATGCTCGAAGCCTCGCGCAGGAAGTGTACCTTGTTCATGTAGCGTAAAAGCAATGAATCCAAACATACCCAACACGGATCGGAAGCGCGTCGTTATTATCGGCGCTGGTTTTGGCGGGATCAACCTGGCCCGTGGTCTGGCCAATCGGCCGGAGTTTCAGGTCGTACTGATCAACAAGCACAACTACCACGAGTTTCAGCCGCTGTATTACCAGGTAGCCACGGCGGGGCTCGAGGCAAGTTCGATTCTGTTCCCGTTGCGGGCGGCGCTGGGCAACAACCCCAACGTGCACATCCGGGTCACGTGCATGACCAATATCCGGGCCGAGGAAAAAATCATCGACACCGACATCGGGCCCATCCCTTACGACTTTCTGGTGCTGGCGATGGGGGCCGATACCAATTTCTTCGGTCAGCAGAACATCATCGACCGCGCCCTGCCCATGAAATCGGTGCAGGAAGCCATTGCGTTGCGCAATCGGTTCCTGCAGAATTTCGAAGAAGCGCTGAGCGTCGAAACGGCCGAGGAACTAGACGGCCTGATGGACGTGGTGGTGGTGGGTGGCGGTCCAACCGGCGTTGAGCTGTGTGGTACGCTGGCCGAAATGCGCAAGACCGTACTGCCCCGCGATTACCCCGAGCTTGACTTTAAAGGCATGGACATCCACCTGATCGAGTCGGGTGGGGAACTGCTGGGGCCGATGTCCAAGGAATCGCAGGATCATTCGCTCGCTTACCTGCGGGAGCTGGGGGTAGATGTCCGGCTGAACACACGCGTGAAAGATTTCGACGGGAAGTATGTCTACATGAACGACGGCACGAGCCTGCGCACCAACAACCTGATCTGGGCGGCGGGCGTAAAAGCCAACACACCCAACGGCATCCCGGCGGAGGCCGTGGGCCGCGGCGGTCGGCTGATCGTGAACCGGTTCAATCAGGTGCAGGGCTTCACTGATATCTTTGCCATTGGTGACCTGGCTGCGATGGCCGAAGGCGAAACCTGGCCCAACGGGCATCCGCAGGTAGCCCAACCGGCCATTCAGCAGGGTAAGCTGCTCGCCCAAAACCTGACGCGGCTGGTCCGGGGTGGGCAGATGGTCGAGTTTACGTACAACGATCTGGGCTCCATGGCTACCATTGGCCGCGGGCTGGCCGTTGTCGATCTGTCATTTATCAAGTTTCAGGGATTCTTTGCCTGGCTTACCTGGTTGTTCGTTCACCTGATGGCCATTCTGGGCGTGAAAAACAGATTACTGATTTTTATCAACTGGATGTGGAATTACCTCACTTATAATCAATCATTGCGGTTGATTATCAAGCCTAAACTGCCGAAGGCTCCATTGGACGTTCCCAAGGAACGATTAAACGATTCGGTGGAAGTGGCGGCTGTGAAGACTGTTTAGTCAATTTGGTTGACTTTTTGTTCGATACAGAAACCCCTTTTGCGTTATTTTTGTCATGTGATCGCGTACGTGGCTGGGAACACAGCCCGCACCGTCCGAAAGTTTGAGTCGCATTTAATACAACCCAACGTCTAAAAACTATGCAAGTTGACGATTATAAAAAAGCACACTCAAGGCCCAAAAACAACGGAACAAAGCAGCTTTTTGACAATCCGATCTTGGAGGCTTTGTCAAGAACCCACATTCTTGTCCCTATCGGCATGTGGCTGGTTTTGTCGGTTTTCTTAGGGTGGTATGCGTTTACGTATACCGACATGAGTTCGGGCTACATTGTTGCCCTGTTTGGGATGGGACTTTTCGTGTTCACCATCTTTGAGTACGTATTGCACCGGTATCTGTATCACCTGGAGCCAACGACCCCGCGCCGGGCCAAAATCCAGTATACCTTCCATGGCGTTCACCACGAATACCCCAAAGACAAAACCCGGCTAGCTATGCCGCCGGCGTTGGCCATCTTTGTGGCGGGTGCCTTTTTCGCCCTGTTTTTCCTGCTGATGGGCGAAGCGGCCTACGCTTTCTTCCCTGGTTTCCTGGTAGGTTATTCGGGCTATCTGGCCGTGCACTTTATTGTACACGCCTACGCACCGCCGAAGAACTTCTTCAAGCAACTCTGGATCAACCACAGCGTACACCACTACAAAAATCCCGAAAGCAACTACGGCGTATCGACGCCCATGTGGGATTACATCTTTGGTTCATTCCAGAAGTAAACGGGTTTTATACAGCAAAAAGGGAGGTCGTTGTCGGCCTCCCTTTTTTGTTGCTGCCAACTAATTTTTATCAGGTTTAGCAAATTACAGCCGGTGGCTCCTATGGCCAATTATTTCAACACGTCATTGATTTGATCGATCAGCTTGGGGAAATCGTCGGGTGTGGGCAACAGCGCCGCTCGTTTGTAAACTTTTCCCTGCGGGGTAACGAGGCGAACGGGGTTCTGATCATAGAGCGTCAGCGTACCCACGAGCGCGTTGCTCTGGGCATCGCTGAGGCGCAGGTGATCGCCACGCAGGCGGTTGCGCACGATGGATTCCAGCCAGATGTCTTCGTCAATATCACCCATTGCCAGATACAGCAGCGTTACGTCGCGGCTATCAAACACATCGAGAAGCCGTTGGGCATCGCGGGCCAGAAGCCGGCCGTTTTCCTGCGTGGGCGACCACATCACCACGTAAATAGCCTTGCCCCGGTTGCGGTCGACGGCGTTTTTAAACAGTTCATCGCCCCCCCGGAACGTACCGGTGGTTACATAGATACCATCGGTAATAGGCCCGTAGTTAACGCCCGTGCGTTTCTCGATGACCCGGTACTGGGTACGTGCCTGACGTACCCGCGCAGTGTCGGCCAACGCCTGATTGACCACCTCGGTGAACGACTGCCGTAGCAACGGACTGCCAATCTGGGGGCGGATGTAATCGCCCAGAAAATGAACGAGTTGCAGCGTCGCCTGGGGAATCGCCGAGGTCAGCAGGTAGGCTTTGAGGTAATCGATGGTCGTGCTGTCAAATTTGGGTCGCGCCGACTGGATCGATTGCTCGAACACCAGGAGCCGGTTGAGCGTATCCGGGTTGCGCTCCATCAGGCGGGACAGGTAGCGGACCTCGGCGGTTTTGGCGGCGCCCGTTTCGCGCATGGCGGCTAGCCGCTCCTGATCATCGGCGGTGAGGTTGCGGCCATATTTACTAAGCAGCGACGCCAGCAGCTGAATCCGAACGGCCCGATTGCCCGTTTCCTGACTCATGCGCGCGACCGCATAGGCCCCCAACCGACTGTACGCATTGGCGCGGGCAGGCGTCAGGATCGCGTTGCTGGGCGTCATCATTGTTTTGTACAGATCCGTCGATAGCGTCTGCCCGGAGTTGATCAACTGATCAAGCACAAACGCGGCGGCATCGTACTGCGCGTTGGTACGTACCCAGTCGCGCACCAGGGGGAACACCTCGCGCCCGCCTGCAAACGGCTCATAGGGCGTCAGAAAAATGGCAACCAGTTGTTGATACGTCTGGGCCAGACTGGTGGCGTTCTGCGCCCGCCGGATTGCCCGGTCGCGTTCGCCTTTGTTAGCTTTTTGCCGGGCCGTAACGGCGGCTTCATACTGCGCGTGTTGTTGGTTCACCTGCGCATTGACACCCCCAAACCGAAACGGTACAGTTGCTACAAAGAGCGAATCATTCTCCGCCTCCACCGTGAGCGAACCCGCTGCGGCCAGAAACGCTACTGTCGCCGACCGGTCGCCTCCGCCAAGTTGCAGCGTCATTTCTTCGAGCGGGTAAATAATCGGAATCGCCACGCGAAACCGGCCGTCGGGCTGCAACGGTGCCAAGAAGGCCTGCTCAGAACCACCCCGAACGGCGTTCGTGCGGGCTATGACCACGTTGGGTGACTGCCGATAGAGCCGTGCCGATAGGTGTTTGATTTGCCCGGAAACGATAACCGAATCGGTTTGGGCAAAGCCGGTGAGCGGTAAGAGGAAAAGCAGATATAGGAGTCGACGCATAAAAGGCAAGGTAGGAGTAAGGCCAACCAAGTTACAAACCAGGGTCATACATTGGATGTTAACCGTTGTGCGCTGATGGGTTGAAGCCGCGCGCACTGATCAAGGTGCTGCCAAGTGTCGGCCAGCCCGCGCACCAGGGCATAACAGCCTTCGTCGGCCGTTGTTTTAAGCAGGGTGACAGGCTGATGGTGGGCCGACAGCGCCAAGTGCCAGGCAGGGCCGTTGGTATCGGGAAAATGCTGGAAGGTATAATCGGCAATACGCCGCAGCCAGCGGGGGGCTTCCGGGTGGCGCGTATGCCAGTAGCCGTTGGCCAGTGCCGACAGCGCCAGCACGTGGTCACCCGCCACGCGGTTGGTGGCGTTGGGGGCCGTCAGCGGCTGGCCTTTCCAGTCGAGGTAGCGGGGCAAGCCAGGTACGTTGCCCTCGGCCGACAGCTCGCCCCGGCCCGGAGCCGCCTCGGGCCAGGCCCATTGGCAGAGCCGCAGACACCAGTTGGTGGCCTGAAGGGTCAGTTTACGGTTACTGAGCAATGTACTGACGTCGATCAGGAGGGCGGCCGTTTCCATCGTCAGGCCTGGGCTGACGCGCCGGCCAGCGGGCGTGTTGTTGAACGCGCCACCCACGCCCACATGATCGCGCAACAGGTCGTGGCGTTTATCGAGAAACTCGTTCAGGATTTCGTCGAGCAGCGGTTCGGTCGCTTCTTTCCAGTCGGCTACGTCGAACAGCGGCCGGGCGTCGAGCAGGGCGCGGAGCAGCGCCACTGGCTGGGCCAGATACCGCAGCGGCTGCGGTTCGTCGGCGGGGGCCAGGGCGGCGGCTTCGCGTTCGGTCTGGTAGTAGCGCAGCGCCATCTGAAGCGTTTGCTTGGCCAGCATCGCCCATTGGTCGTCGGCGGTGGCCACATGCACCAGCGCATACGCCGACGCTACGCGGCTGCTCGTAATGGGGTCGTTCAGCAGCGGGCCCTGCTGCGGCGCGACGGGCTGCCCCGTTCGGCTAAGTTGTGTGTAACAGGCCATGCGGGCCGTATGGGCATACTGCGCCAGAAAATCGGCCCCGTGCAGCGCATGATCGAGCCAGTCGGACTGGGCGTCGATGGCCGTGTAGAGATAGGCAAAGGCCCACACCTGTTCGGCCTGCCGGGCCGTGCGCTTGTCGGCGTCGAGCGGGGTACCGGTGGGCGTAAGGTAATCAAAATAGCCCCCACACGGACTGTCGCAGGCATATTGGAGCCAAAACGGCACCAACTGCTCCACCAGCGCGTGTTGACATTGGGTCGCTATCTTATGAAAATCGAGCAAAGGCAGGTCGGGTCAAGCCTCGCCGTGCCGAGACGAAGAGGCAAACACCAAAGATCGTTCGAGAAGCGGAGCAATGCCAGTATGCAAGCGGATTTACGGCTTTGATGGCACAGTAGCCTCCCAAGGCTGATGACCAACGATCAACTCTTTTTTTACCTTTGCTAGGCAGAACACACCTAATGCGTTCACATAGTACTTGAAAAGCCATGTAATGCCGTCCGACATGCTGAATTGCTAGTGAGCCTCTTTTCCCAAGAGGCCGTGTCAGGATTGTATTACCTAATTTTTTAGAAAAATGGCTTTATCAGAAAAATACGGGCGAACGTACCATTATCCCTTTTCGCCCGGCACGACCAGCGACGACCGGATCAACCACCAGTTTGCTGATGATCTGCGGTCGATCACGCAACTTATTCATACCGAAAAGCTTGATGGCGAAAACAATTGCCTGAATCGCTACGGGGTGTTTGCCCGGTCGCACGCGTCCCCTACGGTTTCGCCATGGACAAACACCATCCGGCAGCGGTGGCAACTTATTCGTCACGATTTGGGGGATCTGGAGGTTTTTGGCGAAAACCTCTATGCGATTCACTCCATTGCTTACCCGAGGCTGCCTGAACACTTCTTCGTGTTTGGTATCCGGGAACAAGGAATTTGGCTATCGTGGGAAGAAACAGAGTTTTACGCCAGATTGCTCGACTTTCCAACGGTGCCGGTACTGTCCCATTCGGATAGTGTACTGCAGCCGGCAGTGATTGAAGCAGAAGTGCTGGCATTGGCTGCCCAGCCCAGCGTGTTTGGGTCGGTCGAGGCAAGCACCGGTGCGCCCTGCACGCGTGAGGGCGTCGTTTCGCGTTGTGCCCATGCGTACACGACTGCCGCGTTTCCCCACCGTGTGTTTAAATACGTCCGCAAAGGCCACGTTCAGACAAGCGAGCACTGGACACGTACCTGGCAGCGGGCACCACTCATTAGTGAAGCAAATGTATGACACACTGGCAATTGACTACACATACCGACTGGCCCGATCTGCTGCGCCAGTTTGACTGGGTACGCCATATGCAGGGCGTGCCCCAGGATTCGATTCACCATGCCGAAGGCGATGTAGCAACCCACACACGCATGGTGCTGGAAGCGCTCGCTGCCTTGCCAGGCTATCAGGTGCTCGCTGCTGACGAACAGGCCATACTTTGGGCGGCGGCGTTGCTTCACGATGTAGAGAAGCGCTCAACGACGGTGTTCGAACCCGACGGTCGAATTACGTCGAGAGGGCACGCTCGAAAAGGAGAATATACCGCCCGGTTGATACTCTACGACGCGTTACCAGCCCCCTTTGTTATCCGCGAAGCCATTGCCAAGCTGGTGCGCTATCATGGATTGCCACTGTGGTTGTTTGACAAAGAGAACCCCTATCAGGCACTGCTCAAAGCCAGTTTGGAGGTTAACACAAGGTGGTTGGCGCTACTAGCTCGTGCCGACGTGCTGGGGCGAGTTTGCAATGATCAGGCGGAGATGCTTTACCGGATTGATCTGTTTGAGGCCTTCTGCCAGGAGCAGCGGTGTTATGGTAACCCTTACGCCTTTGCGTCGGAGATCACCCGGTTTCAGTATTTCAGACGAGACGACGTAGCCCCTGATTACGTGCTGTATGATGACACCGAAACCGAGGTTTTACTGCTGAGCGGCTTGCCGGGCGCAGGCAAGGATTTTTATATCCTGACGCATTATCCCGACTGGCCGGTCGTCAGCCTGGATGGTATCCGGCGTCGGCTGGGCGTCGATCCAACCGACCGGCGGGCCACCGGGCGTGTAGTGCAGGAAGCCAAAGAACTGGCGCGCAGCTATCTGCGAAAACGGCAGCCGTTCGTGTGGAACGCGACCAACATTACTTACACGATGCGGTCACAACTGATTGATCTCTTCGTGACGTACCGGGCGCGCGTGACGATCGCATATGTGGAGGCGCCTGAGACACAACGTATGGCTCAGAATACCAACCGGCAGTACTCTGTCCCCGAACCGGTAGTGAGCCGGATGCTGTCGAAGCTGGACGTACCTGCGATTTGGGAGGCCCATGACGTTGTGTACGCCGTGACAGACCAGATTACCACTTAACAGCGATCCGTCGCCCCATCCCAGGTACGTTGGCAACGTACCTGGGATGGGGCGACGGATCGCTAAGGGCGAGTTTTGTTAGAGATACATTTTGCTGTAGTTCTGAATGCAATCATCAACCTGATGCCTGTTAGCCGGGTGGGTAACGGCGGTCATGGTGGGCTAGGTACGTTGTCGGCATCTTTGGTCAACTAAACGGTTGTTTCCATGATTGTTACGCTCACGCTCAACCCGGCTGTCGACATCAGCATGACGATTGATCGGCTGGTGCCCGAACATAAGCTGCACTGCTCCCAACCGCAGTACGACGCGGGCGGCGGCGGCATCAACGTCTCTAAAGCCATCCGTCGGCTGGGTGGGCAGTCGCTCGCGCTGTTCACGGTGGGCGGCGCGTCGGGCCACACGCTGGAGGCACTCGTCGAAGCCGAAGGGATTCATCATCAGCCCATTCGCCTGAGTGGCCTCACCCGCGAATGCTTTGTCGTGACCGAAACGACGACCAATCAGCAATACCGGTTCGGCACGCCCGGCCCAACGCTGACGCCCGACGAAGCCGCCGATTGCCTGGCGCACATCAACCGGCTCGACCCCCCGATCGACTACATACCCGTTGAGTACGTAGTGGCAAGTGGAAGCCTGCCACCCGGTTTGCCCACCGACTTCTATGCCCAACTGGCCCGCAAGGCGAAAGCGCACAACAGCCGGTTTGTGCTCGACACGGCGGGCGACCCGCTACGGGCGGCGCTGGAGGAAGGCGTTTTTATGATCAAGCCCAATCTGGGTGAACTGGCCCGGCTGGTCAACGCCGACCGGCTCGAAATGGATCAGATCACCGAAGCCGCTACGCAGCTGATTCGGCAGGGTAGCTGCCAGGTGGTGGTGGTGTCGCTGGGGCCGCGTGGGGCCATGCTGGTGGATGCCGCCGAGACGCTGTACGTGCAGGCACCACCCGTCAGGAAACAGAGTACGGTCGGTGCGGGTGACAGTCTGGTAGGGGGCATGGTCTATGCGCTGGCGCAGCAACGCTCCTATGCCGATGCCATTCAACTGGGTGTTGCCTGCGGTACTGCCGCGACGATGAACCCCGGTACCGAACTGTTTCACCGGGCCGACGTCGACCGCCTGCTGAACTGGATCAGGCAGCCCTACCCGGTCGAATCGATGTAGCCCCTTGACTTTCTACGTTTATCCAACGCTGTTACGATCGCCTTGTCGCCTGCCGACTATTCATTCAGAATTAGGCTAAAAGTGGCAATGCTTCATGCTCTGCAATATGCTGACTAGAGGAGGAGTGCGAAAGCCCGCGACGATTCGTCGCGGGCTTTTTAATTGACAATCGATACCGACTAAAACGCTCAGATGGCGATACCCCACGACCGATCACGGTTTGCTGATTCACTATATAAATCGCGGCTCGCCCACTGAATAGGAAGCAGGTACGTGCAGTCGATGAGCCGTCGGCTTAGCTGTGAGGGCACGGTTTTTGGTTCGATTATCCTATTTTTATACTCTACTTAGTAGACCATTAACACGCTGCCAACTTAATTCAGTACATGAAGAGCGTAAGGCTTCTCAGAAACGTATTCCTTTGCTTGGGCGGATTGCTGTTGGCCGGTTCCGGGCAGGCGCAGATCGACACCCTCTTCCGGTATCCACCCGATCAGCGCCTGTTCAAGCTCTGGCAACGCGCCATCTGGAAAGATGTCTGGGAAAGAAAACGCCTGACGCCCAACGACACCATACGGGTCTTTGCGGAACTGGATCGCCTGCGCGACGTTGCCCGGCAACAACAGGACGAGCGGCTCTACTGGACCGCCGACCTGCACAAACTGCTGGTACGGCACAACCTGGTCGATTATACCGGTCGGTTATCGACGGTGCTGGATGAGGCCGAACCGCACATGGATCAGTGCCCGGTGCCGGTGGTGAAAGCGTCGTACTGGCACATGCGGGGTATGTATTACTTCGGCGAGCAGCAATTCGATAAGGGTTTTCGCTGGCTGTTGCGGGCGCAGCAGGCCTTTAAACAAATCGGCTACCAGCACATCCCCGAAATCAACAAATACCTGACGGGGCTGGGCAGCCGGTACTACGCGTTCGACGAATACGACACCTTCCTGCGCTACATGGAAGAGGCGTTTCGCTACCCATTTTTGTCGAAACGGGAAGAACTGGCCAATTACAACAACACGGCGATGGTGTACCAGCGGCTGAAGAGCTATACAAAAGCCGAAGCTCTTTTCCAACGTGTCATAAACCAAGCAAAAAGCTACCACGATTCGACGTACGTAGGCATCGCCTCGAGCGGGCTGGGGCAGACACTGCTGTTGCGGGGGCAGGCACGGCGCGCCTTACCGTATCTGTACATCGGCTACCGGCTGTCGATGAACGAGGCGGCGGAGCGGTCGGCCGTGACAGCCCTTTATCTGGCAGAGGCCTTACTGACGCTGGATAGCACGGCCAAGGCCAAGAACTACATCGACCGGTCGGTCGGGATTGTGACACCCAACAAAGGCTGGGCCAATTACCCGCTGACCTATTATCAGGTGCAGACCGCTTACTTTAAGAAAACGGGCAACTATGCCCGCGCCACGTTGTATCAGGATTCGACACTCGCGCTCAAAGACTCACTGCGGGCTGTGTTCAGCAGCCAGGTACTGGCTAACTCAGCCATAAAAGTCAACGCCGAGCGGTATCTGTCCGAGCTGGCGCAGATTGAAGCCGAAAAAGCCAACGCAATTCATGTACGGAACATCATCATTATGGCATTGCTGTGCCTGACGGCGGCGGGCGTGTATGCACTCAACCAAAACCGACTCAAACGGCAGCGCGAGAAGCAGGTACAGGCCGAGCAGCAGAAACGGGCCGACGAATTGCTGGCGCATGCCACGGCCCAACTGAACCAGTATACCCGCCACCTGAAAGAAAAGAATGAACTGATCGAAAAACTGGCCGCTGGCCTGGAGCAGCCCTACGAGCCGGTGGTCAGTGCGGCGGCGGGGCCTGTAATGGTCGAGCACCTGATGCAGCAGGTTATCCTGACCGAGGCCGACTGGCAGCAGTTCAAACGGTTATTCGAGCAGGTGCACCCCGGCTTTTTCGAGACGCTGCACGCCCGTTTCCCCGCGCTTACCCCCGCTGAAATCCGGCTGTTGGCCCTGTCGAAGCTGGCCATTCCGTCGAAAGACATGGCCTTTGTGCTGGGCGTAAGTCAGGAGAGCATTCGCAAATCGCGCTATCGCCTGCGTAAAAAGCTCGAGTACCTCCGCCCCGATACTACGCTGGAGGGCCTGATCGATTCGCTGTAGCTCCCAAATAAGACTGGCTTGTAAACTGCTGAGTACGAACGTGTCTACGAACATACCCAGCCTGTTGTCTACGCCTTGTCCCGGCGCTTGTCCACGCCTTGTCCACGGTGTTACGTAGGCCTTTCGGGGGATGATCGTCTGCTTTGTATCAGGCTTACAGACCAACCCATGCCGTTCCTCTCGTCTTCGCTCGATGCCGACTACCGCCGTTGGCTGCTCAAACTGGTCGGCTTGCTACTGACCGCTGCCCTGCTGGCCAACGGCATCTGCCTGTACTATGCCTACAAGGTGCGGCAGCTGGAGCAACGGAGCCGGCTGTTGTTTGAACCGTCGCCCACGAAGTCATCTGATGAGGCAACGGTATCGTGGTAGTGTGCCACGCCTGCTACCCCCAATTCGCTACGTTATGCTAAAAACCGTTACGCATTCGTTCAGTCTGTTTTTGTTGAATCTGATTGTGCTACCCAGCTACCTCTACGCCCAGGCGCCGACATTGGGTACGTATCTAGATGCTACGATGATCAATGGGGGAGGGGCTGTGATTACTCCTAACGGGGCGCCAACCCGTACCAGCAGGCTCAATGTGTCAACGACGGCCAATTTCAGAGGGACGCTAGTGGGCGACCCCGCCACGGGTGTCGTGCAGGTCATGAACGCGCAGCCGACGGGCGTTTATTCGGTAACCGTTACCGGGTTGGGGGCGGGCACCGCTAAACGGGTCTTTACGCTAACGGTGGGGCGTGGGCCTGTCTGCTCAGAGGCGCCCATGGTTGTGACGGCTGAAGACGTAGGGGTTGGCGAGTTGGCATCGGCGATAGCCCTTGGCGACGTAAATAATGACGGTAACCTGGACTTGCTGACCGCCAATATTTTGGCAAACACGGTAACGGTCCGCTTGGGCGATGGAACTGGCCGCTTTACTGGCACCACCGACATCGCTGTAGGGGCGGGCCCCAGTGATGTCCAAGTGGGTGATATCAACAACGACGGGAAGCTGGATTTTCTGGCTGTCAACAGTTTCGGTAACTCTGTTTCGGTTCGGCTGGGCGATGGAACCGGCCAGTTTCGCCTAACCCAGGAAGTAAGCGTTGGTGTTGCCCCTCAGTCCATCGCGTTGGCAGATTTTAATAACGATGGTGCGCTTGATTTTGTCACGGCCAATACGGGCAACGTGTTTAGTCCGCCGTTTTTATCTGTGCGGATGGGAAGTGGTTTCGGCGAATTCATTGCGTATTCAAATGCCTCCATTCCCGGCCCAGCCCACCAGTATCCGGGCGCTAGCCATGTGGTCGTGTTGGATATCAACAAGGATGGCAACAGCGATTTTCTGGCTTCCAGCACAACCTATAACCGGGTGTTGGTTCGGCTGGGAAATGGCGTTGGCGGCTTTACGGCCATTCCCGACGTGGTAGTTGGCAGTGGCAGGCAATATCGGCTTGCCGTAGGTACGCTCAACAATGATAACATCCTTGATTTTGTGGCGGCTGATTACGACCAGTCGGTTATGCATGTGCAGGTGGGGGTTTTTGGCAACACGTTTGTCCATGCCAATACTATTAGTGTAGGCAAAGATGCCACCGATGTGGACCTGGGCGACTTTATGAATGATGGCAGTCTGGACGCCATTGCCTGTAGCGATTCCCTGCCTCAGTTGCTGTTGGGGACGGGAACGGGCTCATTCACCCCAACCTCCCTGTCGGTAGCCGCGACCCGTTCAGCCGCAACGGCGCTCGGCGACGTAAACAAGGATGGTCGCCTCGATATACTTACCGCCAGTTATGAAGGCCGTGTGGTCGTTCGGCTGGGTAGCTGTAACACCGCCCCCGTTGCCGTAGCCAACGCCAACCAGTCGGCCACGGTAGGGAGCGCCTTTTCGTACACCGTCAATGCCTTCACCGACGCGCATACGCCCAACTCGCTGACGTATTCAGCCAGTATCAGTCCGGCTAATGGCTTAACGTTCAACCCCACGACGCGGGTGATTTCGGGAATACCCACCGCGAGCGGTTCTTCCACCGTAACGGTGCGGGCGACTGATCCGGGAAGCCTGTCGGCCAGTACGGCCTTTACCATCACCGCCTGTCCGGGGTATACAGCAACGGTCAGCAGTAACCCGGCCTGCGTGAGTCAGCGCCTGACGCTGGGCGTGCAGGCTGCCAGCAGCTACCGCTGGCAGGGACCCGCGGGCTTTTCGTCGACGCAGCAGAACCCACCCCTCAGCCTCTCCAGTACCAACCAGAGCGGCATCTATTCCGTTACCGTCAGCAGCGGCGCCAACTGCATCGTCACGGCGTCGGTCAACCTGACCGTCAACGCGCCCAGCCCAGACTACACCGCACTGGCCGATTTGTACGCGGCCACAAATGGCACTGGCTGGGCCACGCGCACCAACTGGCTGGCTGGCTGTAACCCCTGCGGCTGGTATGGGGTGGGCTGCGATGGCAATGGCCGGGTAACGTCGTTGGTATTGGGAAATAATCAATTGAGTGGCAGCCTGCCCGCCAGCCTGAGTACCCTGACCAGCTTAACCACGCTCGCCCTGGATAACAATCAGCTGACCGGCAGTCTCCCCGATGGGCTACGTGCTCTGACCGGCCTGACGTCGCTGTCATTGGGCGGCAATCAGTTCTCGGGCACTATACCCGTTAGCCTGACGGCGCTGAGCAACCTGGAATCGCTCAACCTGGAAAGAAACCAGCTGACGGGATCGATGCCAGCGAACCTGGGTACGTTGCGTAAGCTCTCCTACCTGAACCTGAGTAGGAACCAGCTGACGGGTAGCCTGCCGGAAAGTCTGGCCACGCTGCCCAGCCTGACCACGCTCATCCTGAGCAATAATCGCCTGAGCGGCTGTATTCCGAACAGCTACTCGGCCTTGTGCGGAAAATCGGTAAACCTGACGCAGAACCCAGACCTGCCCGGTAGTGGCGATTTTGGTGCTTTCTGTGCCACGAGGACGGGAGGCTGTTCGGCACCCGTGGCCATCGTTCGGCAGCCTAACCCGAGCTATACCTTACCCGTTGGCGCTACACTGACCGTCAGTATTTCGGCCACGGGCGACGTGACGGGCTATCAATGGTATAAGAACGAAACGGCGCTGGCGGGCGCTACCTCAGCAACCCTAACGCTGCCCAGCCTGACAACCGCCAATGCCGGGACGTACAAAGTGCTCGTCAGTGGGCTGGCAAACAGCGTGTATTCGAATACGTTCACGCTGCAAGTCATACCAACGACGGGTACGGATCTGTACACGCTAAAAGATGGTGCCTGGAATGATGCCTCGATCTGGTCGCTCAACCGGGTGCCGACCAGTGCCGATTCGGTGGCGATCAAACACCTTGTAGACGTACCTGCCAATTACGAGGCGCAGGCCAGGCAGGTACGTTACGATCCGGGCCGACGACTCCGCTTCAATACCGCCAGTCGGCTACTGCTGGGTCAACGCTGATCAACAACTTTCCCATAAGGCGCATTGGGTTATCCTGAGTCAAACAGCCTCTATCCAACTGGATAGGGGCTGTTTTGTGTCGTAACGGTTCGCTACAGCCCAATCCAACGCGGTTACAGCCGCTGATCAAAGTGCTGGGGGCGCGCTGCCCTACACGCTGTTCCTTTACCGACAAACACCGTCAACCCCATGAACCGATTTCTCCTGATTGCCCTGCTACTGGTATCGACCGTGGCCCGTGCCCAAACTGATACCATTCGCGTGAACGCCCGATCGCTCAATACGGCCGCCTGGCGCGATGGCAAGCGCTCGTACGCCGTCTACTTCGAAGACTCGACCAGTCGGCGGTTATCATCGGCCGACATCTGGGACCGCACGCTCCGCCAAACCACGCAAAACGGGCAGCGGCAGTATACGTTTGTCTGGGACTGGTATCGCCGCGACTCGCTGCTGGCACACGTAACTACTACCGGCCAATGGCCATCCCTGGCCCCGCTGACGCATGAGGCCGTGTATGCAAAGCGCGGCAGCCGAAGCTTCGTTTTTCAGAAGGATGTGGTTACCATGCCCGATTCGGCCCGCCACACGGCCAAAGACAGCGCCTTTCGGGTAACGATGCAGCCACCGGCGTTTGCCTTTCCGATGGATCTGGAAATCCTGCCCCTGCTACCGCTACGGAAAGTGGGCCAAACGTTTGCCGTGCCGTTCTATGAGCCGGGTAGCCCCGCCGCGGCCTATTACAAGCTGAGCGTTATCGGGCGCGAGCCGCTACCGATCGTCGGAAAAGTCACGGTCGACTGCTGGCTTGTTCGGATCGACTACGCCCCCGGTTCCTGCGCCACGTTCTGGATCAGTGATCAGCCGCGCGAGGTGATAAAGATGAAGGAATATTTCCGGGGCCGGTACCGCTACAAAGTGAAGCTCTATTGAGCGCCCAATTGGCTACTCACAAAGCGGAAAAGCTGCTTACTTTTAGGGCTGATCGGATACTAACGGCATGAACACGGTTTGGGTAAGTATGCTGGCCCTTGGGGCTGCCCTGTCGGTTGGGCTGGTGCAGTCGCCAGCAGGGCATCGGGTGGTAACCCCCATTGATCAGGACACGTTACGGCACGATGGGCAGGTACGTACCTACCGGCTGCATTTGCCCCCCAGCTATGCCCAACATACCGGGCCAATACCGCTCTTGATTGCCCTGCACGGTGGCGGCGGAAGCGGACAACAGTTCGAAACGCAGTCGGGACTGAGCGACAAAGCCGATCGGGAAGGTTTTGCGGTGGTGTACCCGGATGGGCAGGCGAACCCCGGCGTGCTGGGTCTACGTACCTGGAACGCGGGCTGGTGCTGCGGGCAACGCGCGGCTACGCAACGCACCGACGATGTGGGATTTGTGCGGCAGCTGATCGACAAGCTCACCCAGACCTACCGCCTCGACCCAAAGCGGGTCTATGCCACGGGCCACTCCAACGGTGCCATGCTCTGCTACCGGCTTGCCTGCGAACTGCCCGACAAAATCGCTGCTATTGCCCCAAACGCGGGTACCATGCAGGTCAAATCGGCTTGCCGACCCGCCCGCCTGATGCCGATATTGCACATCCACTCGGCGCAGGACCACAATGTGCCTTACAATGGGGGCGTTGGCAGCCGAAGCCTGAACGGCCAATGGAACCCGTCGGTCGATAGCAGCCTAACGGTGTTTGCCAAACTAGCTCGTTGCCTAACCACCAAACCGACCGTGCATCCGGCAAATGGCTATACCGTGTATAAGTGGACAACCTGCGAGCAGGGTACTGAACTGCACTTTTACCTAACCGACGACGGTGGGCATTCGTGGCCGGGTGGTCAGAAACGTGTTCGCCGCCTCGGCGATCCACCCTCGATGGTCGTGAACGCCAACGATCTGCTCTGGGCCTTCGTTAAAAACTACACATTGCCGTAGCGCCGCGGCTAGGTACGTTTGACCGCACTGGTCAATGAAATGAATGGACTGAATGGGCTGTCTGGAAGCCTTGACCATCACGAATAACGATCAGTTAACTGGGTGGCGATTGTCCCTATATAGAGCCTACGAAACCAGTTCCTTCGTCGAAAAAATGGTTACGACGTATGAATGGATGATACTAATTGACTATTCTGGCAAGTCAATGAAAAATAACGATATGCATTGTCGATTTTGTGTAGCCAGAAACGTGAATTTTTGACGAAAAGTGCTTCGTAGTTTTAATGTAAGTGTGTCCATAAATTAGCTTATACATATGATATAATGAGCTAATAATCTTGCTGATAAAATGGTAATACGTTATAGCTGAACTAATCAGCGCTAGTTTGTTCTTACATTAAAATTTAAATTATTTATAAATAAAATTATGCTTCTAGCAGCTATTATTTTATGGATCGTTCAAGAGATCGTATTCGAGTAATACAAGAATGAACTAAGTTAAACTATTCAATATGTTGAGTATACTTATTGTGTTTAGTGCTTGTAAATCAGTATAATAAGAAGAATTATTTGTGTATACTCGAGTATTTAACTATATGATTTCGTGAATAAGAAATATTATATTCAGCAAACTTGTTGACCAAGGCAAGTATGCACAGAGGTTAATTTAAGCAATCAGGCGGCTGTTGATTTGATTAAAAAAGTGCTTATACATTTGTAAAAACACTGACACATAGCCATATGCCTGTGTTAGTGATCACCACATCAGCTAGTTGTAATTCGTTTATGAACATCTTTTCTGCGGCCGCTCGGTCGCCCTTTCCGCTCCCATCGGGCTCGTCTTAAACACAGCACTGTCACGATTGCGTGTACAGAATGTTTACGCAGCAGATCCTCATTTTTTAGGTGGTTCAAGCATGCTGGTTTGGCGTACGAAACGAGTACATGAACCACTTATGTACCGTTCAGCCTATTTGCTCTATATAGCCTATTTTAACTGCCTGAGTTGGGTAGCTTACGGGTGTGCGGTTGTATGCTGCTCATCCTGATATTCCGTCAAAATGGATAAACGATGAACAGACTAACTGCCCTGCTTGCTTCCCTAAGCGGCTTGGCCATGACTACAACGACGGCTTTGGGGCAAACGAAGCCGTCACCGGAAAAAGATACGTTGGCTGAGCCAGTTCAACGAGATACTCAGAAAGGATCGTCGGTATTGATTCGGCAGTCGGGTAGTGGCAATCGGGCTGTAGTACATCAGTCGGCTAGCGGTACGACCACAGAAACCATGCAGCGTACCAGCGGTAGTAATGTCGTAACGATTCATCATGATGGGCATACGACCGTGGTAGTTGATCAGGCTGCTGCGCCGGATATGCGCAAAGAGCGACCGGAGTCGCCTAAAGACCCTCAGAAGAAGCAGTAATCATAAACTTCACACAAAACCACAGAAACGCCTTTGCTGCGGAGCGGGCCTGAGGGCACTGCTCTTTCTTCCTATCCAGACCCTGACCTACGACCCGGCCTTTGGGCTTCCCGTGCGTACACATATCGACGATTATCCATGATCCATTGTAGAACGAGTAAACCCAATGAAAAAAATTATCCTTACCGGCGCAGCGCTGGTAGCCTTTGCTACGGCATCCTTTGCCCAGAATAGTTCGACCATTAACCAGGCGGGTACTGCCCAGACAGCTCAGTCCCAACAGGTTGGTAACCTCCAAAACTCAACGATTCAACAAAACCAGGGGGCTGGCGGCGCGGCCAACTATGGTAATTACGCCATCACCATCCAGGGACAGTCTGGCTCGCCAAACACGGTTACCAACTCGGCCACGATTCGGCAAAACGGAAGCGGGACCAACGCATCTCAGGGAAACCGGGCCTTCTCTGCTCAGCTGGGAGGGAATCTTACGAGTACTATTAATCAAAATGCAGGCTTAGACGGCGTTAGTGGCGTGGCCAATACGGCAGCAGCAGTCAACAATGCAGCAGGGACAGGCAATTTTGCCGGAACCTTACAACTGGGCACGCTAGGCACTACAACGGTAAATCAGAGTAACGGCAGCCAGGGTAACAACGGCGAAATCTACCAGAACAATGCGGGTGGTACGGCTAACACCGGTACGGTTAACCAGTCAAATAACTCGTCAAGCAACACGGCTGACATTTACCAGGGATTTGCAGAGTCAGGTGTTGCCAGTGGGCCTGTGAGCGGTAATACTGCTACGATCAATCAGGGTAAGCCGACAACGGCTGTTCCGGGCGGGTCATCGATTGGTAACGAAGCCTTCATCAGTCAAACGGCCAATAATAATACGGCTCGCATCGATCAGGGTTCTGATGTGGATTCGGATGCCGATGGTGCCAATGCTCAGGCTGGTAATGCCGACGGAAATATGGCCAACGTAACCCAGTCGGCGGCTGGTAACACCGCGACCGTGACGCAAGGGTCTGAATTTGGCACGGCCACAGGGAGTATGGCGAGCATAACGCAGTCGAACACGGGTAACACGGCGCGGATCGATCAGGGGGTGATTGGGATCGCCTCCTCAGCCAGCAATAGCGAGGCGACCATCAATCAGGCAGGGGTGAATGGTACGGCGATGATCATTCAAGGGTGGATCGCCTCCTCAGCACTTGATGAGGCCACGATCGAGCAAACGGCGAACGCATCGGGGAGCGAAGCCCGAATCTACCAAGGATTTGGGGGCAACTCAACGTCGTCGAATAACACGGGCAGCATTACGCAGGGCGGTAGCGGCAACTACGCCCAATTGTCGCAGATCCTGGGCGTAAACGCGGGTGATGGCGGTGCAATCGGTAGTGGCAACACGGGTACGATCACGCAGGCCGACGGGATCAGTGGCTCCGATGCCGTGATCGATCAGGGCCGTGGTGGGGCAGGCGGTGTAAACGTAACGGCCAATGACAACGAGGCAACGATCAGCCAACTGGGTGGTTCGGGGCACAATGCGCGCATTAGTCAGGCACGCCCCGATGCCTTCGATGCCGATGGGAATGCGGTCACGCTCGAGTTTGGCGTCACGCTGGGTACGTCGGCTACGGGTGGTACGGCAACGATCAGCCAAGTGTCGGGTACCAATCAATACGCCAACATTTTCCAGAGTGGCGTGGAGAACGACGCTACCGTAACGCAGAACGGCGGTTCTGACAAACAGGCGCTGATTGTCCAGACGGATGGGTCGGCTAATGCCGAGGCGAGCATTATGCAGGGCGGCACAGGTATCGGTAACACGGCCACGATTTATCAGGTTGGTGGCAGTGACGTCGATGGAAGTGGTACCGGCAACGACGCCATGATCAATCAGCTATCAGGTTCGAGCAACATTGCCTTTATCCGGCAGGGTGAAGTGGGCACGCCGTTGCCATCCAACGACAACACCGCCAGCATGACGCAGGACGGTAGCTTCAACGAAGCCCGCCTATTGCAGAGCGGCAGCAATAACCTGGCGACGATTTCGCAGACTGGTGGTTCATCATCGGCGATAACCAACCGGCTGCGGGCGGCCAATGGTGTTGAAGATTCCTTCTCGGTACAGATGGGTAACAACAATGCCCTGACCGTCACGCAAGTAGCCACAACGGTGGGCAACGAGGCTAATGTATCACAAATGGGTAACAACAACACCTCGACCATTATCCAGACGAATAACTAAGGCTGGTCAGGGCTGGGTACGTTGCACCCGATAACGTACCCAGCCTGCTTCGGTATAAAGTCCAACGCCCCACCGGCACTCGGTGGGGCGTTGGACTTTATCGTGAGCGTACCTTTTCCACTACGATTTCGTACCTAGGCCAGCTGCATATCCTGGTAGCGGACGGTGAGGGAGTCAATGAGTGTACGAACGTCATGAGCTGCCAGGAGATCGTCTATAGAGAGATCTATGCTGAGGTGGCGTTTAAGCCAGTCTTTAAACACCATCGCCGTCAGTGAGTCTATGCCACAATCCGGCAGTGAACAGGTCATGTCTACCTGCGCAACGTCGAGATCGGCCAGTAGCGCAAGTTGGCTAACCACCTCGCTGGCGATCGTTTCGGCCTGCCGGAATGGGTTTGAGCCCGATAAAGCCAGACTATCTGACCGTCTGTGGTTGGCAAAAAGTGGGTGATCTGTCAAGGAGGTGTTCAGGAACACCGGCCAATCGACGGGAAGCACGGCGAGTTGGGCGTCCGGGCTATGAAACACCTGCGAGAGCGTAGCCAGCCCTTCGGCTACGGAGAGCGAGTGCATGCCCATTTTCGCGAAAAAAGCCTCCAGGTTTCCTTTTTGCGTCATCCCCGACGACCAGGGCCCCCAGTTGATACTAAGGGCCGGCAGACCCATGAGCCGCCGTTTGTGGGCCAGCGCGTCCAGGCTGGCATTGGCGGCGGCGTAAACGCCCAACCCCCGGTTTGGCAAAAAACTGCCAATCGACGAAAACAGGACAAAATGCTCCAGCGGAACCGGTAGGAGGGCTTCGTGGAGTCGGTATGCCCCCAGCACCTTGGTAGCCATCACTTGCTGCGTCACGGCATCGTTAGCCTCAGTCAATAGCTGATCGTGACTAATGCCGGCACAATACAGCACTCCGCGTACAGAACGGTTGACACAGCTGGCGGTAAACGCCGTCAGCGAATCGGTGTCGGTCAAATCAACGCAGGCCACGTCGATAGCGGCGCCCTGTTTACGGAGCGACTGAATCCAGGTATCGTCATCCGGGTTCTGTGTACGGCTCACGACCCGGCTCGTCGTCAGCAACAACTGACGGGCCCCGGCCTCGATAGCCCACTGCGTAACCGCCTTGCCCAGCGCGCCAAAAGCACCCGTTATGACGTAGGTTGCCGCCGGATCGAACTGTACGGTGTCGGCCGATGTCCCTTTGTTGGGGTATCGGTTGAGCCGCTTGCAGAAGACCTGTTGATGCCGGATAGCCAGCATGGTTTCTGGCAGGGCATCAGCCGTTAGGAGTTGCGCGAGCTGTTCGGTGTCGGAATGGGTGCTTATGTCGATGATACCGCCGCCATTGTGCCGGTTTTCCTGATGGCAAAAAACGTTGGCGATCCCCCAAAGGCCCGCCTGAAACACCTGAATGTCGGCCTCGTTTCCATCGACGAGCTGAGTCAGCTGGCTAATCGACCATACCTGTCCAGTAAAGTTGGTTTGCCGGATGGCCTTGGCCAACGCCTGTAGCGGCTGAACGACTGACTGAAGACTACCTGAGAAATCAATAGCATCCAGCGGCAGGCAATTAATGATCAGCGTGTCGGCCGTCTGTTGGTCCAGAAGACAGATGAGTTGATCCACCGTGTCGCCGTTGTTCAGCGTATGGCCGGGCTGGGCCACGGTTACCGAAAAGCCAGCCTGTTCCAACCGGCTTTTCAGGCGTAAGCCAACTCCCTGCTGATCCGCTAACAGCACGAAATGTCGGTCGGTTACGCCCGTTGAGGATGCTATCGAACAGGGCTCCCATTCGGGAAGGAGCAGGGACTGATAAATGGCATTGACCGACAGCCGGTCGCGGCGGGGTGCCGTGATTTTCTGCGCGCAAAAGCCTTCTATGTAACCCAGCGGAGCCCCCGCCAGATCGTAGAAAAACAGGTCCAGCTTGACGAGCGAATCGGTTTCGTGCGTCCGCTTCGCTCTGACCTGCATGTATGGGGTTGGTCGTCCAAACAAGCGAATCCGATCAACGCCGACGGGCAGGCCAAACGCCGTAGGGTTCGGGTAGTTGAGCGCCAGCAGCGTATGAAACAGGCTATCCAGGGCAACTGGGTGAAACACATACGCCGGGTCATCCAGTTGACTGGCTAGTTCCGCTGGCAGCGTGACAAGGCCGATGCTTTCGTCTTCAGTGAGAAATACCTCCTTAAGCCCTCTGAATAGCGGCCCATAGTTGAACTGGCCTTTCTCGAAAAAACGGTAAAGCGTTTCGCCGTCGATAGCCGGTTCGGTAGCGGGCCGGTCGGCAGGCCAGCGAGCCTGACTGATGCTGCCGGGAGGCAGGGTGCGAAACTGCCCCGACGCAACCGGTTGATGCGTCCGGTCGGATAGCGATGCCGTGGCGGAAATACTGAAACGCTGGGCAGGCCTGTCTAGCTGGATACGCAGCAGGAAAGCCACGCCCGGTTTGATCACAACCGCCCGCTCAAACGAAAGATGCTCAATGGCAAATTGGGTCGTTGGCGCCACGTACCGTAGGGCCGCCATGGCCATTTCGATGTACACCGCTCCGGGAAGCAAACATTGTCCCCTGATGGAGTGCTGGGTCAGCCAGGGCGTTTTTTCTGCCGAAACGAGCACTTCCCACTGATTGGTCTGCTCATCGACGACCGAACCCAGCCAGGCAAAAACAGACGGGCGGAGCCTCCGATTCCGGCTTCGGGCCGACTCCTGCCAGAGGGGCTCGTTCTGCCAGGGGTATGTCGGCAGGGGCATCCACGGCACGGGCGATGAGTTCATTTCGGTACCAGCCTGTTCAGTCGATCGGGTGGTTCCCAGCACGTCTTCCAGCGAGGCAACCGACGCCTTTCCGTTGACTACTGGCTCGGGCTGCTGCGCAAACTGCCTGAGTTGCCGAATCAGGTCTGCTGCATCGTCGCCGACAAAGAGCCGGTGCCGGGCTAACGTCGACCGACGCGTGGCGGCATTGGCGCAAAAATCGCCCACCCGTTCCGGGGCAAGGTGGTCGAGCGCATCGGCGTAGCGTAGGGCCAGTTCGCGCAGGGCCTTGTCGGTATGCGCCCACAGCGGTAGCCGCAACGGGTTGGCCGCCGGATTGGCCGGTGCGGGTTGAGCAACCGGGTATTCCTGCACCAGCACGTGGGCGTTGGCACCGCCGAAGCCAAATGAGTTGACCCCCACGATGTAGGGCTCGGCGGCGGGGGGCAAGTCCTGCCGCTGTACGGGTAGCTGTAACCCCATCGACTCGAACGGAATCCGTGGGTTGGGCGTATCGGCATACAGGTGCGGCGGCAACTGTCGGTGCTGCACACACAGCACGCTTTTGATGAGGCCAGCAATACCCGATGCCGCCTCTGTATGCCCGATGTTGGCTTTGCACGAGCCTACCCAAACGGGTTGGGTACGTCCTGAACTGCGTCCGTAGACCGCCCCGATGGCCGCCGCTTCGACCGGATCGCCTGCTGACGTACCGGTGCCGTGCGCCTCTACATACGTCACCTGCGCCGGGCTAATGCCGGCCCGCTCACAGGCCCGGCGCATCACGGCCATCTGCGCCTCGGCGGCGGGCGTGGCAATAGTGGGGGTGCGCCCATCCTGATTGATAGCGCTGCCGATCAGCACGGCCTGGATGAAATCACCGTCGGCAATGGCCCGGTCGAGGCGTTTCAAGGCCACCACGCCCACGCCTTCGCTACGAACGTACCCATTCGCCCCCGCCGCAAACGATTTGCACCGCCCGTCTTTCGAGAGCATGCCCGTTTTGGTTTCGGCAATGTGGTAATCGGGCACGAGCATCAGCATAGACCCGCCCGCCAGCGCCAGCTCCGATTCACCGCTTTGTAGGCTCTGGCAGGCCTGATGCACCGCCGTCAGGGAAGCTGAACAGGCGGTGTCGATCGACATTGAGGGACCGTTGAAATCAAAGACATACGACAGCCGATTCGACAGCATGGTGTTCATCATACCGGTCGTGGCAAACGCGCCGATATCGAGCGGATCGAGGAACTGCATCAGGTGATAGTCGACTGTGAAACAGCCCATGAAGACCCCGACGGCCTTCTTCTTCCACTGATCGGCCGGAATACGCCCCTGTTCGAGCGCCTCCCAGGCCACCTGTAGCAGCAGCCGTTGTTGCGGATCGATGTTGGCGGCCTCCAGCCGCGAAAAGCCAAAAAAGCTATAGTCAAAGCCGGCGACGTCGTCGAGGAAGCCCCCGCGCGGCGAGATGAGCGACCCCGGCTGCGCCCGGTCGGCAGCGTGGAAATAGCGTTGGTTCCAACGGTCGGCAGGTACGTCTTCCAGCACGTCTTCGCCGTCGAGAAGGAGTTGCCAGAACTGGGCGGGCGTTTGCACATGCCCCGGAAACCGGCACCCCATCCCGACGACGGCAATAGGTGAATAAGCAGCTTGAGTATTCATTATCGGGCGGACTAATTCCAGCAGTTCAGGCAGGTTGGTGGCAA
Source organism: Fibrella aestuarina BUZ 2 (assembly GCF_000331105.1). Taxonomy (NCBI): domain Bacteria; kingdom Pseudomonadati; phylum Bacteroidota; class Cytophagia; order Cytophagales; family Spirosomataceae; genus Fibrella; species Fibrella aestuarina. Next base: position 513,144 of record NC_020054.1, on the reverse strand, counting down.
CGGGGGGAGCGCCGGGGTCATCAGCATGGCATAGGTCATATAGTCCGACAGGTAGCTGTATCGCATCCCCGACGGGCAGGTGGTATTGCCGTTCAGTTGCTGCTCGGTGAGGCCAGTAGGCCCAAACGCCAGTTGGAGCTGCACCTGACCGCCCTTACCGTCGGCGTTGAGCAGCAACAGCGGTGCGGCTCCGTACACCTGAATGAACGACAAGCCGTTTTTCTGGCTTTCCAATGCCAGATAGAAGTTCCCGTAGCCCGTTTGCGCCGCATTCTGCGAGTCGATGTTGGCGATTTGCCACGCGCTACCCGCCTGAACTACCGTCAGGCCCGCCACGCCGACGAGCGTGTAAGCCACGTTGGCGAATGCGGTGCGGAGGGCGGTCGAGATGGTGCCGGTGTTGAGCGACGAGACAAAACTGACGTCGAGGGTAAACAGCGGCACGCCGTTGGCCAGGGCCAGGGCCGCGTTGGTCAGGTTGGCATTGTAGAGCGTCGACGTACTCGCAAAGGAGGTGCTCTGCATGGCGGCAAACGCAAACGACGTGGGTTTCAACGACGACGACGGACTGAGGTTGGCTCCGTCGAACACCGTTCCGATGAGCGTGGCGTAGTCGAGGGAAGCGCCCTGCATCAGGCTCTGTTTGAAGCCCATGCCCGACAAAAACGCGTTGGAAAGATTCGCCTGCCCCAAATCGGCGCTGAGCGCGCTTGCCCCACTGCCATACCAGTGTACCCCCGACATCTCGACGGCAAACAGGTTGGCCTGCTGCAGGTTGGTCTCGAACATATACGCGTTGGACAGCACCGCCGCATTCGACGTATTGACCTGCTGCACCAGCAACACATAGCTGTTGTTGTTGACCTGATAAACGGTCGCGCCATCGGTGATTTGCCAGATCAGGCCCGACTGAATCACCTGAACGGTAGCCCCGCCGCTCAGCTTCAGACCCGTGCTGATGTCAGCCGGAATCTGTCCGCTGTCGAGTTGGCTGCTGTCGCTGAGGGGCGCTTTCAACAGCGTAGTCTTGGCCCCCAATTGCGCGCCGGTGAGGTTCACATTCTGAAGGTTGGCGTTGGCAAGGTTGGCTCCGACCATCGTAATGCCACCCGTAATACTCGCGTTGGTGAGGTTGGCAAAGGCGAACTGTACGCCGTTGAGGGTGGTATTGTCAAGCTTGACGCCCTGCATCGACGCCCGCACAAACACATTGTTAGTGAGGTTTTTGCCCGTCAGGTTGCAGCCGTCGAGCACCGCACTCATAAAGTTGGTTTGGGCGTCGATGGCTACGTTGGTGAGGTCGTGGCCTTTCAGGTTCGTTGCGATCAGCAGGGCACCTTCAATGCTAATAATCGCCTCGACGCCCTTCGCCAGCGACAAATCGGCGTTGGTGAGGTTGGCTGACCTGAAAATGGCCTGGTTCACCAACGTACCTGCAAACGGACAGCCAATCAGAGCGGCACCGGTGAAATCAGACACCTGCAGATTGGCCCCACTGAGGTCGGCTTTGTTGAAGGTACTCCCTGTAAACGTCCCGTTCGACAGTTTGGCATTGGTCAGCACCGCGTTGACAAACGAGCCTTTGGCGCAAACAAGGCCATTGGCGACCCAGTTTGTGAGGTTGGCATTGTCAAACCGGGTGCCATTGGCCGTGGCGCCGTTGGCGTCGGAAGTGCTGTCCATCGTCGTGTTCGAGAAGTCGGCAAACGACAGGTCGGTCGACATAAACGCGATGTTACGGAGGTCCTGCCCGGCGAGGTACACGCCCGTCAGCGGGTTCGCCATCGTAGACCGTTGCTGCCGAATCGAAGCCAGGCTGTCGGTGATCTGGTTTGTCGCCACCTGCGCGTTGGCGGGTGGCGTCTCCGAGTTTGGGACCCGCGACAGGGTGCCGTCGGAGTTGGCACCCACGTAATACACGGTGCTGTCGGGGGCCGTTTCGACCAGGTACGTACTACTCTGGACCGTCTGAAGCGAGAACACCGAGCAGGCTGTATCGCCGCGCTGTTTTTCGGCAACGTACCCATTGTTGTACCAGACATACAGCCAGTTGGGCGCTTGCAACGTAAACCCGCTCTGGGTGTTGCCATATAGGTTGACCAGCTGGTTGGCGGTCGGGTTGTGGAGGTCGCCCGCTGCTACCCCCAACGTAGCACTGCCGCCCGAGGCGGGCAGGCAGAGCAGTTGGTTATTGGGGAACGCAATGGCGTACTTGCCAGCAAAATCGGTTGTGGCAGGGGCCGCAGTTTGCATCGGAGTGGATGGATTAGTATTGACCTACGCTTGTGTCGTTGCTTCCCTGCCCCCCGCTGCCGGTAGAGCCACCGGGGCTGGTGTGTCCACTCTGGCCGTTGTTGGCGAAACCATTGCTAGCGGGGAAGTTTCGGCCGCCGTTGCCACCGATACCGCCCACGCCGCCGGTGCCCGCGTTACCGCCATTGCCGCCCACAGATTGCACCGTAACGGCCGGGTTTGGCAGATTGGCGGTATGGTAGCGCACGTGAATCGAACCGCCGTTGCCACCAGTTCCCGCGTTGCCACCCTTACCGCCATCGGTGCCGTTGCCGCCCGGTCCGCCATTGGCGGTCATACTGCTGTGGCTGCTGTTGTTGTTGCCCGCATTGCCGCCGCTGCCGCCGGCCCCGCCGTTGCCACCCGCCGAACCACTGCCACCCGCCCCGCCCGTGCTGACGACCGTGAGCAGGCTGCTGAGTTGCAGGTTGGTGACCTGAAGCTGAAAGCTCCCGGCATCGCCACCGTTACCACCGGAGTTGCCGTCCTGACCCGGTTGGGGGGCATTAACCCCGGCTACGCCGTTGGTGGCCGGTACGTAGTGAAACCAGGAGTAGCCGCCGTCGACCCCGTTGGCACTGACGGACGGTTGGGCATTGGGAGCATTGGGAACGATAAGGCCATCGGCGCCCGGTGTGCCATAAACGATAATATCGGCTGTTGTTGCCATGACTGTCTGTGATTGTGGTGGAAAAAGGTTAGTTGCTGGCCGACCCGTTGATGATAATCTTGCCCGGTTGCCCACCAGTGCCGCCATTGACGCCGGGTGCTGTTGTTCCCCCGGCACCATTTGGGTTGCCCACGCCGGGAGAGCCCGCATTGCCCGCATTGCCCGCATTGCCGCCAGACGCCTTCTGAGTCGATGTACTGATGGTTGGTGATCCATTCTGGTAGTTGATGTAGACCGTGGAGCCATTACCACCATTGCCACCGATACCCCCTTTACCCGCGTTGCCGCCCTTGCCACCCGGTCCCTGCGGTCCCTGGCCGCAATCGCGGCAGCCATTGCCACCGGCGCCGCCCGGCCCGCCATTGCCGCCGCTGCCACCATTGCCGCCGTTGCCACCATTGCCACCTATGCTGCCCGCGAGGTAGTTGCCATTCATGGTGGTCACCGAATAGTTGATCTCACTGGCATTGCCGCCAGTACCACCCGGCCCGCCGTCGGTTGCATCACCCGCATCGGGCCCCTGTCCGCCTTTGCCCGCGGCGTTGCAGCCACTTTTTCCACTCGTGGTGGCATCGGGGCCCTTGGGGCCCGCCGGGGCGTTGGCGGTAGAACTACCGTCCCCGCCCGACCCACCGTCCCCACCGACTGACAGCAGGTTGGTGGTTGGAGCATCGCCTGCGCCGTAGGCCGCCTGTGCGCTGTTCATGACATCGGCGGTTACGGTACCTGGCCCCTGGGTGATCACCTGGCCGCCCGCTTCGATGTTGAGCGTATCGCAGCCAAGCCCGATCGGGTTGCTGTCGGTACCTTTCAGGATCAGGGGGTTACCGGCCTGCACATTGATAACGTTGGCTGTAAAAACGGCTACCTGCATCGGGAAGCGAAGCCGGTTCAGTGTGTCTTTCCAGGGGGCTACCAACTGGCTGTTGCCGAAGATATAGGCCGATAGCGCCATGCAGACATTGTTGTCCAGTGGATTGTTAATGGCGGTCAGCGCCTCAGTTGCTGTTGGTATAGGTAAGGTATTGGCGGCCTGATTAGCCTCAAAAAAGCTGTCCTGAAGCCCACACAAGGTTTTCAGGGTGTCTACATCCGGCACCGAGATGAACGAGGGCGGCACATGCGATTGGGCCGGATCGGTTGAGAGGATGAGCCCCCCTTCATAATCACCGGTGTTGTAAGTGGCGGTTCGGGTGGCGGCACTGGGTACGCCCATGTTGACGAGCATGGACATGTACTGGTCGAAAGTGGTTACGTTTTGCATGGAGTTTTGCTGGTTAATCGGTTAGAAATGGATGCGTTGGTTAGGATGTGATTGGGTTATTGCTTGATGAGAGTCCCTACGGTGAGAATCACCGACGTGAAGCACTGAATCTGCGCCCCCTGCTCCAGCGTGAGAGTATCGATGTTGACCAGCACCGGCGAGTGGTCGGCCGGCATGATCTGCAAGGGTGCACCGGCCTTCACGGTTACATCGTTGGCCGTAAACGTGGTCAGCTCGACGGGGCCGGTTTCCTCCAACGGCTCAGTTCGCCCGAAGAAGGCTAGCAGGGCGGTCTGCTCGTCGGTATCGGTCAGTGTCACCACGGTAGGCGCGATGAGCGACTGGGCCGGGTCGGTAGACAGGAACTGACTGGCCGCGCTCGTTTGGAGCTGATTGGTGGGCGGTGGCGTAAGGTTGAGCAGGGCGAGTACCTGCTGGAATGCCGTCGCCGGGGCGGCATCCTGATAGGTGTTGGTTTCCATAGTAAGGGAGAAAAGTGGCTCGTCTGCGCCGGGCGTAACCCGGCGCAGACGAAGCCGGGTTATACAAATGCTTGGTATACGTCGATCTGACCAATGGTTGTCACGACGTTGAACTTCTGAGCCGCGTCGTCGACTTTCCATTGCTGACCCGCCTGTACGACCGTGCAGGTTGCTGCTGACGACAGGGTGATGCCGGCCGTGGCAAACGCAGCTGTGATGTTGGCCATCTGCGCCTGATCGAACATGGCGACGTTGGCGTCTGTCAGGTCGATGTTAAACAGCGGCGGCGTGGGTATCCACTGACTTATCGTCGGTTCGGTGCGGCCCTGCGGCCCGGCCATCTTTTCGTAGTTGAGCGTAAACACGTCGCGCCACAGGTCAATGGCCATCTTCCCGGCAGCGACGTACTGCATCTGGGCGGCTGGAGTCAGGCTGGAGTCGGGTGTGCGGAAGAGGTGTTCGCCCTGCGGCGTATACACATCGAGTACGTAAGCCGTGTTTAGCACCGCCGTGCCAGGTACGTTGGTCTCGTAGGCAAGCACATACACGTACCCCTTGCTTTCGATAGCGAGGTCGCAGTAGGTCAGCGACTCGTTTTTCGGGTTGACCGAGAAGTACGACAGGTACTGGGCTACATTGAGCGTCGTGCCGCTTAGTGTCAGCAGGAATGAGTCGCCCCCGGCCAGGTCCTTCAGCTGCCAGCTCACGCCCTGTTGCAGGATGATGACTTCGAGTTCACTGAATTGGTCCTGAACCAGAATGGCGCCGCTGGTGGCCGTCAGCGTATAGACATAGTTTCGGCTGGGGTCGGTAATCGTCCACGACTGCCCGGCCTTGATAACCGTGATAAAGGACGTTTGCGTCGGGTCGGGCTGAATGTTCCCCTTGTCGTCGGTCACGTAAGCCAGGTACACCATATTAGCGGCGAAGGCACTGATCACGTCCATCGTCATGGTGCCGCTGTCGAGGGTTGGGGCGAGCGACGCGTCGATGCTGAACAGGTCAGAGGCCCCATTGGCCAGAAAGGCCGTCACAAGGTCGCTGCTCGCCGTGCGTTGGTCGAGCTGCTGGGCGATCGCCCCCGCGTTCGGGAGGCTGAACAACGACTGCCCCGTGAAACTTGGGGCCGGATTGCCGTTGATGTCGAACGCCTGCACCCGGTTATTGAGCGACTCCAGCACGTAGATTTTGCCGTCGGGTGAAATGGCGAGAGCAATCGGCCCCTGCATGAGTCCCTGCAAAATACCCTTGCCCGACACTACCGTTGCCAGCGGCGCGTTGGCATCAGGCACGGCCTGATCGGCCAGTTTCAGCAGTTGCATCTTATGGCTCGCCCAGTTTACGGCTACCACGTACCCGTTGGGGTGCACGGCTAGCGCGTCGATGTCGCCCAGCGAGAACGTGCCGTAGCTCATGCCGCTGTTGAGGTCAAACTGCGGGTTACCGTCCATCAGGTCGACAAGGCGCAGGTAGCCGGTCGAGGCGTTGCGGGTGTCGATCACGAAATTGAGCGGCCCCACCTGGGTTGGGCTACCACCATACACGTCGTAGGCCAGACCGGGCTTGGTTTTGAAGCCAAACGCCGGGAATTTCAGTCGGCTTTCGGCATCGCTCAGGACCGATACGTTCTGGAACACAAACATCTGTCCCGAATCGGGCTGCGTGCCGTTTTCGAGCGGAATGTTCTCGCCCGAAGCCTGCCAGGTGTAGCCAATTACCGAGGCCGTTTCATTGATAGTGATGCCCGCCAGCTGCCCGATGTTGTTGCCGGTATTGTCGCTGTTGAGGCTGCTCACGGTGTCGGTCGGTACGGTAGCGCCTCCCGAAACGCCCTGCCACGTGTGCCCTGTGGTGCTGTTGTAAGACAGTTTCTGCTTGAACGTGTATTGCGTATCCTGCGTAAGGGGCACCAGGATCTCGGTGATATTACCATCCACGGCTTTCGCACCCGGCGTACCGGAATCGGGAATGGCCGGTAGCCAGTCGCTCTGGTATTTGCCACACAGCCAGCCGTTGGCCGAGTACACGGCGGCGATGACCTGCATCTGCCCGCCCCAGGGTACCGTAAAATTGGTCTGAATTGGCTGGTTAGAAGAGCCTCCCGAAGGTGTTAATGGCACCTGCCCTTTGCTTTCAAATCCGCTCCCGGTTTTGTAGTTGACCAGAATGCGGTAGTGGTCGGCAACGGCGGGCCAGATGGCCGTTTTGGGGTTTCCGGCTTCACCATGGGCGGGGTCGGGGTGCAGGGTGAACGTGAAGGCCATCTGCCGTTTCACGTCGATTTCGATCACCGCGGGTGATGACATTACTTCCCCAAACGACACGGCCAGCTCGGCTACGTCGATGGCTACGCTTACGGCGCGCAGGGCCCAGCCCACAAACGGCGCCGCTTCGGCAAATTCAGAGGCGGCAATCTTGGCGAGCAGGTAGGCCGACAGCTTCTCCATGCCTTGCGCCGCCAGTATCCCAACGATGATATCCCCGAAGGTGTAGAGGGAGCTTTTTAACCCCTGAATGAACCCGGCGTCGACCCCGAAGGCGGCGCCACCCACCGAGAAGCCCACACCAACCGCCGCCATGATGTTGTCGGTGTCTTTAACAAACTCCTTGTACCACTGCGTATCGGTAACCGCCGCCTGGGCAGCCATCATGAAGATCGGAATACCGAAACAGAAGATACCCGTTTCGATGAAGCCCGGCCACACCACGTGCGCGTCGTAGTTCCACGTTCCCACCCCGCCAAACATGAGCTTGGCGGCCTGCGCCTGATCGGGCCAGGCCATCTGAAGCTGCGTGGGGTCGGTCGGGAACGGAATACCCAGAATGGTATTCACGCTGCTGATCATGTCCAGGTACGTTTTGGTATCCGTCTGGAACGCCTGAAGCATGTGCGGACTCATCGGGTTGTTGATCGCCTGAGTCATGTCCGAATCGGCAAAAAACTCGACGTAAGCCCCCACGATCCGCAGGAAATTGTTGTAGGCGTCGACGGAAAAGTTGGAGCCGGTAAACTGGATCGAGTTCTGATCGACGGTAATCCCGTGCGACGACGTATTGGGCGACACCGACCACTGCCCCGGTGCGCTGGCGGCGGGTGCGGCGTTGGCGATCAGGCGGCGGCTTTGAGCCGTTGTGGTCTGGTTGGCAACGTCATACGATGCCGTTCCCTGGTTGACGCCCCACGTCTGATTCTTGAATTGCGAGTCATTGCGCGACGTTTGCAGCGGCAACCCAATGGCGGGGGCCATGGCGCCGTTGGTGGTATCGGTCAGCGAATAAATCATGACCGGCGTACCGGCCGGGATCGTCGGATTGCTTGGGTCGCCGATGGGGAACTGGTAGGTCAGCGGATTGCCATTACCATCCACCGACTGCTTTACAATGGCAAAGCCACTGTTGGGACCAGGTTGCCCCTGGCTCTTGATCGACTGCGCCAGAAACTGGATGTTGTTCAGTTGCTGTATGCTGTCCGGGTCGGTTTTTGTCGTCGGGTAAATGTGCTCGTTCTGAAGCGCGAGGTGCGTTTGCGGCTGGCTACTGGCCAGCAGCGGGTGCTGCCCCGCCAGAAACTTCGCTACGTCGACCGGCCCCTGCAGGTGGTACTCCTGCATCAGAATCTGCCACGGATCGTCGTCTGTTTCTGCCAGGCCAAACGACTGAAACAAAGCCGGTTTCACTAGCCCGGTTTTGCGTTTTAGTCTGGCGAAATACGTCTCGTAATCCTCCTGATGCGGCATGTAGGCCACATGGTAGAGGGGCGGGAGGTGGTAGGCCGGGGCCGAGGGTTCGCAGTCGCCCACCACCTGGATGCGCGTCAGCCGGTTTTTAATAAAATGGAGGTGGGGCGCCTCCACGTAATGGCTGAGCGCGGCGGGGCGTTGTGCCAGCAGTACAGCGGCGGCCCGGTTGGTCGCGGCGGCTTGCTGAAGCGTCGCTTCTGTATGTAGTGAAAGCGGGTACTTTTCACCCCGGATGAGGAGATGCAGGGCGGTACCGCCCGATGTATCGACGTGACTGAGGTCGAAATGAAGTTGGTGAGTCATTGGTTTAAGATATATTATGTGATAAAAGGTTACAATTTTGGTAAAGACAAAGAGGGTATGGCCCTCCGTTTATGGAGGGTGGTTGACCAGGACCACTTACGATCACTTAGCCGGTGCGAATTGGTAATCGGCCGGGCGATTGTGCGTGAACAAGGCGCAAAAGCAGTGGGGGAGGGCTACGTTATAAAGGACAGAAGTAGGGGGTCGGTATGTCGGACATTGCTCAGCGGGCGATTGGTATTGTCTTCAGGGCCAACTGACGGAGGCTTCATAACTATGGCCTAGAAAGCATTCACGTACGAATTAATATATGTTAAGGTAAGCGGATACGATGGGCACTACAATCCGATATTTATTGGATGGAGGTAATGTTTATTTGAATGTAGTGTAGACGGTAGGTGGCTGGAATCCAAGGTCTTAAACGCGCTTTTTTGTCCTGATTTATTCCGCTTGGGTTAGGCATACAAATTGCACTCGTTTTTACAGCGGTTATCCTTACCAGCCGCTGATTCAGCGATGTGTGACACGATCTACTTACCGAACCAGGCCGAGGTTGAGACGATCAATGAACTGGAACATGCTTTTGGGTTGTCCGTCGATGAGTTTCATTTGTTTCCACACTTGTTGCGGCCCTCGCAGCTGGCCGATGGACGCTGTGGCAGAGAGGCCTGCCTGTGCTATGTCGATCTGGCGGCCTACCTGACGGCGGCGCAGGCCACCTGGTATTACCCTCAGGCGGGGCCGGGCGATATATCCGTGCTGATGATGCCCCCAATTCAACGGCATACAGAGGCCTTTATGGAGATGGTGACCTCGCTGGGCAACTCCTCCATTCCCGACAGCAAAGCCGGATAAGTAATGGGGGCTAGTAAGGCCACTAGCGACGTACCCAGCTGTACTGGTAAGCAAAAAAAGCCCGGCCAATCTGACCGGGCTGTGAATACTACGGACATGGCAGGTGAAGCGCCGCCGACGAAGATCGTTAATGTAGGGGCCGCCCTTTGACCATCCCGCCCTTGGCATCATCGATACCGTGGTTGATCACAAAGGCTTGTTCATCAATTCGGGTGATGTTGTCTTTCAGGCGGGTGAGCTCCAAACGGGTAACGACGGTATACAGGATGTTGATGTCGTGTTGCTGATAGCCCCGCTTGCCATAGCCCTTTTCACCTTTGAAGACGGTAACCCCGCGGCCAAGCTCTTCGGTAATCATCGTACGCAACGCTTCATGGCGGTCAGACACGATGATGACCGCCGTATATTCTTCGATACCGTGGATGAGGAAGTCGACAGTTTTAGAGGCGGCCAGGTAGGTGAGCATCGCGTATAAGGCTGTTTCGACGTTCAGCAGAATGGCCGCGGCACCGAATACCAAGATGTTGATGACCATAATCACGTCGCCGACCGTCAGCGCCGACCGGCGGCTGACCCAAACGGCCAGCACCTCGGTACCATCCAATACGCCGCCACCCCGGATCGCCAGCCCGATACCGGCCCCTAGGAAGAAACCGCCAAAGACAGAAATTAACAGTTTGTCGGTTGTTACGACCGGGTATGGTACAACGACCAGACAAACCGCCAGCAAGCTAATGGCCAGTGTGGTACGGATAGCGAAACCCGTTGATATCTGGCGATAACCCAGCCAGATAAACGGCAGGTTAACCAAAATAATCAGCAGGGCCAGTTCGAGGCCAGTCGTGATTTCCAGTAGTAAGGAGATGCCCATGGCGCCTCCGTCGATAAAGTTATTTGGTAGCAGGAAGCCCTTCAGGCCCATGCCGGCGCAGAGTACGCCAGTCAAGAGAAAGATGCCGTCTTTCAGACGACGAAGCAGGTGTGTCTGGGAAGCAGCAGGCACCGTCGTTGGTTGCGAAATCATGGTGTTGAGTGGTTATATGTTTAGAGGAGATAGCGCTCACTTCACCGGTGAAGGCTACCATGTTCGATTGCGGAAAAGAACGCCCCCATCGGCCCCGATCAGTAAGCACACCGGGCGGCCCTGAGCGGCGTACATAGCGTGGCCCAAGAACGCGGCTACCAGCGGTCACGAAGACGTAAGCGCCAAGACGACTATGAGAAGAGCGCACCCGTAGCCGAAGGAGTCAGCTAGCACGGCCAATCAGGTACCGGGCGTTACGCAGGGGCGGAAGAAAGAGGCGTATACCCAGGTACGTTCGCTGGGCGCACAGCGCCTGAAGAAAAGCCTTAGGGCGCATTGATCGCAATCTGATGCTCGAAGATGAGTTGCAGAAAGCGGAAGGAGTAATAAGAATAGTGTGGGTGCCGACGGACGGTCACGCCCGGCTTATAAGCGAAGGGAGCCAGCAGACCGGGCAGGAAGCTGGGTGATGGCCCGAACGAGAAGTCGACCCGGCTGTTGACCAGGGCTATTGAGCCGTGGCAATGAAGCGCCGAGGTGACATCCGGTTTACGGGCAGGCCGCTGTGACGCACGGCAGTATAGGTACGTTTGCCGCTCTGCCAGGACATCGACATCGGCGGGCTGAGCTATATATAGCAGACACAGCCAGGCGGCTATCAAACCGCTTGACCAGCTCAGCAAACACCGTATGTAAGCAACTGGCTGTCCCACACAGGTAAAATACGGATTTTCCTGTAGGATAGGCAACGACTAAGCAGGTATCTATCAAGTTCGTCGGACTGGTTCGAACAGAAAGTAGCCTATTCGGCGGCTCCTTTCGCCGGAAGGTGCACCGCCTTGTAAGCTGTCTACGGTGTTGTGCACCAGCCGCCGACGCGTAGGAAGCTGGGCAGCTAGAGCGACGTACCCAGCTCGGCGGATGATAGTACAAAAAGCCCGGCCAACCGGCCGGGCTGGTAGTCGCCTCCAGAATTTAAGTTGGTGTGGATAGGCTGGCGGTCAGGGAGGAGTGAAGGCAATGAGGCTGCGCTTCGTGAGTTCATTTGGGTGGGCAACTAGAGCAACGGAGCCGTGAAATTCGCGCTGACCTGGAACGTCTTGTGCTCCAGTACGGTGCACGTCTTCCGGTCAACATCGTGTATTTTGACAAGCGTGCCTCGTACGGTCCCCTGCACATACCGCTGCCCGTTTTTCTGAACCAGCTTGGTGATGGTAATGGTGCCACTCTCGGTGTACGCATCGGCGCATGTCCGGTAGCGCGAATCGCCCTGGGTTTCGCCCCGATTGGTCGCCGCCGCCGCCCCGTTTCCGTTGAGGTCGAACGAGGCCGACCCCTCGCCGCTCAGATTGGCCTGCGCATAGAGCGTGCCCATGGCAGTGGGGTCGTCCAAGTCGCGCATGGTCAGCGTAAATGTTCCGCCCACAAAACCCGCCGCGACCTGTACATTGTCGAAACGGCGCCCCTCCACACTAAAGCTATTTTCGTTTTCGATCGTCAGGTTACCAACCAGGATCAGTTGCGCCTTGTCGGACACCGCCAGCGTGACGCCAATCATGACAGGATTATTTTGGGGTACCCGGGCGGGGGCATAGTAGCGGATGACCGCCGCTTTAGCTCGCATATCGTAACCCAAATACCCATCCGGATTCGCGGAGTTTTGCAGGGCCGACCAGTTGTTGTTGCCGTTGAGACTGATGTCTTTAATCAAGAAGGGGTCGGTGCCAGTCAGCGTCAGCGGGGCCAACAGGGGCAGTTGATCGGCGTCGGCGCTCGTGGGAATGGTCGGTAGATCAGCGGCCTGTTGAATTTTCAGGTCTACCCAGTTGGTTGGTCCCAACGTAGCGGCTTCGGGCGTCATGTAAAACAGTGTGATAATACTCCACCAACTAAAGTGATCGATTTTCCCCTGAATGGTACGGCTAACCGGGTCTACCTTCACGAAGCGCTCGAGTAGCCAGACGTGTTCGGCGTTTTGCGAGGCCAGCGCCATTGCCTGTGGTGTGGTGCCTAGCAGTTCGGTTGGCGCATAGTGGTAGGTAAACGTAACGGGCTTGGCAAAACGGGATCCGTCGGGCCCAAATTCGTAAGCGATCCCAACCCCATTGATGGCCTTATTTTCAACCGGTTGTACGCTGATGAGGGTTTCGTTGGCCAGCGCCCCCGCCGGGAAGGTGAGCGTCAGTTTACCGTCGGAGGTGGTGAGGCTGCCACCCGCAGCGCCAATTGTTTTTGTCGTGGCGGCCCCGATTGGCTTACCCACTTCGGTGGGCGTGCCGGTTGCGGGTTGAGTGGGGGTAATGTCTGCCGGTTTGGTGCAGGCCAGCAGACTCGCTAAAAGGATTGGAAGGAGGCGAAAGAGGCGCATGGGGGTGTTTTGTCCAGAATTGATGGATCAAAACTGCGCCCGCAAGGCAGTGTCTTCAAGGTGACCCTGTACCGGCTGCCACTTGCCGATACTGAACTGCGCCATTTACCTCCTGAACTGATGACCTGTTACTGCTAATCCTGTAACCGTACGAATAATGAGTGCGCCATCGCCCGCTTCAGGGTTACCTGATGGCTTTCGGGGAAGCGATTAGCAGGAGGACAAGTGGGGCCGTGTACCGCTACCACGTTATGGATGCCGAGGCGGACTGAAGGCCTAATTGCTTTTCACGGGAAAGAGCTTCTCATCCACCTCGGTGCCCTGACCAGCTACACGACACCAGCCGGTGGGCTCCTTATGATAGACTTCCAGCCGCCTCACCTTAATGGCCAAATCCCGGTCATCTACCACAAGTTGAACCTCGGCCAGAAAATTAACCACAGCCATTGTGCCGTCGTAGATGCGGATAAACTCATGCCCTGGCAGCGCACGTACGGACTTAAAAACCAGTTTTTCTTTCGCTTGAACGGCCAGCCATTCCTTGTGCGAAAAAGAGATATCACCTTTGGGCCCAACGGCGATGAAATCACTACAGTCGATGGGCTCGCTCGGTCTTCGCTGACGCATCAAGGCCCTGATCTGCTGTCGCTCAGTAGGGTAGCTTGTCGTATCTATTTGGGCCTCGGCGGCCGTATAGCTGCAAAAGCTGGCTATGAGTATGAGCGCAACGGTCAGAGTTTTCATAAAATCGCGGTTATGTCTAAAGTTAAACGCGATGCTAAAAACCGTACAGTTGTAAGTTACTGATCGGCATAAACCGTTATGTGTACGGAAGCGGGTGTCTCTTTTTTATGACATTGGGCTGTTGCCTGCATCCAGTCAAGAACCAACGGGTGGTTTGGCCTAGCTGCGGATCGGATGAAAGTAACCTTACCTCTTCTTATACTACTTGCCAGTCCGCTCATAGGATGGACCCAGTCTGCCAACCGCAAGAGCCCGGAGCGCAACTTTGAAGCGTTCTGGGGGCTGTTCAATCAGCACTATGCTCATTTCGAAACCAGAGGCGTAGACTGGCACCAACAATACCAACGCTACCGCCCCCAGGTCGATGCGCGCACCGACGACTCCACCTTGCTCGACATTATGAAGCAGGTGGTGGCTCCCCTCCGGGATGGTCACGTTGTAATCTCGCCAACGGGCGATTTGCCCGCCAGTGCCAAATATTCTCGTTTTCTGAAGGAATACCCTACCAAAGAGCAGCAACGGCAGTTTCAGCAAGTCACGCTGGCTTACCTGCAAAAGCAGGGCTTTGGTGCCTTCACCAGGTTCCGTAGCGAGCCCTATCAACTGGGCGGGTACTGTCGATCTGATCGCTATGGCTATCTACAGGTTAACGGCTTTGGGGGTATGCCGCTGAACGAGTTTGCTCGTCAACTAGACGAAATGGTCGTGGCCTTTGCCGACGTGGAGGGCGTACTGCTGGACATCCGCGTTAACGGTGGCGGCGCTCCCGCTTACCTGGATGCCCTGACAAGCCGCCTGACCCAAGTCCGGCGGCTCGTGGGTTATGGACGTACCCGCTGGCACAAGCCCCATGCCGAGTATTCGCCCTGGAGTGCGTATTACCTGCATCCTGCACCAGGGCCGAAGCTGATCAAGCCGACGCTGCTGCTGACCAGCGGGGCAACCATCAGCGCGGGAGATCACTGCGCACTCTATTTAAAGCAACTGCCTTATGTTCGGTTAGTTGGTGAGAACACCAACGGTATTTTCTCGCCTATGTGGGGGGCTACATTGCCAAACGGCTGGGAACTAGCGCTGTCCAATGGGCAGAGCGTTGACCCCCGGCGCGTCAGCTACGAAGGCCGCGGCGTTCCGGTGGATTTGCCAGTGGAGCACCGTCGGGAAGACACCGAGCGGAGTTTGGACATAGGCATCCAAAAAGCGCTGAGCTATCTCGATGAGCAGGCAACGGAGTTGAAAACGGAGACGATCTGTTACGAGCAGCTAGCCCTCGACTTTTACGCGGATAGTTTACTGACGAAGCAGACTTACGGCCGAGTGACACCCTACTCGACGGGTCTGGTCGAGGAAGATGCTACCCTGCTGGCTCCTTTTGCTGACAAGTGCGCGTCGCTACAGGCTGTCTACGGTGCCGTACCCAGGTTGCAGGCGCGCATTGAAGCAGAGCAGGGTGCAGATGCCCGATTCTACCGCCAGAACCTGCAACATCGCTTGTACGTGCAGGTACGTCGGCCGCTTCGAACGAGTATGCAATGGCCTTTTGTCAAACGGAACGCGCGTCGGTTGACGCTATCTTACCATCTCACGATTGGCGATAAACAGTACGTACGCATTCACCTGATACAAGGAGCGGGCAAAGGACAGAGCATACTGGTTGTGCTGAATGAAGCTGGTCAGGTTGTTGAGCACTGTTTCCTGACGTACGATTACCTGAATGGACAAGGCTGATTGATGACTTTCATCGGCCTCCTTCGTCTGCCGCCTGATCAAACAGCGCATTTTGCTTTTCAGCCAGTGCCGTATCGGCAGGCGACTTACTCCAAGCTGAATTGCCTGCCTGGTAGGGCGCTGGCGGTATTAGAACCGATGCCAGAAAACGCTTAGCCCAATCAGCAAGACCAACCCGATCTGCAACGCCGTCAGCACGTAGATGTAGTTGGTTTCTCCTCTCGACTCGCCCAGGAGTTCTTCGCCTACCGTAAGTTGCAGGGAAGCCAGGTCATCGAGCGTTTGAGCAACCTGACTAAACGCCTGGTTACTACGACCGGTAAAGAGCGTCTGCTGGGCGGTTGATGAATTGACCGGGTTGGCCGTGAGTTCACCCTCTAGCTGGTTGTAAACCGCCAATCGCTTTTTTAGTAAGTCGAGTTGGGCGGCTTCGTTGGCCGTCAACCTGGTCTGGCTAAATTCAACCAGCAGGGAGTCGGTCCGTCTGGTCAGCTGATCGAGCGAAGAGACAAGCTGGTTCATCGTGGGTTTATCAACCGCCAGCACGTAGGTTTCCAATAGCGACCGTTTTCGGTAGATCGTGGACGTCAGATTGACCAGCATGCCGGTTGGCACCAGGCGATCTTTATAGATGGACGCGGAAGCTTCCTGAACGTCATGTACGCTGCGACGACTCAAAAAGATACTGGTCAGAATCAAGCCTAATAGGCTGACTATTAGTAAAATGTGCTGTATGGGCGAGCGTTTATCGGCTGGTTGTGTCATGAGGCGAAGTTGGTTAGCGTACAGGCAACTGGTTTACGTAAGGCAACGCGCCCAAAGCAGATCGACGTATACCGATACCGCTATTCGATTAAGCCGTCGTAACGCTTTCAGCCAGATCTGCCTGCGTTCTGACAAGATAGAAACAAATGAAGCTCATTCGCTTCCCGGGTTTGTCAGGCCAAGTACGTTGCTCTCGGCTGACGGCTCCCCCAAGCCCAAAACCGCCGACTGGAGGCGGCAACCGTTCCGTTTCATTCGTGTATTCCGCTATCTGGCGCTACGCGGTAAAGCACGACTGGAAAGCGAAAACGGCGCTGTGTGTAGGCTAATAATCCGTCTTGCCCTTGTTGACTCCGTGACAAAGCTATTTTAATGGCGCCTTCGGTTGTGGAATAATCTGTCCAGGAGCATCCACTGGTTGTTGTTACCTGTATATATAGGTTTCTTATATATAGTCTCGACAGACACATACGATTAACGCACAGAATCCCATGAAATCGGGTAATCAGGAATTTATACGAGGGACACTGAAGACCATCGTCCTTCAACTGCTGGCTCAGCAAGGGCGGATGTATGGCTATGAGATTACGCAGGCCGTTGAAGAACGAACGGCGGGTGAGTTGACGCTTACGTTTGGGGCGCTTTATCCCGTGCTACACAAACTGGTAGAGGAGGGCTTACTCATTACACACACCCAGGAGGTAGACGGCCGACTACGCAAATACTATCAGCTTACCCCCGTGGGAAGCGAAACGGCCATTGAGAAGCTAGGCGAATTTGATCGTTTCGTTCAGTTGATGCGGCTGATTCTCAACCCTGCGCCAACGGCATCCCTGGGCCAGTAAGCTCATATCTGTTTAGTCATAACCTTTTCCGATGTATGAACAAACTGTCTCGCACCCAACTTGCTCAACTCGCCCGGCAGCTTCGGCAAACCAATCCGCACCAGGCACTGGAACCTGAGTTGCTGGATCACCTCGCTTCACTGATCGAACACGAAATGGATCGCGGGCAACCCTTCGACGTGGCTGCCCAGCAGGTGATTCAACAGGCCAGTCCGCAAGCCATGGTGGAATTGACCCAGCACTATATTCAGGAAGTTTCCGCCTGGCGTTCCCCAGCAGTATCTGCCGCGTTGAAGGCCAGGGGGCGCCTAAAACGGCGTCCGGCGACCAAGCCATTTCGGTATATGCTGATCTCCAACGTGTTCACGTTCGTACTGCTCATGGGTTTCCTGATCGTTGTCAGCCGCCCCCTGGCTGTGCCCCTGAGCGCCTTTCGACTTGTTTGGGGAACGGGGGCGTTGCTGGCAATCCTGTTTCTCTGGTGGTGGTCGACCGGTAAAGTCCGGACCACAAAGCGGTCGTTGACAACCCGCTAATTCCCGGCTTCTGCCGGTCCTTCCAACCTAAACCTGTTTCCGATGATTCGTCATTATTTAATCGTGGCCAAGCGCCACCTGTGGCAGCATTGGCATGTCAATCTGATCAGCCTACTGGGGTTGGCAGTTGGCCTGACCAGTGGCCTGATCATTTTCCTGGTGGTCAATTACATGTTCAGCTTTGATCGCTACCATCCGCATCTGGATCGCTCCTATTGGGTGGTGACTGATGTCAAAGGGGAAAAAAGTATGCCCACCGATGCGGCTCCTCGTCCGCTGGCCCAGGTCCTGAGGCGCGATTACGCCTTTGTGGAAAGCGCAACCCGGCTGGAGACGTTCTTTGGACGTACCCTGAGTGTCCCGAACGGCAAGGGGGGCTGGATCAAAAAATTCGCCGAAGCCCGTAACGTCTGCTTTGCGGAGCCCCACTACTTCGAGCTGTTCGGCGTCGAGTGGGTCAGTGGGAATCCCAAAACGGCGCTGGCTGCGCCCAATACGGTAGTGCTCAGTGAACGTTACGCCCGCAAATTCTTCGACGTGGCTCCGGCTTTGGGGCGCACCTTACGATTAGACAACCGCACGGACTTAACCGTGACGGGAATTGTCAAAGATCCGCCGTCGAATACCCAGCTTCGGTACGACGCGTTCGTCTCCTACGCCACCATTCCGGTCCTGGAGGGTCCGGCGGCCTTATCCGACTGGCAGGGGCTGCAGGCCATGTGTTTTGTCCGGCTTCGGGAAGGCGCCGATCCGGCCTTGCTCCGGCAGCAGTTGGTAGCTATTCGACGTAAGAACTTACCTGCCCGGGCCGTCGACCAGTTTGACTACCAGGTGCTACCCCTGGCCGAACTCAATCACCAACGCAGTGGTATGGCACCCCGCCCAGTGCTCTACGCCCTGATCGGGGTGGGGGTACTGCTGGTCATGGCGGGTTGCATCAACTTTGTCAACCTGGCCACCGCCCGGGCGCTAAGACGAGCACGGGAAGTAGGCGTACGCAAAGTTATGGGCAGCACGCGCTGGCAATTGATTGGCCAGTTCATGGTGGAGACAGCCCTGCTGGTGACTGGCGCAATGGGAGTCGCGCTCCTGTTGACTGAACTGAGTTTACCGCTCGTTAATCGTACCCTCGCCACGACGGTCGATATGCTCCGGCCAACCCTTTCCGTGCTGGATGTCGCCCAGCCCCGCGCCCTAAGCTGGTTTCTAGGGCTACTCATCGGGGTGATAGGGGTCTCAGGACTCTACCCTGCCCTGGTACTGGCCCGTTTCGATCCAGCGAAAGCCTTTGCTGCCCAACCGACAAGGCGGCTCAGGGGAAAACTGACCCTTCGACAGGGACTCATTTGGGGGCAGTTTGTGCTAATGCAGCTATTTATCCTGGCCGTGCTTGTGATCAATGCGCAACTTCGGCACATGCAACGAGCTGATTGGGGGTTCAGGTACGAATCAACAATGGCCGTTTTTTTACCCCAGCACAGCGCCGCCCCACTGGCTGCATTGCGCCAGGGTTGGGGCCAACTTCCGGGTGTCGAAGCCGTCACCTTCGGCAGCGATCCTCCCGCCTCTCCCTACAACCGGCCTAGTTCGTTCAGCTACCAGGCTGCCACCGAACCGGAAGCGTTCGATACCCGGGTTCGGGCGGTCGATGAGCACTACCTGTCGGTGTTTGGTTTATCGCTGGTGGCGGGGCGAAACGTTGGCGCCACCGACACGAGCGGCCGCGAGGTGCTGGTCAATGAAACCATGGTTAGGCAACTGGGCGTTTCGTCGTCTGCCGCCATCGTGGGTAAATCAATGCGGGTCAAAGACGCCGACCGCGTTATCGTCGGCGTGGTACGCGACTTCCGCAGCGGCGATCTGCACCAACCCATCCTGCCCATGACGCTGATTCAGGACCGCCTCCATAGCCGGGTGGCTATGCTGCGGCTGAGTTCGGCCCACCCGGAGCAGACGCAGCAGGCTATTCAACGGGTCTGGGATAAGGTGTTGCCCGATCAGGTCTATCAGGCCAAAACAACGGCCGATTTGCTGGCAAGCTTCACCGACCTCGAGCGGCTGTTAGCCGGGTTTGTCCAGGCTTTCGCAGTGGTGGCCATCGGGCTGAGCTGCCTGGGCTTGTATGGACTGGTCACGTACCTGAGCGAGTCTAAAGCCAAAGAAATTGGCGTTCGTCGCGTGTTGGGAGCCCGAACAGGGCAATTGCTGTGGCTGTTGGGCCGTGAGTTCGGTAAATTGTTAGTGCTGGGCTTTGCGGTGGCGGCTCCGGTCGGTGCCTGGTTGCTCTCGGGTTGGCTGCAGGCATATGCTTACAAAATAACATTGAACGGCTGGCTATTGCTGTCCACGCTCTTGCTGACCAGCCTGATAACGGCGTTGACCATCGCTCGGCAGGCGATGAAGGCCGCCCACTCCAATCCGATTGCTTACCTGAAAAACGAGTGAGGCAGGGTCGCGTTCAAAAGCGTCGAGATGGTCTGTTCACGAAACGATTCGTCATGCACCCGATTCAACCCAGAAAAGCCCCACGCTAAAGGTATGGGGCTTTTCTAGGTTGAATCGGGCTGGCGCTAACTATGACGAAAGCGTGTGCCTGTTTAACTACAGTGAGTTGAGCGCCAAGTACGTTAGCACCAGCCCCGGCAACGTACCCAGCTTTGCCAAGTTGACCGGCTCATGGGCGTTCTGAATGAGCTAGCACACATAGGTATCGGCTACTCTTTCGTGGCAATGGCTTTCCGTCTACGATCGATAAAAACCATAGATAATAAGCCCTACCAGTATCGATTCGATGATCCAGATGGTGCCTGTAGCAGACTGGGTAAGCCGTCGAATCACCCAGTGTACCACCAGGCACAAGGCCAATATGGGCAGCCCAAGCACAATCTCGAGCGGATAGTCCCGCTTTTGATCGGGCGTCCCGTAAAGGACATAAAACAAACCGTGCAGGATCTCGTACAGCCCTACTAATGCCCCCAGCGTCAGGGGAGTAATCCAGTTTGCTAGCTTTTCCATGGTCTAGTTGGTGCTTTTGTTGGTAAGCGAAAGGCTATCTGGTCAAACTGATGAGCAGCGATTCATGCCTGCACCGAGGGCCGGTTGCCCACTGCGATCAGCAGCCGAGGCGATAGGGGCCGCTGCCGCATAAAGAATCGATCCGGAACGAGTCAGCTACTCTTGGTTTCTCTTTCCAAAGAGAAGTAGGTGACTTATTGTTCTACATCTCCAGCAAGGCGCCTAGTTGAGCGGCACGAATACCCATAAAATACCGCTGCCGGGCATTGTCAAGAATGCTGTTGGCTAGGCTCAACAACGTAAGCGCCAGCAGGTAGGCTCTGATGAAGGGAAAAGCAGGGACAGCCATTAGTTGATGTGCGGCTTGCCGCTCTGGGGGCGCTTGTTGGTCAACAAGGCAAATTCAGCTGCGGTCAGCGCCCTCCTCACAGGGGTTTTGGTATCCGGTTGCGGTCTCCACCAAGTCGAAATGAATCCAGCCGAGATGATTTCCTTATCTTTTGTTAAGGAGTTGGGTCTGAGCGCCGAAATACCTTTGTCAGGTAATCAAAACACACTACGTACACGTATGAAAACGCTCATCAAAGTTGAAGAAGCCGCTCAGTTCGCCCTCTCGATTATTGTCTTCACCAAACTACCCTTCGTTTGGTGGGTGTATCCCGTTCTGTTGTTACTGCCCGACGTAAGTATGATCGGTTATATGATTAATGCCAAAGTAGGCGCCTTCACCTACAATGTGGTACATCATAAGGCATTGGCTATTATTGTAGGTGTTGTTGGCCTCTTTCTGGCTAACAATTATTGGCTACTGGCGGGCGTACTGCTGTTTGGCCACGCGTCTATGGATCGGATGTTCGGCTACGGACTGAAATACCTCAGGGGCTTCACGTTTACGCACTTAGGCGAAGTAGGCGCACCAAAAAAGTCAGCTTCCCGAGAGAGCAACTACAGTCACAGCGCCATCCCGACACATCATTGAGCCAACTCGGTGGCAAAGGGAATCAGGTAAAGGTTTCCCTCACCGGTCCGGGCGATAAGGTATAAGTATTGGCCAATTCGGACGGACTTGTTGTTGGGTGTCACCAGGTGTTCTTTAATTGCTCGCCTGCAAAGACGTTAACTCGGTATACTGCCGGATGGCCTGAATGTGTTTCGGGATGGTGAAATAAAAGGTAGAGCCATTGCCGGGGACGCTATCGATCCAGATTTTTCCACCGTAGATGTCGATGATCTTCTTGCAGGTGGCCAGCCCGATACCCGTGCCGGGGTACCTTGCCCGGCCATGCAACCGTTGAAAAAGCTGAAACACCCGTTGATAGTGTTTCGGATCGATGCCAATCCCATTATCGGTAACGGAAAACTGGTAGCTGTTGCCTAACTCCTTGGCTTGCACTTGTAGCTGAACAGGCACGCCGGCACGGTGGTACTTAAGACCGTTCGTGATCAGGTTTTGGAACAGTTGCTTAAGCTCAGTACGACCGGCTTGCAAGGTGGGCAGTGGCCCCACCTCAATAGTCGCCTGAACGGCATTCATTTCGTGCTGTTGCTCTTCAAGAATCTCGGCTACAAGGTCCTGAAGGTTCACCTCGGTGAATTCCAGCGCAGACCCCACGTGTGAAAAGGTGAGCAGGTCATTGATCAGCACCCGCATTCGGCTGGCAGCCGCGGTTGACGTCTGGATAAGGTGTCGTCCCTGGTCATCCAGGTGGCCGCCATAGTTTGTTTCCAGCAAAGTCAGGTAACTGCTGATCGTTCTCAGCGGCGATTGCAAGTCGTGCGAGGCCACGTAGGCAAACTGTTCTAACTCTTGATTAGAGCGACTCAACTCCTGTAAGATCTGCTGCCGTATAGCCAGTTCTCGCTCATACTCGCTGGAAGTACGCAGGCCAACTGCTTCGTTGAAGTAACGGATCAGGGCAAAGACGGTAGCTACCGACACAATAGCCGTTAGGAAACGCACCAGGGCGTTGAAGCGATAGGCAGGCCACCAAAACATGGTGGCATCTACCAAATGGGATGTGCCACACAACAGAATGAAGGCCCCGAACAGGGCAAAAACCCCTGGCAGCGGGATGCCCTTTTTGATAAAAATAAACCGCAGTAAAATCAGCGGGATGCCCATGTAAGCCAACCAGATTGTCAGGTCTGAGCCAATGTATAACCAACCGTGAAAATCCGTCCAGTGACCACACAGCCAGCGCGGCGGCCAATCGCGGGTGTCCGTTAGGCGACTTAAGAAATCAATCAACTCCTGCATGGGTACTTAATCAATGTAACTAGTGGCTTTAACTCAATAGGTTGAGTTACTAAGCAAGTATAGCCAAATAACTAATCGCCCTAAAGCAATTCATGCTTTATACAGGACTTTTTAAAGCGCCCCCCCACGGGCCCCGGATGCGTATTGATAGTCAGCCGGTTGTAGATTAATTGACCCTACACTCGCCATAAGCAACGTACCCAGCCTGGCCCAGAGCTGACAAAAAGCCCGGCCAACCTGACCGGGCTTTTTGTACAGCACACGAATTTATTTTTAGGATGCACCAGCCCTTCCGTCTAGTTAGTGCTGTATGAGAGGCGCAAAACCCGTGAGGGCTGGGTAGCCGGATTAACCTGGAGTACCTACAGCCCGCCGGGCAGTCCACTTACATGAAGCCGGTAGGACTCCGTTGGTACCGCTTCCAGGTACGTCGGCTGGCGGGAACGTCGTTGTAAATCGGTTAGGGTCAAGCCCGATGCCATAACCGATATCGATGCGTTGGACATTGGCGCCAGAAAGACCGTGGTTAACCTGCTGACCGGTTTTCTCGGCCTCTGTGAGTCCATCCATCCGGCTAAGAAAGCGTCAACAAAAAGACATTGACGAGAGGTGTGAGATTCGTACCGTTACGGCTTAGGATGGTTGTTGCTTATAATGCTATCGCCAAGGCAACAGGCAGTAATCCAGCCTGTTCGCTGCCTGTAGACTTACAACAACTCTTCTTTCTCGGCTTGACTCAATAGCATCAGATCCTCTTTGAGTCGTTTTACCGCTGCCTGAAAGCTTGTCTGGTAGCGCTCAGCGTCCTTGCGTTTGGTTTTGCCCTTGTTGGCAACCGCCTGCGCATCGGCGGCAAACTCAATCTCCTTACGAATGGTCGTTCGTAGTTTCACGATCGCGGCACCGTAGAACTCGGCCCGCTCGGGGTATTCAAGCCGTTTGCCTTGCAGGTAGTCAATCGCATCGACGGCGAATAGTTCCAGCGCGAAGGGGCCATCCTGCCACGAGATAAATGATAGTCGTTCCATAAGGTTGATCCTAATAGGATATAGTAGTTGTTGTTAGTCTACGCGCAGCCTGTTCTTCCCGCAGATAGCCGATCGAGCCGACTGGCCTTATCGCGGATGCCACCAGCCGGATCATACTCAGCCATGTACGCGGCACAGCATGAAGCCGCCTGCGAACATGGTCTCGGAAGCATACGGGCTTGCCGGTTGTCGGCGTACAGCGCACGCTATGACACAAATAAAATATAAAACACCCTATTATGTGATAAGTTTGATATAAAACTATTGTAGGCTGCCTAAGGGCTGAGTTACGGCCATGCACAAATTCAAAGCACCTTTGTAGGAATATATTGCTGAAAAACAGATGGTTACACAATAGGAAGCCGATCTTGTAATCCGCTTAGTGTATTTCTAGAGTATATGTTTGTTGACTCGTATACCGATCACATACATCCTGATTGGCAACGTACCCAGCCTTATCTGAAACGCACAAAAAAAGCCCGGCCATGTCGACCGGGCGGTGAGCTCTACGGGACTTGAACTACTGTTGATAATCAGTTGGTTGTGGTGGATTATTTAGGTGGGGGACGGAATAGGGGACGGATTGCCAGTATAATGTACCCAACTATGACGTCGTGATTAAATCCATCAAGCCGTGATTGACATAATACATCTCTTTTCCAAATCGGAGAGGAACAAGAATTCCAGCTTTTAAGCGATAGGCAGCCAGTGAGCGTAGGAACCCCGGGTGGGCGGGGTTTTCGTCACGGGAAGAATAGCTCTTTCAACTTCGACAAAAGCACCGTTTTCGATAGACTCAGGTAAATGTAAGGAGGCATCGATACCGTTTTGAGCAGCGTTCGTTCATCAGTCTGGACGTTGGCAATCCGGACTTCCCCAAAAAACTGAATGCCCACCGTCTTTTCAAGAAAGCCCATCTGGATGATGTGGTTAGCGCCCCCCGGAGACGTAGAGCCCCGTTCAATGTAGACGGTCGTACCCCCGTAACTGTATTTCAAGATGAACTCATATTTTCGGCTGCTGTATTCGGCTCCAATCTGTACCCCGGTATAGATCTGGGAATAGGTCGTCTCCCGACCAAATGGCACGGCTGGTCGTTGGGGTGTCGTGCCGTAGAACAGCGGCGTTGAACGCACCACCCCGCCAGCTAAAGTCACTGATGGTGGTGCCGGCACATCCCGAACCGTATTGACAACAAAGGCTGTGCTGTCAAGGGGATTCGCAATGTAGCTAAAGTCAAACCGCCGGTTGGTTACCCAGGCGAAGTCGAAATTCAGCCCGAAGAGTAACCGCCATCGGGGATCGCTGGGTATCGTGTAGGCTATGTTGACGGGTATATTGAGGCCAATGTTTCGGTTCTCGGTTTTGTAAGTGAGCAAGGGGCGCTGGTTCCAGTAACGAATTTTATTGGATTGGGCTAGGGTGAGCGTATCGACGGTAATAAAATTCTGGGGTGTTGCCCGGCTGGTGTCGACCTGCTGCGGGCCTACGCCGTTGTTGTAGTAGATCCGTATCGGAAACCGAACGTCAAGGGCGTCGGTGATGCGGATGGCCGGCCTGAACTGAACGTCAGTATACACGGATCCAATGCCAAGCCGCCGATTGATGAAATCGATGTTGCCCCCAATGTTGCCAAAGAAAAAGTATTTCTCTTTGATCGAATCCGGCTCGACAGCGTCTTCGAGTTGGTAAGCGCGTTTGGGCGAACGGGTCAAGCGACTAATGGAACCCATACCGGCGGGCATGATCGGAGTTGTCGTTGAGCGAAAGACGTTAGCGGAGCGCGTACTGGTAGCAGGTGTGTTCAGCGCCAGTAATTGGGCTGCGGATGAGTCCAGGGGCCAGGCGGTTAGGCTCGTAACCGAATTGGCTGCATCACGGTGTCGGTAGTAGGCAATTGACTGCCCCTTGAGTTCTGGGGTGATCGAGTGCAGAAAGATCAGGAGTGTAAAGAGGTGTTTCATGGCATGACAGCGAATGAATAAAATGGAATAGATAGGGTATTACGGTACCACTTCGGGCGTTGCCAATATTGACCCGGTCTCAGGATTGTACAAGGGGGTATTTCCCACATCGGGTGAGGTGAAAGCACGGTTTACGTAAGGGTGACCTGGCAGCCAACTACGGGAATAAAGCCCTGTTGCACAACGTCTTGGTCACCAACGACGAAACGGTGATTATGAAATGAAGAAACACGTATGTGAAGCATCAGGCTAGCACGAATAGCCTGGTTGATGGCCGAACCCGACAGGGCCAGCCATTGCATTGCACAAGAGTATGCTTTCGAGCTAACTACGTCGTAAAAAGGGCTATGCTTAGCCTCACGTACTCAGGCAACTCGCTCAAGCTGAGACGTTGATTCGTGAGATGGCTATCTGCGACAAGGTGAAGCTCAGCTTTCAGTTATATAACCTTGTAGGCCATCCTCTCAATAAATGGGCTTTTAAGTAGACAGCTTGTTTTAATAACTGCCAACTACTATCCGTGACATACGACAGGCTACTATTGAAATGTTTTGGTCACTAGTTCAGTGTCCATGTACTCATTGATCGCCCGTAGCTTTCCCTCTTTTAGGTAGCATACCCAACAATAGTGATTATTATACGGCTTGCCCTCAGGCGTCGTGTTCTCCCCAACGGCTTCAACCACTACATAATCCCCATCCCCAATGATACGTTTAGCCTTCGCTTTGTAGGGAGGCCGTAAGGTCGTCTTTATCGCTCCCCATAGATCGTTGACCACCGACTGTTTCCCCTCAAAGGTCTTGGCCCATGGCCCACTGCCCATCCAGCGCCACTGCATGTCGTCGGCCATCGCTTCCAAAAAGGGTTGATCATTGCCTAGAGCTAGTTGGGCGAAAATTGTTTCCGTTAGTTGTTTATTGGCCAGAGCGCTCATGAGTGTTCAATGAATAGCATAAAAGGCGACTACTGAGTACCTGACTAGGGATGCCACAGGTGTTTCTTTATATACTTTTCCAACTTATTGCTGAGCAGTATAATGTAACGTCACTACCCCCGAACCGAGCGCTTTTGAAGTCAGTAAGGTCAACTTAGTCATTGATGTGTGACTGTCAAACAGGGGGATACCTTTCCCAAGGATGACCGGATGCAGCGTTAATTGGTATTCATCAATCAAGCCTAGTTGCATGAAACTTTTGGCTAGGCCAGGGCTGCCGAAAATCACTAGGTCTTTGCCCGCTTGCTGTTTGAGTTGGGTTATCTCCTCGACGACATTGTCTTTGATGAGCCTCGTGTTAGACCAATCTGCACGGGCCAAGGTAGTGGAAAAAACGATTTTGGGAATCTGCTCTACCCATCGCGCATGGTCAAGTTGGTGTTGGCTGGCCGTTGGATCAATCAAAACGGTGGGCCAGTAGCCGGCCATTAACTGATAGGTATGCTTGCCGTAAATCGGCGCGCCAACCGTCTTTACCAGTTCATCAGCGAATTGTTGGAGCTCGTGAGTGTAGGACAAAAAACCCAGGCTGCCATCAGTGTCGGCGGCAAAGCCATCCAGGGATATGTGGGCGAATAAAACTAACTTTCTCATCTTGTTGCAAAGCTACGGTGCTACAGGAAAGGGACCCGGGCTGAATGCGACAAGCTAAGGGGGCTGTTAGGCTATTTAGCAGATGATTGCATCACTTGTAAGCCGTTCGAAGTAAATAAAGGCTTGTCTTTGCCTATACATCTTCTTTATGAGGCAAAGCAAGTTGCTACCCTGGAGATTTCTCTCGATGGCTTTCTCAAAATACCCTCGTACTTGAGATGAAGGGGCAAGTTTGTAGTGGCTTATATATTGAGGGATAATTGGACGCTCACGTTGTTAATCCAAAAGAAAGAATGATCTTAGCTATTTGCTACACCCAGATAACTGTCTAGTAGACAGACCTGTTAACGTTGACTCGATTTACCTATGAGTAAGCCGATACTGGACGTCATTGTGGTTGGCGCGGGGCATGCTGGCATTAGCGTCAGCTATTATTTAGCCAAACAGGGTGTTTCCCATCTGGTCTTTGAGAAGGGACAAATCGGGGAAACCTGGCGTTCCCAGCGGTGGGATTCCTTTAAGATGAACTCGGCTAACAGATTAAATCTGCTTCCCCAACAGGCCACCTATTTTGACGACCCCGATGCCTTTGCTGGGGCAACTGAATTTGCGCTGGCGCTGGAATCCTACGCCCACCAAGAAAATCTGCCAGTTAAAGAATACTGTCCGGTCGTGTCCGTACATACCGACCAGCAACGAGGTGTCTTTCGGGTTACCGTCTCGGAGCAGGGCAAAGACACAGCCTATCTCAGCCGACGGCTAGTGATCGCCTCGGGTAGTCAAAATAGGATTTGGGTCCCTGACTGGGCCAATCACTTAGCCCAGCCGGTGGTGCAACTACACGCCAGTCAATACAAAAATGCCCATCAACTCCCCGCTGGAAATGTGTTGGTGGTAGGGAGTGGCCAATCCGGAACTCAGATCGCCCAGGATTTGCTGCGTTCGGGGCGACACGTTTTTCTGTCGACGGCCCGGGTTGGTCGGATACCAAGACGCTACCGGGGTAAAGATATTTTTGACTGGCTTGTTACGATTGGGTTTTACAATACGCTTACTGAGGAGGTCACTGACCCGTCTTTGTTAACGGTCAAAAACCCGCAGGTGTCGGGAGCCGGGCAGCGGGGGAAAACCTCTAGCTTACAGTCTCTGGCCAGAAGTGGAGCCATTATACTGGGTCGGGCGGACAGAGCCGACGCCGACACAATTTTTTTTCAGCCCAATTCGTCCGCTAACGTCAGGTACGCTGACGAATTTTCTCAGCAGGTGAAACAGCGCATCGACGAGTACATTCAAAAAAATAAGGTGTTGGCTCCGCTTGCCGACATTGATCTGGATGATGTGCCGGACGAAGAAGCCGCCTGCGCGTCTGATTTGACGCAACTGAATCTTGTCCAGGAGACGATCACCTCCATCATTTGGACGACCGGGTTTAGGGGTGATTTCAGCTACCTGCCCCTGCCTGTGCTCAATGAGGAGCGGTTCCCCAAGCATCGAAATGGGATTGGCGCCGTCGAGGGACTTTATTTTATTGGACTCCCTTGGTTGAGAAAACGGCAATCGGCAATCATATTGGGGATTAAGGAAGACGCAGAATTTATTGTCAGTCACATCGTAAAAAGTGGCTTACCTGGCCGTGGGTAGCTGAACCGTCCAACTAAATTTTATCCTTGTTAGTTAGGAGATTGAATCGTTTTATGAGCGCTGATCCAGCCTTAAATTCTCACTACCCGAACTCATAATGGCCTGATCGTGTGCTACGTACAGAGTTGGGCCATGATTAAAACCGGTGTCTCATCATACGCACTTTAAAGGGGGCGTTACACGAGCACTTACATGTATAGACAGCGGTTAACAGGGCACTAGCCTAGTTAGTCTGCCCATATTTACCTTTCCAAGGCAAGAAGTATACTGTTGCTCTAGTACTGTTAACTACTCAATAGATATGCGCTATATCCATTCGTTCCCTGAGCACTACAGCCAACATAACCAATTGCCCATTCGGATCGTTTCCCCAAATTTTGGCCACTTGTCTCCACAAGCCATAGATACCTATGGCTCTATTCACCGTTTACCCTACTACTTCTTCCTGTTTATTCAGGATGGCTCTACTCAGCAGAACGCTGATGGGGAGACGTTCGAGATAGGCAGGCATGAACTACTTTTCCTCTTGCCTCACCAAATTCACCAATTGACGGGTAACCTACACGGAAATGATTATTATAAACTGGGCTTTGATGAAGAATGCCTTTCCCGATTGCCCAAGCAATACCCATTCCTACTTAATCCGCTCAATCAGCAAAAAATACGTTTTTTACCCGCTGCCGCTCGTAGGCTTCAAGCAATTTTTGACCTACTTCAGGGGTTACTAACCGTTTCAGATACGGACCCTGACCTTATACTGGCTCATTTGAACAGCCTACTGACGGAAATTAATAGTGCTTATTTTGCAGGGGACTGCAAGCCAGCCGATAGCCGGCTGACCAAATATATCGGCTTCAAAGTGTTTGTCGAAAACAACCTGACCGATCACCCGACCATTAAGGACATAGCCCAGGAACTGGCCCTAAGCACTGACAGCTTATATCAGTTAGTGAAACAGTACTCGGGACGCTCACCAAAAGAATTTATTACCGACCGACTTATCCTAGAAGCCAGACGTCGCCTGTATTGCGGAGAACCCTCTTCGGTCAAGGAATTAGCTTTTGAGCTGGGGTTCAATGACCCGGACTACTTTTCCCGCTTGTTTAAAAAAGTAACCGGCAAAACGGTCGCCGGGTTTTTCCAAGATTTGTCCTGACCATGTCGGCTTTCGTCCGGCTTTGTTAATAGCCCGCTTCCGAACTTTGTTCATCGTATAAATTATACAGGACATGAACAGAGAAGTAGGTAAACTATTGGTAACTGGAGTAACCGGCCTTGTCGGGGAGCGCCTGCTCCGGCGTCTTGTCGATGCGGGTATGGACTGCCGCGCGCTGGTGCGCCCTGGAAAGCGTGTTCCAACCGGTGTGTCGGCTGTAGAGGGTGACCTATTCAATGCTACATCGCTCACCGAAGCCGTTAAGGATGTGTCAGTCGTTATCCACCTGGCAGCGGTATTTCGCACGCAAGACACGGATCTGATTTGGAAGAGCAATCTGGAAGGGACGCGCAACCTGATCAATACAGTAAAAGCGCATTCGCCTGGCGCCCGATTCATTCTGGCCAGTACGACCAACGTTTACAACGCAGATAATCCACACCCTGGTCGCGAAGATGACCCGGTAGCTCCCCACCAGGCCTACCCAGCTAGCAAAGTGGCGGCTGAGCAGGAACTGCGGGCAAGTGGTCTGAATTGGGTAGTGCTGCGGTTTCCCTTTGTGTATGGCGACGGGGATGGGCATCTGGAAGCGTTACCGAAGTATGCGAAAGCCGGCAACTGGCACCCGGCCATGCGGATGAGTACCATCCACCACCGCGACATCGCAACGGCAATGAAGCTGGCCTTATTGGGTTCGATGGACAAGCGCATCGTTAATATTGCCGATGAAGCCCCCACGTCGATTTATGAATTAGCCCAGCTGGTTAATGAGCCAGTAGACTCCTCCTCTGAGCCGTTAGTAAATCCTTGGTACTTGCTTAGCGATAGTACGTTGGCTCGTCGTCTCGGCTTCCAACCTACTGTTCGGACAGTCTATCAGGCCGTACAGGAAAGTATCATGTAATTAGGCGCTAATTAACGGTTTTGAGAGAACGAACAGCGCCCTAATAAATAGCTGTAAACTCTGTTTTTCTCTTAAACCCTCCTTTTGAAATACTCATACTGCGACCTCTTCGAGCAGACGAATAAGCACAAGGAGAACAACGATCATATTCTTGTAAGCTCGGTCAGCAGACGAGGTAGATTAGCCTTGGCATACAGCTCGGATGAGGTCAGTACGTCCTTACCCCTAGCTTTCTACTTTGGGGGCGTAGTTCATGCCCGCTACAAGGCTCAGTCCTACAGGCTATGGCATCTCCTCATTCAACAGGGTCTGTTGGTGTTTCCGAAAGACAGAATGACAACCGGTAGAGGCTGGGTACGTTCCCGCCGATGCCAGCAACGTACCCAGCCTTATCTGAAACGCACAAAAAAAGCCCGGCCATGTCGACCGGGCTGTGAGCCTCCTACGGGACTTGAACTAGTATTAATAATCAGATAGTTATGGAGGGGTTATTAGTCAGTTGACGGATTGGTTGACGAAAAGATGCTTATTGAATCATCCGCTAGTTGGCGTTAATCAGGTAGTCCAGCGGTAGGGCTACTCCTTCCCATTCGGCATTTTGAGTCAGTTGATTGGGAGTCAGGTATACGTTGCCAACCACCAGATCAGCTAACGGCCCCTCACGGGTAGAAAAGGGGGTAAACTCGACCCCCTCATGATCGGTGGTGCCAAAGCAGCCTGATCGATAACAGACGAGGTAGTGATATACCCCAGCCCACTGCTCTACCTTGTCGACATGCATCCAGCGAATAATGTCACCTTCCCAAACCTCCACGCCCCGGGCATCGTAAATGCCGGTGAATTGGGAAATAACTAGCTGAGGGTTTACCAGCTGCTCTATGCTGGTAACGGGCGTGAGCGTCCTGTTGGCAGCATCCCACGCCCGTAGTTTGATCGGCCTATTCATTGGGCTCAGCGGTAGAAACCCATTCTACAGCGTAGATAGCCTGAACGTCCACTTTAAAGATGCGTTCAGACTCTGCTTCGGCTGGCTGCCGGACGCGAAGCGTTAGCGCCTTGTCATCTACGGCTACCACCTCACGAAATCGGTTCTCGGTGATCATGAATAGAAACGCAGTTCCAGCACGTAACCGGCTGTACTCAAAGACGGGGCTACAGAAGAGGTAGCACCCCTTCGGGTAGCGCGGACTCATCGACTCGTCGAGGACCTGAAAAACAGATGCTGGCCCTTCCATTATTGGGCTCATCGAATCCAACCGGTAGCAGAAAGCTACATTACCTTCTGCCGGTGGAGGGTAGTTGTATGTCTCTTGATTCTTGGCAGTGTTTTCTAGTCCAGCCTCAAACGGCACTTGCCCGGTCTGATTTATTGCAGCGGTAGTGTCAGCCTCAGCCTTTGGCGCCTGACTGACAGAGTACAAAACGGACTGATTTGGTCTTTTGGGGCTTCTTTTTGACCGTTTACCCTGTTTTTTTGCATACGATGCCTTACCACCGTATTTTTGTCCCGGAGTCATAGATAATATGGCTTTAAAGGTTTCAAAGACCCCGCACTGATCGCCGCCAAGCTATCCCAGTGCGGGGTTTTCTTATTGTTGGCCCCATTCCACCGTGTCAACCAGGCACCCCGATTAGGGGACTATATGGCATCTTTCGCCAGAACCAACAAACGAATATAAACAAGCAGCCCAACAAATGCAAGACAGTTGTAATTAATCGTCTTGCGTTTGTTGGGCTGCTTGTCAGGCTACGCCTTATATATTAACTGGCTTTCTTGGCGTTCAGCTTCTCGCGTTCGTGCTCTATAGCCAAATTACGTTCATCGCTGAGAAATTGAATAGCCCTGGCCACCACCTCAGCCCCGCTCTCATTAAAAACCGTTTCAAGGTCTTCAATTTGGCTAATTGTATCTTTGGGGAGCCTATACGTTTTGCTCAGCTTTGCCTCCTTTGCCATGATGCTGTTTTACTTCGTTGTAAGACAAATATAATACGTTGTCGTGCAAATCAAAGGGCAATTCAAACCACTGATCTTACCTACTGAAAAATATCTTTTTTTCTGAGCACGTCACTTTTACCACTTTCACCACTAAAAAACGACCTCGACGTTTATGATCGAGGTCGTAAAACGCCGCTACTTACCCTTGACACTGTCAATTTTCGCCTTAGCGCCATCGAAAGCTGTTTCAATCGTACTGAGCCCGTCTACGAAAAGTGTTTGGTCGCTACCATATCTAGATAACTTAAGGTACCATTTAGGAGCACCATCAGCACCTACGTAGTACCCAACTTGGAAGCCATCGACCGTGGTAAATTTATTCTCTAGGTAGTCAGATTTACTTGCCACGTCTTTGTCAACTTCGCTTTTCAAGGAGGCTATAGCCTTTATGACTTCAAGTAAGTCTGCGTATTCAATCGACGCAACGGACGTGGTATACTTGCTCTCTTTTTCGATCTGATAAAAATAGACAGGCGGAATGGTACCGCTGCTTACCTTTCTTATTCTCGTTTCAGATGAAGCTCCAAAAGAGGTTTTGATTGGAGGCAATTTATAGTCAACAAACTTTGTGATGATCCCTGTCTTCGAGGTGAAAATATCCATTTTGGTTTTCACCTCTTGGGCTTCTTTTTTGGCATCTTGTGCATGGATTTGACACGTTGCAAGCAGTAGCGCTGCAAGTAGAAATAGACGCATAAAACAGTTGATTTAGTTCGTGCGGGCAATATACACAAAGTCAATATTGTATGACTAAATCAACCTCCTTTCGCCCGCAGCGGATCGGCTTTGGCATTAGCCTTCATTTCCTCCAGCGTCCGGTCGATGGTGCGCAGGTAACTCAGGTAGTTGGAGTTATTGGAAATGTTGGTGAGCATCACCAGTTGACTACGCATCGTGACGGCGTTATCAGCCTGGGTGATCCGAATGGCGTTGAGCTGCCCAGCCAGCACCGATGCTGTCTCCTCGGTCACGCCCTTGATCGCACCGGATAAGCCTTTGTCCACGCCCGCCTTTTGGCTTTTTTTGTCTTTACTACTGAAAATATCCAACCCGAACTTATCAGCTTCAAGCTGGGCATCAGATAGGGCCTTGGAGAAGTCGGTTACCAGATAATTGTACTTCTGGTAAAAGTTTCCCAGGTCGTCAATCACATTGTTATCGCCCCCTACATCAAACGAGGCAACCAGTTGTTTCTGTAGTTCATCGAACTGGCTTTTGAAGACCGAGTTGAAAATGATTTGGCTCAAGACGTTTTCAAGCGTGTCTGATACCGATTCACCAAAACGCTCAGCGGCATCCGTGCCGTCGCTAAATGCACTTACCAAAGCATCCCGTAACGAGTCACCCAGCCCCCCGGCTAGATCAGCTACGGCGCCGTTGATCTGCTCTTTAGCTTTTTCAATTTGACCCTGCCAATCGAGCGTGTTTTGTACAAGTTGCTGGGTCGCCTCATCAAGCTGGTTGCTCGCCAGCAGGCTCTGAGCAAGTTCTTTGTTGATTTCTGCCTGGCCGTTAGCGCCCTGCTTGATGAGACCCGGATATTTCTCCAGCAGCCCGATGTAGTCATCCGTCCGCTTTTCGCCGCCGAACAAGCCAATCAGCCCGCCCACAATGGCCCCGCCGACCGCCCCGATAACTGTACCGACGCCGGGGATCACGGAACCAATAGTCGCTCCGGCAACAGCGCCACTACCAACCGCCCCCCAGTCGGTTTTATCGGACTGACCGTTTTTGGCCCTACCCTGACTCAGCAAGGCTATTGACTTCAGGTAGTCGGTATTAGCCTTGCCCAGTTGCTCAATACCACCCCGTAGTGCCTTCTCCTTATCCTTGATGAACACGTTACTGTCCGTGCTCGATTGAATGCCGATCTGCTCATTCAGTGCCAGATTATATTGCTGCTGCAAGGCAATCTGGTTGCGCATAAAATCGGATTCCGCCTGCTGCCGCTGCGCTGATGACGAGGTAATGATATTGATCAGATCGAGCCCTGCCGATAGGCCAATGTTGAGCCGCTCCTGCCCAGTGATGCCTGGTTTGAAGGAACTGACCAGCTTGCCTGCCCCGGCCGATACCCCTGACAACAACCGGCCCATTTCGCCAAGCTCACCCGTTAGGCCGCTAAGCATACCGCCTAGTTCCCCGAAAAACTGCGCAAATTCCTGATAGTATTGCAGCCGATCAGTGGCTAAGTCGCGTTCGGCCTGCCGTTTCGATAAGACCGCTTTGCGATACTCTTCCGAATCCTCTCCGTATAGTTTCTTTTTGTAGTTTAATTCATCGTCGGCCTGTTTAAGCCGTTCTTTCAACGCTTTGCGCCCTTCAGACGTGATCGTTTTGGTGAATGCCTTGAACTCATCGGATCCCTCAACGGTAGCATCTTTGACGCCTTTCAATTCTTCTTTGCGGGCTTTCTCCAGGTTGGCAATAAAGTCCTTGTAGGCTTTGCTCTCTTTGTAGATGTAGAACTCGTCGGCCTGCGCGCGGAGGTCGGCATAATGGTTCTCAATAGCCTGCCGCTGTTCTTCGCTATCGACGACGCTCTTTAGAAACTCCTGCAAGTTGCCAAACCGCTGGCTCGTCGTTTCGACCTTCTCTTTTTGAATAACGACCCGTTTGTCTGTCGTAAGCGCTGAGGTATCCTTCGGGTCGAGTTTGGCTTGCTGGGCTTCGAGGTACTTCAGGTACTGGGTCAGACTACCGGCTTCTGCCTTTGCCCGCTGCAACTGGTCGGTAAACGCTTCAATGGCCGACTTTCCGCCCGTCAACCCTTTTTTCTGGCCGATGAGCTCGGTCAAATTCTGAGCGTCCTGTTCCGACAAAACACCTCCGCCCCGCTTCGACTCCAGGGCGGCAATTTGTTTGTCGAGGTAGTCCAGATACGACGTACCTGACACTTTGAGATTAGCAAACTGCTTATCGGCCGCCTCTTGTCCATAGGCGGCTACCCAGCTTTCGTACAGCACGTACTGGCGCTGCTTTTCTTCCAGTTCTTCCCCGAACGTTTTAACGGCATTGCGCTTCCGCAACTCGTCAAGCTGCTTTTGGGATTCGGTAACAACGGACTGGTATGACTTGATAAGGGCCGGATCGGCACCCACAGGTAATTTCTCTAATGCTTTCTGGGCATCGGCAATTTGTGCCTCAAAAAACGGGATACTGTTTAGAGGAGCCTCGACCGACCGTTTGATGAGTTCGATCTGCCGCTGAGCATTGTCCTTGATGGCCTGTTGTTGCTGCTGAATCTTGGGGTCGGTCGTTTTGCGAATCAGCTCATCGGCCTTCTGAATAATGTTGGCGTAGTACTGCTCACTACCAAATATGCCCTCTTTTTCAGCCTCCTTAGCGGCGGCTTTACCCGCTTTCGCCCGGCCTTTGGCCGTCAGTTTTTCGAGGTCACTTTCGAGCTTTTCGAGGGCTGCTTTCTCTTTGCTACCATCTACCGCATCTGTTCGCTTCTCCTTGACCTTCTTAATCAGATCGTCCCGTAGCTTGTCGGTCTTGGCGTACGAAGCAACCAGGCGCAACGTACCGGCGTCGTTGGCCTTCGCTAAGCGGTCGGCAAACGACTGATCGGCTTTCGGGTTGCTGTTGAGCGTATCCAGCTGCTTATTGACGGCTGCTAGCTGATCTTCGGTGTATTTGTACGCCTTGCTGAGCTTGTTGAGTTGGCCCAACTGACTCAACTGGATTTCCAGCTTCTTTTTTTGAGCCTCCAAACCCTGCTTTGTTCCCTGTTGGTAAACAGAGCCCATCACCTTATCCAGTTCACCTATCGCCCGATCGGCTTGCTGTTTTGCCTCTACAGCGGATTCAAACGCCTGTCTGGCCAATAGTAACTGCCCAGCAGAAGAGGCCGCCCCGGCATCATACCCCATTGCTGAGCCACTGGCATTGATCGGGCCGGTGGACTTGGACGCTTGGGATGCTTTCTGTTTATCAAGAAACTCTTGCCGCTTTTTATCTACATTATCCTGCGCCTCGATCTGCTTGGTGAATGCCTCTTTGTATTTGGCACTGTACACCTCGAGGGAGATTTGCTGACGAAGGGCAGAAATGTAATTATTTACCTCGTTGGTCAGGTCTGCCGTTTTGGCCCGCTGAAAGTCCAGCCCCCGAACAATATCAGGTGAGATTTCGCGCAATCGGTTATAGGCTTTCAGTCGTTCCGATTCGGCAATGTTCTGATTCTTCAGTATACCCGTCAGTGACTTTACCTCCCCGGCCTGCTCCCCAACTCGTTTGTTGATGTCGGCAGTTGCTTCGCCCAACAGTTGCTGGGCTGTTTTTACCTCGATGACCTCTTCCCGAAACGCAAAGTAGGCCGCTACCAGCGTAGCCAGTACGGTTGCTACAGCGACGTAGGGATTTGCCAGCATGGTGGCGTTAAGCTGGGCCTGCGCCCGCGCAAGAAACTTGCTAACAACGATCTGCCGTCCCTGTTGCTCGGTCAATACTTCCCCTGATGCGGCGGCCAAAGCCTGCTCCAATTTGAGCGACTCAAGCAAAAACAAACGGGTCCGCTCGACGGTCGTAGTAATCACTACAGCTGCTTTGTATGCACCGTAACCCGCAGCTAACGCGGCCAGATACTTGGCAATGTCTTTGTAATGGGTGGTGAGTTCGGTTGCCCCTTGGATGGCGGCCCCTATCGGACCTTCGGTCTCTTTGCCAATTTCGTTGAGCATTTGCGCCCATGCATCTTTGAAATTGGAGGCAAGGCCCGTAAGCGACTGAACCTGTTTTGCCATCAGCCCTTCGAACATGCCGCCGGTTGATGTCATGTTTTTGAAGGCCTGCTCAACCTGCGGAAAACCTACTTTCCCGGCACTTACCAGATCATTGACCTGCTCAACCGAAACTCCGAGCACTTTTGACAATTCGGCGTAGATCGGGATGCCACGTCCCGCAAATTGTCTCAGGTCGACGGCGTACGCTCGCCCCTGCGAACGAAGAGTACCATAGAGGTATATCAGGTCACCAACTGGCGCTGATACACCTGATGCCACATCGCCGATCATTCGCAACTCACTCACGACACCTTCCGCCGACGAGCCGTAAGCCAAAAGCTGCTTTGCCCCCTGGCTTAATTCGGATAACTGGAAGGGGGATTTAAGGGCTTCGTTCGATAGCTCACGGATGAGTGTATCGCTCTTCTCTTTCGAGCGAAGCATCGTTGTAAAGGCGATTTCCAACTGCTGAAATTCGCCCCGCACTTTGACGAGTTGTTGAGGTAGCCCGGCCAATCCTGCCACTGCGAACGCGCCGGCCGCGGCTTGCCCTAATCGGGAAAATAGTTGATCAATCTGACTACTTTCCCGCTGAACGGTATTGGTAAATCCCAGCATACGGCGCTCCATGCGAGTCAGCGTATTAGTCCACTGGGTATCATTAATGAGTGCGCTAAAGTGAAGCGGTTCACCTGTTTCCATTCCTGTAGGTTGTTTTGATGAGGGTAAGGGTTTCGAGACAATGGGCTTCTATTTGAAGACCCTATAGATCAAGGTTCGCTCTCCTTTAGGGCGAGCTAGGCGACCGACGGTTGAGTGATTCGCGGCGCGACCTTCATCAACTCAATGGCCCCAATGAAGGCGGGATAATTAGCCATGTGATTGATGATGCCAACCAGTGCAATTAACTCGTCAGGCGTTATGCGATTCGCCAGATATCGACTCATGAAGGGAGTTAAAAAGGTTAGTCCCCACCAGTTATCCAGTATCGCTATGGCCACGATTCGGGCGCAACGTTGAAAGTTCTTCGGTGTCTGGGCCAAACGCTGACGATCAATGACCCCAGCTTGATCAGTCAGATCCTCGAGCTGGCTCATTTCCCGGATCAGGTATTCCAACGTACCCAAGTACGGTTGTTTGAGGTGCCAGGTACGTTCTTTGGCTCCGAAGTATCGCAATAGTGAGCGTTTCGGAGTCGAAATGGTGAGGCCATTTTGTAGCAAAGTAGCAAGTTGCCGCTGTTCTGTTGCGGCCTCATCGCTGGCTAACGTGTCGATTTGCTGAGCAGTCATAGTGCTAGTTCGGTTGTTGGTTTTGATACAGCATTAAAGCCAGCGTCATCACCGGAATGCGCAGAGTCAACGGACTGCCTTTGACCTGGTTGATCAGTGTCAGCCCCTGGTCGGTCGTCAGGTCATTCCAGGCAATACCAAACCGGATGTAGGTAATCAGACCGGGATTGGCATTCACGAAAAAGGTATTTCGGACAACCTGGTAACTCGTCATCGATGAGGCTGAGTTTTTCTTTATAAGTTACAGAATAATAGGCAGTTACACTAGGAACATGCCTATTATTCTGTACTGGAAATCTCGTTTTTTATTTGCTGCTCAATCGGTCGTAATCCAGCCGGGTAAGACCGAAACTGGTTTCCTGGTATCCTTTGAAGAACAGGTCATTCAGCGTCAGTTGCGGGCTTAACGTCAGTACTTTGTTGAGCGCGTCGAGGGCCGCTTGGTGAGCTTCACGAAGCGAACTGCCCGCCTCGGTTCGGATATAGTGGGAAAACTCCTCTCGAATGATGCTGTCCGCATCGGCAGAAATGACAACCGTACCCTCATCATTGATTCGCAGGTATCTACCTGACTCGTCGACTGGTTGGCGGTAGGCCTTGAAGATGCCGTAGAACTTCTCGAGATCGCCTTTGATAGCTCCTTTGATGAGGCTTTCGGACTGAATACCTGCCCGACTAAGTTCACCTTTGATGGCCTGCTCGATCCGATCCGCGACCTGTTCCCCGCGGCCGTACAACAGATCCTGCAGGCCGGCAGCATCGACCCGGTACGAGTTGATGGCATTGATCTGATCGATGAGCTTTTGTGCGTCTGATCTAACGTTGCTAAGTGCACGTTTTTTGGCGTCGTAGTCGGCCTGATTGAAATGCAATAAGATGGGTTCCATAGGATTACCGTATCCGTATCTGAGTTAGAAGGTGATTGATTTGCTTTTGTAATTCTGTGTCGCTGTCGCTGCCAGCGGCTGGAATGGAGGCGGCAGGTTTTGGAGCCTGGGGCATAATCAGCTTCAGGACAGCGGCAATCTCTTCCTGAGTTGCTTTCGGGGGTTGTTGCATGGGTATATGCGGTTTGTGGTTAATAGGTTGATTGTGAGCGATTAAGTAAAAATGAGTTGGTGTCGGATTGAGAGGTAAAAGGGAAAAACCCCATAAAACACCATTTTTTTGCCTACTCTTCTGGGGGTTCCCAAGACGAACCCTGCTCTACAGGCTGCTTCAGGGATTGGGCGGGTACTGTGGTTGGCTGCCCGGTGGTGGCCATATGCCTGATGAGGTTGGCGGCTGCTCTAACAGGAAATCAGCCAGATCCAAGCCGTTAGCGCGCTGTTGATCGGTAGCCTGTTCTTCGAGAAGACTGGATACCTCGACCCGGAAACCTTGCCCGCGTAATTCGTCGGCGGTCGTCGACCAACCTTTGATCGTTCGTCCGTCACGGCCTACAGTATCATAGAAGGCGTTGAGGTCAGGGTATAGGATCAGCTTACGACCCCGCAACGGCTCCAAGCGTTCAGGCTTCAAGTAAGACTTGCCGCCGATGGCCAGCCAGACAAAGTCCGGAAAGTGGGCACTGCACACAACGGCCGTTTTAGGCGCCTCGACAATGGCAATTGGTGCATCGGCTGATGCTTCTCGTAATTGGGATAGGCCAAATGGTACGGGCCAACGATCCGCATTATTCTGGTAATCGGTGAGCCAGTCGGGTACAGGTTGTCCCTGTTGCTGATAGTAACGAAGCAGGCAATAACCCACGGAACTGATACAGGGCTGGGCATTACCTTCCACGTCCGTGTAACGGGCTTTGTGCCAATCGTCTGCGAATAAGACGACCTGGCCACCTCGGGCTCGTTTTTCAAGATCGACCACCCAGAAGACGCAGGCCCCGGGCCATCGTGAGGACGTACCTATCTGAAAGCGCTGCATCAGCTCGTGAGCCTTGCTCATGCCGAACTGACGACTCAGCAGCAGATAGAATTGATTTTGCCCGTAACGCCTTGTTGCGACTGATGAGCAAAACACGTCATTGGGCAACGCATGAATCGAGGGCAGTGGTGAAAGTGGTAAAAGTGAGGGTCGAGAAAAAACATATTTTACAACCTGCTGAGCCTGTTCATCCGTTGCCCCTTCCATTTGGACGAGCGTATCCTGGCAACCTTGAGCCAACATCCCTGAACGCTTCCACTTGCCAACCATCCGAAACCATTCTTTCGGCAGTCGATTGAGCGGGTTCTGGCTGTCAGCGTAACTCAATCCATCAGCTATTTTGTGATAGGGAGAGAGGTGATAACCACAGTGATCTTCCCGATCACAGCGCCCAAACTCATCGGGTAAGGCTTCGCCCGTCTGATTGTCAACGTACCTCGACAGGGCGCGTTGTCGGCCGCACTGTGGGCAAGTGCCTTTGATGGCTTTCCTGGGCAGTCGGTAACGGTAGGCGGAGGCTGTCATGGCAAAAAAACTTTTGTTGTTTGACGCTTCACTTTTACCACTTTCACCACTTTGTCAGGTTGGGCAATCGTGGTGAAAGTGGTAAAAGTGACGTGCTCAGAAAAAAAGATATTTTTTTAGTCGAGGGCCCGGATGCGGGTAAAGACGACCCGGCCAATGTTGCGCTCCCCCACCAGGAACCCTCTCGTTTCCAGCCGTCGCCGGAAGTTGAGTTTGGTGACGAAATTGCGGTGCCCATCCTCCCGGCAGAATGAGGTATACTGGTTATACAATTGCTGCAAAGCTTCGTAGGTCTCGGAGTAGGGCTCATAGCGGTACTCGGCCAGAAACAGCCCAACCGTATCGCTTTCGTTGCGGTAGCGTTCGTTTTGCTGGCGCACCTGTTCCGAATCGGTAAAGTCATTCTGGGCTAAGAGCCGGGCTAGGCCTGCCAGTGCCCAATTGAAAACGCCAGCTAGTTCGGTGGTGATGATCTTTCGCGCCAGGTGAATATCTTTCTCATGGGCTTTGATCTGCACCTCGAAAGGCAGAATCAAAAACCGCCGGAACCAGGCATGCGAGTGCTCGGTAACGATCGGTAACCGGTTGGCGTTGGTTAGCAGCTTGGCGTAATCCTCGATCTGGAAGGGCTTGCCGTACAAGCGTCGGGCGTTTAACGCCTCACCCGAGGTCATGGCTTTAAATACAGATACGTTGATGTCCGAGGCTATCTCTGAACAGTAGTTGAGTAGCTTGTCGGCGATTTCAGCGCGGTACGTTTCCTTTTTGGTGAGTTCATCGAGCGGATGACTGCTAATGTTTTCGCTGCCCAGTAGTCCCGTAATGACGTCGTATACTACGCTCTTGCCGTTGCCCCCTTCGCCTAATAAAACCAGCGTTTTCTCCAGCTTCATACGCTTAGTAGAGGTAAACACGTAGCCGATGTATTCGGCCAGGATCTGTTGCATACTGGCATCGGGCAGCACCTTATCGAGGTGCTTTTGCCAAAGTGGACACTGAGCGTTGGGATCGAAGGCAAAGGGCAACTGGTGGGTCAAAAAGTCGGCTGGATCGGGCTTTTTGAGCTGGCCCCGGCCGTGTCGGTCGATGGTGTAAGTGCCGTTTTGTAAGTTGATCTTAATGATTTCCCGATTAGAGAGAGGAACGGGCAAATGGGCCGTCACTTCGAACTGTCTAAAGATCTGCTCGGCGAATTCGTAGTGCTCGCACTTGAAGCGGTCAGCACCCATCTTTACGGCGGCATCCTGCAAAAAGCGGCGTAGGTCTTTGGGGCTGATTTCTTTATAGAATGCTCCGTTGAAGATGTAGAAGGCGCCGTTGGCCTGACATAAATTCCAGTGATTGACACGAGCCAGTTCTAGAATTACCTGTACAATGATGACTAGGTAGTGTGCCTTGCTCAGTTTGGCGTCCTCGTCATCGCCGACGCCAGCTTTTTCGCGGAAGTTTACTGGCCCGATCTGCTGAAGTAGGTCGCTCATTATTTTGTCGTGAGCGGGGCCGACATACGCAGACTCTTTAAGCCGTTCAGCATCAGCGTTTATCTGTAGGGCAATATCAGAAGACGCAATACCTTTGCTTTGTGTATTCATAGGTACGCAGGTTTAGAGCGCTGGTGGTTGTGGGGACTACCGGCGCTTTTTTGTATGTCGTAGAGGGGAGAGGGAGGGGCGGATGCCCTGGCTTGGACGACCCATCACAGCCGCATCGAGCTTGACAAACAGCATGGCCGCAAAGCGCCTCTGTTTCTCTGTGATGGGCTCATTTTTCTCAACGGCTATAAGCAGCTTGCCCAGTTGAATAACCTCCTCATCATTGAAGAAGGCGGTTTTAGTCATCCCGATCATGCTGCTTTGGCGGTTGAGGTGGGACGTACACGACGAGTTGACGGTAGAGCAGGCTTTTGCTCTGGTTGTTCGGCCTTTTTAAAGCGACGGCTTTCCTTGAGCGCCTTAATAACGTCCTCACGTCGGTAGCGCACTCGGGTCGCTACCTTCTGCGGAATGATGATAGCTTTACGGTCAGGAGTATCCTTACTCCACTCATTTAGCGTGTTGAGTGATACTTGCAATGCCCGCGCCGTCTGTTTGCGGGTGAGGTATTCGGGAAGATCAGCCCCTACCGGCATGGGGGGCGTGTAGTCTGCCAGTTCAGACCGGACAGCGTCCCGTACCAGTTCCTTTAACTGATCGGGAGTAATTTGTATCTGGGTGATTGTGCTGAACATAAGGGCTTTTGATTAAGTCCAGCACAAAGGAATATACAATTTTTCTAATAAAATACCTACTTGGAATAGTACAAATACGTGAATAGTTGGGAATTGACGGGAAGTAGATGAAAGACCAAATTGTATAAAAATAAGATTGCAAAAATTTACGGGAATAGGCGGGACTCAACGGTAAATATCTGAAAACCTCTTGCCATAAATAATTTGCTCTAACCTTATCGATTCTTTGTATAGTTTAATGGTTAATAAATATTGTACCATTAAAATTTGTATCATTTGGTTGGACCGGCAAAGTATGGGTGCTGAAGTAACAGCAGGGCGTTCTGCTCCGACGAAACTTTGATGTAGCGAAGAAATACCGATTCCGAGCGGTGGCCGGTCACCTTCATGATCATAACCGGATTGACACCAGCCAGGTACGCGTTGGTAGCGAACGAGCGCCGGGCTGTGTGGGAGGTCACTAACTCGTATTTGGGTACATACCTGACTTCCCGTTTACCTCCCTTTGTGCGGCCGACCTCTACGCCCTCGGTGAAGCCCACCAGTTCACACAGGTCTTTGAGGTAATCGTTGAGCTTCTGGTTGCTAATCGTTCGCGGCGGTACGCCCTCATATTTGGCAAGAATAGCCAGAACGTTCGGGTTTAGGGGAATGGATACTTTCTCGAACGTTTTGAGCGTCTTGCGCGTGAAAATGCGGCCTTCGTGGGTAATGTTCTCTGGCCGCAACTGGGAGAAGTCTGAGAACCGTAAACCCGTATAGCAGCCGATCAGAAACAGATCGCGCACTCGGTCGAGGCGGGGATTGGCCGACAGATCGTAGTGATAAAGCGTATTTAATTCGGCATCATTGAGATATACGTTGTCGACCTCCTCGACCAGCTTTTTGAAGTGCTTGTGCTGATACGCCGTATTCGTATGCATGCCGTCGGCGTGCGCCTGCTTGAGCATGACTTTGAGGTCTTTCAGCAGCGTTCCGACGTAGTTCAGCGTCAGCCCCCGGCCAGTGAGCCAGAGCTTAAAGTGATGATACCAGTCGAGGGTAATATCGTCGTAGTCGATACCCCGGCCGGTCTCCTCGGCGTACTTAGTCAGA
The DNA here is from genome assembly GCF_000331105.1 of Fibrella aestuarina BUZ 2. Taxonomy (NCBI): domain Bacteria; kingdom Pseudomonadati; phylum Bacteroidota; class Cytophagia; order Cytophagales; family Spirosomataceae; genus Fibrella; species Fibrella aestuarina. The sequence continues at coordinate 468,185 of NC_020054.1, read as the reverse complement.
ATGCGGCTCAACTTCATGTAGCCGGCCAGCGTGTAGCGGGCATACTGTACGCTTTTGTGATTGAGTCGTCGGCCCCGTTCAGCTTCACCCACGAACCGCACGATGTAGTCGTTGAACGATTCGGCCAGGGGCGGCGCTTCAACCACGGGCGTAGACTTGACCGCTTTATCCAACTCGGCGTCGAGGTGCAGCTTGAGTATGGCGTTGTCGAAAGGAATACCGGCCAGCTGCAGCCGCGTGACGATCCGGATCAGCGCGGCGCGGTGGCGGTCCAGATGCGCGTTGACAGTTTCGTACTGAGCCCGTTCGGACCGGTTCTTCTGATTGGTATGAGCGCGCTGGCGCCCAGCGTCCCATTGAAAGGGCTCTACGAACTGCCCCGTCGAATAAACAAAGCGCCCATTATTGAAGCGGTAAACAAGACTGATCAGGGTCGGCGCCGTGGCGCGAGGGTCCTTCAGCAGACATTTGACGTCTGCCAATTGGGGCGTTTTCACGGTCTAAGGCTGGTTTGCTCTTAGCCAAATATACAGACCTAGTTGACGCGGTTGACGGATTGGTTGACGGTTTTACTTTATTTCCCCGTATCTATTTCGATCAAGTACAATAAAGCAAAAAGGCTAACTCGCTGTTTTTCAGTCAAACTTGACTGTTGCGAATTAGCCTTGATGCAAAAGATGAGCCTCCTACGGGATTCGAACCTGCGACCTACGCATTACGAATGCGTCGCTCTACCAGCTGAGCTAAGGAGGCTTTTACGCTAAGCGGCTGCAAATATAGTGTTTTCGTAACGTTATGCGCAAGCATCCTGCCGCGAATTCGGTAAATTTGCACTATGATTTCCATTACGAACTTATCGTACTACCTCGGCAGTCGTGCCCTCTACGAGAATGCGTCGCTGCACATCAAACCGAACCAGAAAATCGGCCTTATCGGGCTGAACGGTACGGGCAAATCGACGCTGCTGCGCATCATCGACGGCGAGTACCAGCCCGATGGCGGCACCATCTCCAAAGCAGGCGACGTGACCATCGGCTTTCTGAACCAGGATCTGCTCTCCTACCAGACCGACGACTCGATTCTGTCGGTGGCGATGCAGGCCTTTGCCCGGCAGCTGGCGCTTCAGAAACAGATCGACGAGATTCTCCATCAGATGGAGACCAACTACACCGACGATCTGGTGGATAAGCTGGGCCGGGCGCAGGAAGAATTCGAAGGACTCGATGGCTATTCGGTACAGTCGAAAGCCGAGGAAATTCTGGAAGGGCTGGGCTTCAGCACCGACGACTTGCAACGGCCGCTCCGCACGTTTTCGGGGGGCTGGCGGATGCGCGTCATGCTGGCCAAACTGCTCTTGCAACGGCCGTCGCTGCTGATGCTCGATGAACCAACCAACCACCTTGACTTACCTTCGATCAAATGGGTCGAAAAGTATATTCAGACCTATGAGGGGGCTGTTATGGTGGTATCGCACGACCGGGAATTCCTAGACAACGTGATCGACGTGACGGTGGAAGTCGCCAACGCCAAGCTGAACTACTACGCCGGTAACTACTCGTTCTACCTGGAAGAGAAAGCCCTGCGCAACGAGATTCAGAAAGGCGCTTTCGAGAACCAGCAGGCTAAAATCCGCCAGACCGAACGCTTCATCGAGCGGTTCAAGGCGCAGGCCACCAAAGCCAAGCAGGCTCAAAGCCGGGTGAAACAACTCGCCCGTATGGAGCGCATTGACGACGTGATCGACGAATCGGCTCGGGTGAACTTCAAATTCCAGTTCTCGACCCAGCCGGGGCGGCATATTCTCCACCTCGACGACATCACGAAGGCCTACGGCCACAAACGCATCCTGACCCGGGCCGACATCCGCCTTGAACGGGGTGATAAGGTGGCGCTGATCGGAGCGAACGGTCGGGGTAAATCGACGCTGCTGCGGATCATTTCGGGCTCTGAACCCGTCAACGAAGGGCGTCGGCAGCTGGGTCACAACGTGTCGTTCAGCTTTTACGCCCAGCACCAGCTGGAATCGCTGAACGTCGACGATACCCTGCTCGACGAACTGAAACACGCTAACCCGAACAAGACCGAAGGTGAGCTGCGGGGCGTGTTGGGCTGCTTCCTGTTCTCCAACGACGAGGTGTTCAAGAAGATTAAGGTGCTGTCGGGGGGCGAAAAGTCGCGCGTGGCGCTGGCAAAGGTGCTGCTCTCGCAGGCCAACTTCCTGCTGCTCGACGAACCGACCAACCACCTCGACATGCAGTCGGTAAACATCCTGATTCAGGCCCTGGAGCAGTATGAAGGCACCTACGTGGTGGTTTCCCACGACCGCTACTTCGTGTCGCAGATTGCCAACAAGATCTGGTACATCGAAAACGAGCAGATCAAGGAGTATCCGGGTACGTATGACGAGTACGAGGAATGGATGGCCAACCGCTCGCCCGAAGAGTTACAGGCCGCCGCTCCGGCGAAATCAGAGAAAACCAATAAGGTTTCCGAAAACCTTATTGGTTTGGATGCGCGCAAAGAGTGGCAGCAGGCCCTGAAGAAAGCCAATCAGCAGGCTGAAGAGGCCGAAGCGAAAATTGGGCAGCTGGAGACTCGAAAGAAACAACTCGAAACCGAACTGGCCGACCCCAAAACCTACGGCACCAACGGCGCTTTGCAAACCCGGCAGGCCGATTACCAGCGCCTGACGAGTGAGCTGGGTACGTTGCAACAGCAATGGGAAGAGGCGATGCTCGAAGCCGAAGAGCTGGAAGGTAAGCTGAAAGGCTAGCCGTTGTTGTAGACTACCGTCATGAGAAGACCAACCCAGCGGTTGGTCTTCTTGCTTTCGTTCATACAAGCCGATATAGCCGCTGGGACTTTCTTCGTTTTCTTCTAAAAGCAACCCGTGCGGGAAGTTTATGAGACAATCAAGCCATACCCGTTGGGTTCTTTGTACTGTGCTGTTCGTCGGCTGGTCGCTCTGTGGCTTCGTCGGGGAAGGCATTGCGCAGACGCCCATTGCCACCGAAGACCGCATTTACGACCCCAAAATTGCGACGGTACTGCTCTACCCGCAGGTGGGTAGCGCAATGGGTGCATCGCAGGGTGGGTTGCCCGCGCAAAGCCTGAACGTACCCATCGGCAAGCTCGACGATCAGGAAGCCGCCCCGATGCAACTCGAGTTCGACGATCTGACGGCCAGTTACCGCAACTTCCGGGCGAAAATTCTGCATTGCAACACCGACTGGAAACGCTCGGTGCTGAACGACATTGAGTTTACCTACCAGTACAACGACAACCCGATTGTCGATTACCAGATTTCCATCGGCACGAAGGTTCCTTACTACCATTACCGCTACACACTGCCCCGGCTGAAACTTCCCGGTAATTACGTGTTGGTGGTGTTCAACGAAAACCGGCCTGACGAGGTGCTGTTTACCCGCCGGTTTCGGCTCTATAGCCAACGGGTGGGCGTGGCAGCGGGCGTTCGGTTCAGCACCGACGTGAGCCAGCAGTTCAGCGATCAGCAGGTCGATTTCTCGATTCAATACAGCGCCTACCAGAGTCAGGTAACGTCCCCGCAGGATGATTTTCGGGTAATTGTCCGGCAGAATTACCGCGACGACCGCACCGTGACCGACCTGCGCCCAACCAACGTGCGGGCGTTCGACCAAACGCTCGAATACCGCGCCATCGACCTGCGCAACACCTTTCCCGGCGGCAATGAATACCGCTATTTCGATACGCGCACGGTGTTGTCGCGGGCAAATTACGTCGAGCGCATCAACCGCCTGGCCGATAAAACAGTGGCTTATGTGCAAACCGACCGACCCCGTAGCACGGTGGCCTACACGCAGTTCGACGACTTCAACGGCCTGTTTGTGATCGACCACCGCGAAACGGGCGATGGGGCCACGAGTGCCGATTACATCGAAACCGTTTTCACGCTGCTGGTGGACGAATTGCCCAACGCCACCGTATACGCCAACGGGGCCTTCAACTTCTGGGCGTTAACCGACCGCAACCAGCTCGCCTACGACCCCACGCTCGGGGGCTACCGGGGCCGCATCTGGCTCAAGCAGGGTGTTTACAACTACAACTACTCGGTCATGGGCATTGCGCCGCCAGTAACGCGGTCGGGTATCGTGCGCGATGGCAACGAAACGCTGATCGAGGGCGATTTCTCGCAGACCGAAAACGCCTACGAGGTGTTTGTGTACCACCGCCCGCCCGGTGCCCGTGCCGACCAACTGATTGGCTACACGCAGATTCAGTACGGCGCCCGGCGATAAACAAGCCGGTTCCAGCCGTTTATCCGAACCGTAACGACGGAACGGGGCCTATTTTACCGTACCTTTGCGCCCTTTTTCGACGAAATCGGCCGGGTGCAAAGGTGCCCGGCCCGATAACTCTTTGCAGCAAAACGGGATGGACACGAGCTCTTGTGGAATCGATTTTGGGACGTCAAACTCAAGCATTGCCGTCGACAGCAACGGCGCGATCAGTCTGATTCCGGTGGAAAACGGGTCGGTGACGATTCCGAGTGCTATCTTTTTCCAGCAGCGCGACAATAAGGCGGTTTATGGCCGGGTGGCGGTGCGCCGCTTTCTGGATCGGCACTCACCCGAAGGGGCGGGGCGATTTATGCGCAGCCTGAAGCGCGTGCTGGGTACGTCGCTAATGAAGCAGGGTACGCTCGTCAACGGCGCGTCCATGAATTTCAGCACCATCATCGCCGGGTTTCTGAAGCAGCTAAAAGACAAAGCTGAAGCGCAGGTTGGACACGAGATCAGCTGCGTGGTCATGGGGCGCCCCGTTCACTTTGTCGATAACAACCCGGCCGCCGATGCGCAGGCGCAAGCCGAACTAAAGGCCATTGCCCAGCGGATCGGCTTTACGCACATCGACTTTCAGTTTGAACCCATTGCGGCCGCCTTCGCCCACGAGGCCCGGCTGACGGGCGAAAAATTGGCGATCGTGGTCGATCTGGGTGGGGGTACGTCCGATTTTACGGTGATTCGGTTGTCAAACCGGTTTATCAACAAGCCCGATCGGTCGTCGGATATCCTGGCCAATACGGGGGTGCGGATTGGCGGGAATGATTTCGACAAAGACCTGAGTCTGGCGGCGATCATGCCCGAATTGGGTTACCGGAGCACCTACGGCGAAAAAGGGCTGGAAGTGCCACTGAAGCCCTACCACGATCTGGCCGAGTGGAGCAAGGTCAATTTCCTGTACACGCCGAAACAGCTCATGCAGGTACGTCAGTTGCTGCATCAGTCGCACGACAAAATGCGCTTCGGGCGGCTGTTGACGGTGTTGGAAGATGAAACCGGCCACGCGCTGCTGGCGGCCACGGAAACGACCAAAATTGCCCTTACGGATGAGGTCATTCATAACGCCGTCCTCGATTTCATCGACCCGGACTTTGTGATTCCGGTCACGCGGGGGTTGTTTGAAACGGCCATTCAGGACGAAGTGGCGCAAATTGCCGAGTCGGCCCGGCAGTGCCTGCGTGAGGCGGGTGTAAACAGCGACGCGATCGAGCTGGTGATTCTGACGGGCGGCTCCACGGAGGTCCGTTCTATTCAGGACACGTTCAAGCGCCTGTTTCCCAACGCTGCTCTAGCCGATCAGGATAAGCTGTCGAGCGTAGGCCTCGGCCTCGCGTATGATAGCCGGGCTAAATTCGGGTCAACGGTTAAGATATAAGGGTTTTTGTCATCCTGACGACAGGAGGGATCTTGACGTGTCCTTACTCTCAAGCGGGGACGCGTCAGGATCCCTCCTGTCGTCAGGATGACAAAAAACAACCCTTAAAATTCCTTTTACGCCAATACGGCTGAAACGAGCTGTTCCAGAATCAGGCGGCCATCGGTGTTGCCGAGGGCGGGGTCGGCGGCGCGCTCGGGGTGGGGCATCATGCCAAAGACATTGCGTTGGGCGTTGCAAACCCCGGCGATGTTCAGCAGGCTACCGTTGCAGTTGGCTTCATCGGTCACGTTGCCCTGCGCATCGCAGTACCGGAACAGCACCTGATCGTTGTCCTGAACGCGGGCCAGCGTGTCGGCATCGGCGAAGTAGCGACCATCGCCGTGGGCGATGGGAATCTTATACGCCTTGCTGCTATCGAGACCGGCCGTCAGCAGCGCGCTTTTCGACTCGGGTTTCAGATGCACGTTTTTGCAGATGTATTGCTGGCTGGTGTTGCGCAGCAGCACGCCAGGCACCAGTTGCGCTTCGGCCAGAATCTGGAATCCGTTGCAGATGCCCATCAGGTAACCACCCCGGTTGGCGTGGGCGATCACCTCATTCATGATTGGCGAGAAACGCGCCACGGCCCCCGTGCGGAGGTAGTCGCCGTAGGAGAAACCGCCGGGCAGGATGATCAGGTCGCAGCCTTGCAGGTCGTGGTCTTTGTGCCAGAGCTTAACCACTTCTTTGTCAAGGAGTTCAAACGCATCCACTGCATCCTGGTCGCAGTTGGAGCCGGGGAAAACGACTACGCCAATTTTCATAAGGCAAAAAACAGGTTGTGGGGCGGCTGAAGGGCAGCAGGCTACTCGGCCGCTTTGTCTTCTTCGGCTGCCGTTGATTCGTTGGAGGCTACTTCGTCGGTAACGGGGGCTTCGTCCGTTTTCTCGAACGTCTCCGGCGCGTGCTGGCGCAGGATAGTGTACCAGCTAACGAGTTTGCGGATATCGGCGTCGCGAACGCGCTCCCGGTCATAATCGGGCAGCACCTGCGCCATGAAGTCGGCTAGTTCCGAACCGTCGGCTTTGGCCGTTACGGGCAGCGTGTCGCCAAACGTATCGGCTACGCTCATCAGGATGTCGCTGAGCGGCACCGACTGTTCATTCTGGGGGGCATCGGGACGGTCGACATACATCGAGATGTCATTGAGCACCGATACGCGGGCTTGCGGCCCCATCATGGTCTTGGTTTTCTTAGCGTCGATGGTTTCGACGATAACACCCGACCGGCCCGGTTTAAGAATGCGATATAGGCCTGGATAGCCCGAGATATTGGCAATTGTTTTTAATGCTTCCATATGTAAGGGCAAAGATACGACGCTGAGTTGGCATTGGGGAACTGTCGATCAGCACGAATGACTTTTTAGGGGCCAGGGCGTTACGCCTTGTTCATGTCGTCTAGATAGGCGAGGATCTCGTCGCGGCCTTCGCCCGTAGTGGCTGATGTGATGAAATACGTGGGGAAGGTGTCGAAGATCTGGGCGACGGCGGCGTGGTAGATTTCCAGCGCCGTTGACCGCGCGCCCGATTTCAGTTTCTCGGCTTTGGTAAACACCAGCACGAAGGGCAGGCGTTCTTCGCCTAGGCGGGTAATGAAATCCAGGTCGATCTGTTGCGGCGGAATGCGCATGTCGATCAGCACAAAAATGCAGCGCAGGTTCTCGCGGCCGGTCAGGTACGTTGAAATCATGCCGGCAAACTGGTCGCGCACGTTTTTGGGCACTTTGGCGTAGCCATAGCCCGGCAAATCGACCAGATACCAGGCCGTTTCACCTTTAGGCGTCAGTTTGCCACTGTTGATGCTGAAATGGTTGATCAGCTGGGTTTTGCCCGGCTTCCCCGACGTTTTGGCGAGATCACGCTGTACCAGCCGGTTGATCAACGACGATTTGCCGACATTCGACCGGCCGATAAAGGCGTATTCGGGACGGTCGGGTTTGGGGCACTTGGCGGGATCGGAGTTGCTGATAACGAACTCAGCCTGATGAATTTTCATGGTGCAAAGATAACGCATCGGGCTGCAACAACGGCTGTTCTACCCCTTACTCAGTAAGGGGTTATGGCGGGCCGGGCATTACTTTAGTGACATGAAACTGTCTTTCGCTCAGAAGCTACGCGGCTCGTCGGGCCTGTTGGGTACGTTGGTATCGCTGCCTGCTCCCCAAATCAGCGAGATGCTGTCGGCGGCGGGCTTCGACTGGCTGTTTATCGACCTGGAGCACAGTACGCTGACGCCTGCCGATGCCCAGCAACTGCTACAGGCCATGCGGGGTACGTGCAGCGGGGTTGTCCGGGTGGCCGAGAATAGCGCGGTCTGTATCAAACAGGCGCTCGACCTGGGAGCCGACGGGCTTATTATTCCTCAGGTCAATTCGGCCGAAGAAGCCCAACGGGCCGTGCAGTGGGCAAAATACCCACCGTTGGGGAGTCGTAGCGTAGGTATTGGCCGGGCGCATGGTTACGGAGCCACCTTCAGCGAATACGTGACGACCGCCAACGACACAACGGCGCTGCTTATTCAGATTGAGCACATTCGGGCGGTCGAGCAGCTGGACGAGATACTGGCCGTACCGGGTATCGACGGGGTATTTATCGGCCCCTACGATCTGTCGGGCAGCATGGGGCGGCTGGGCGAGGTAGGGCATCCGGCCGTGCAGGAGGCAATTCGGCGCGTAAAAACAGGCTGCGCTCAGCGCGGCCTGCCGGTGGGTACGTTCGTGCTTCAGGCCGAAGCCGCCAAGGCCGAACTGGCCAGCGGCGTTCAGTTTATAGCGGTGGGTACCGACGCCTCGTTTATCTGGCAGTCGGGGCGGGCGCTGGTACAGCAGGTGAGCGGGCGACGATAGGTCATGCGTTACGGCCAGGTACGTTGCCCGGTAAGCTGGCGAATTGATGGTGTGGCTGCCGCCTGGTTGACGGATCGGGCGGCAGCCACCGTGCATCAGTTGAACTTGCTGGCATCGAGCCGGAAGAAGCGGACGGCGTTGTTGAACAGGATGTCGCGCTTCTGATCGAAGGACAGATAATCGGCGTTTTCGATCACGCTGATCGAGGTTTCAAACAGCTTGGGCCACATCATGAAATCGGTGCCGTAGAGGATGCGTTTGCCAAAGCCAGCCTGTACGAGCCGTTTCAGGTAGGCGTGAATTTCGGCCTGCGGATAGCTCCAGATGAAGCCCGCCAGATCGACGTACACGTAGGCGTTGGAACCCATCAGGGCGATCATTTCATCGATCATGGGGTAACCTGCGTGCATCACCCAGATTTTGAGTTTCGGGTGCTTGGCCAGCATATCTTCCAACAGAAAAGGCCGGCCCAGTGAAGCCCGGTATTTGATCTGCGTTAGGTTGGCCATGCCATTGCCACCCGTGCCCATGTGAATGCCCACGGGAATGTTCAGCTTTTCGGCCGCGGCAAAATAGCCATCCAGTGACGGATCGCTCGGTGAGAGGCCCTGATACTGCGGCGCGACTTCACCCATCACCTGGTAAAAGCCCGAGGACAGCGAGTCGGTAAACGCTTTTACCGTCATTTCGTTGGGCGAACTAATGCCGATACCGGGGATCACGCGGTTGGGCGCAGCTTTTTTCCAGCGCCGTAGGATAGTGGGGTCGCCGTAGGCCACGATGGTCATGTTGAGGCGTTCCATGGTCGCCAGTACGGCCGCCTCCATTTCCGCATCGGACTTGGCGGGCTGAAGCGGGTCGACGCACTCGGTGTTCAGAAACGCCCGCATCTGCTGATTGGGGTCGCCGCCGGGCATGTCGCGTAAAAACCAGGGGCACATCTCAAGCGAAAAGCTCGGGTTCACCTTCATGGCGTGGACGTGAACGTCGATGATGGGTAGCGGCCGTTTGGGCGGCGTGGTTTGGGCCAGGGTGCTGCCCATCACGAGCAGGCTGACCAGCAGTAGTATACAGAATTTCATAGGCGGAGTGACAACAGGTGTTGGCTAAACAGAAAGGCTTTACGTATAAAGTACATAAAGCCTTTAATCTCCCTGTCGAGCGCGCCACAAATGGGGGGTTACTTGCCAAACTCGCTCGTTTTACTGGGTAACCTAACGGACGATGAGGCCGGAATGGTGGTCAGGCGGGATGGCGGTGGCTAATTATTTCAGCCATTTTTCTGAGCGTAGGTTAGGGTATGAAGGGTCACGTTGCCCATTAACTAGTAAGACGTTGGATGTTACTATGCCAAACCAACCTGCCTCCCTCGACGAACTGAGCGTCAACACCATTCGGCTGTTGTCCGTCGATGCCATTCAGAAAGCCACCAACGGCCACCCCGGCCTGCCGCTGGGTGCCGCGCCGATGGCCTACGTGCTGTGGTCGCGCTTTCTGCGTTTCAATCCGAACGATCCCCATTGGCCTGACCGCGATCGGTTCATCCTATCGGCGGGGCACGGGGCGGCGCTGCTTTACAGTATGCTGCATCTGTACGGCTATGACTTGCCGCTCGACGAACTGAAGCGACTACGGCAACTGCACTCCAAGACGCCGGGCCACCCCGAATCGAACCTAACGCCCGGCGTGGAAGTAACGACCGGCCCGTTGGGGCAGGGCTTCGCCAACGGCGTTGGCATGGCGATGGCCGAGGCCTTCCTGGCCGCAACCTACAACCGGGACGGGCATACCGTCGTCGATCATTACACCTACGCGCTCGTCAGTGATGGCGACCTGATGGAGGGCATTGCCTCGGAGGCGGCCTCGCTGGCGGGACACCTCAAACTGGGCAAGCTGATTTACCTCTACGACGATAACCTTATTTCGCTCGACGGCCCCACTGAACTGGCCTTTACCGAAGACCGGATGCTGCGCTTCGATGCCTACGGCTGGCACACACAGCACGTGGCCGACGGTAACGACCTCGACGCCATCGAAGCGGCGATCCGGGCGGCGCAGCAGGAGACAGACCGCCCGTCGATCATCGCCGTTCGGACGCAGATTGGTTACGGCAGCCCACAAGCGGGTACCAGCAAAGTGCACGGCAGCCCGCTGGGTGAGGAAAACCTACGGAAAACGAAAGAATTCTTTGGTTTCGACCCCGATCAGTCATTTGTGATTCCCAACGAGGTGAAAACGCATTTGCTGGAGCCGGGCCAACGCGGTGCCGAGCTACAGGCCGATTGGAACCAACGGTTTGCGGTTTATAAAGGTGACTTCGCGGCGGAAGCCTTACAGTTCGATCAGTCGTTCGCGGGTACGTTGCCCGACGGCTGGGACGCCAAGCTGCCCCGGTTTGAACCCGACGAAAAAGGCATGGCTACCCGGCAGGCGTCGGGTAAGGTGCTGGAGGCGCTTAAGCAAACCGTACCATACCTATTTGGGGGCTCGGCCGATCTGGCATCCTCCAACGTGATGCCGACGAAAGACAACCTGAGCTTCCAGCCCGGCCACTACGGGCAGTCGAACGTGTGGTTTGGGGTACGTGAGCACGCAATGGGGGCGGCCCTCAACGGCCTGTCGCAACACGGTGGCGTGCATCCGTACGGGGGTACGTTCCTGAACTTCTCCGATTACATGCGTGGGGCCATTCGCCTGACCGCCCTAGCCGAGTCACGCGCTACGTTTGTGTTTACGCACGACAGCATCAGCGTGGGTGGCGACGGACCTACGCACGAACCCGTTGAGCAACTAATTTCACTCCGGGCCATTCCGAACATCATTGTGCTACGGCCCGCCGATGCCAACGAAACAGTAGAGGCCTGGCGCGTAGCGATGCAGACGCCCAAAACGCCCGTGCTGCTGATTTTATGTCGGCAGGAGTTGCCCATTCTGGATCAGACCAACTACAATCCGGCACGTGGGCTCGAGAAAGGCGCGTACATCCTGAGCGAGGCCGATGGTGACCCCGAGCTGATTCTGATCGGGACGGGATCTGAAGTGTCGCTGGTGCTGAAAGCGCAGGCCGAACTCAAAAATCAGGGCATTGCGGCGCGGGTTGTGAGCATGCCATCGTGGGAACTGTTCGAGCAGCAGGATGAGGCGTATCACCACGAAGTGTTACCGCCTTCGGTTCGCAAACGGCTGGCCGTGGAAGCGGGCTCACCGCTGGGCTGGCACAAATACGTTACCGACGAAGGCACCACCGTCAGCATGAACCGCTTCGGGCTGTCGGGGCCTGCCGATGAGGTCCTGGCTTATTTCGGCTTTACAGTCGAGAATGTAGTCGAGCAAGCCAAGAAGGTCCTGAACAGCCAACCGGGCGGCATCGAGAAAAAAGAAGTACTATCCTGAAAAACGAAAACCTTAAACGCCAAACACAAAACGCATGGCAACGAACAACGTAAAACAGATTCACCAGTTTGAACAGAGCATCTGGCTCGATTACATCGACCGGCCCATTATGAACTCCGGTGAGTTGCAACGGCTCATCGACGAAGACGGCGTGCGGGGGCTGACCTCAAACCCGGCCATTTTCGAGAAAGCCATCAGCAGCGGGTCCGACTACGACGCCGACATTCAGAAACTCGCTCAGGACGGCCACGACAACGAAGCCATCTTCTATGGCTTAGCTGTTGCCGACATTCAGCGGGCAGCCGACCTATTCAAGCCGGTATACGAAGACGAGGTACGGGGTGCCGATGGGTACGTTAGTCTGGAAGTCTCACCCTGGTTGGCGCGCGATACCGATGGCACCATAGCGCAGGCTCGCGAGCTGTGGAAGGCGGTAGACCGGGAGAACGTGATGATTAAAATTCCGGGTACGGCCGAAGGGCTCCCCGCCATTCAGCAGGCGATTAGCGAAGGCATCAACATCAACGTGACGCTGCTGTTTGGGCTGGAACGCTATCAGGCGGTAGTGGAAGCCTACATTGCGGGGCTCGAAGCGCGTGATGAGGCCGGGCAACCCGTGGATTCGATCGCCTCGGTCGCCAGCTTTTTCCTCAGCCGGATCGACGTACTCGTTGACCCGATGCTGGATGAGAAAGGGCTGGGTGAACTGAAGGGCGAAGTCGCGATTGCGCTGGCCAAAAAGGCCTACGAACATTACAAGGAGGCCTTCAACAGCGAGCGGTTTAAGAAGCTGGCGGCGAAAGGGGCGGTGCCACAGCGGCTGCTCTGGGCTAGTACGGGCACCAAAAACCCGGCGTTTTCGGATGTGAAGTACGTAGAAGCACTGATTGGCCCCAAAACGGTCAACACGGTGCCGAAAGAAACGCTTGACGCCTTCCGCGACCACGGGCAGGCGGCGTCGCGGCTGGAATCGGACACGGAGGGGGCTATGCAGGTGCTCGACCGGGTCACCAACGCGGGCATCGACCTGGAAGCGATCAGTCAGCAGCTGGAAGCCGAGGGCATTGAAAAGTTCAACCAGCCCTACGCCAAACTGCTGGCCGCCATCGATGAGCAAAAAGCCAAATCGGCCACGGGCGTTGCCTAAGCCGGTCACTTACTGATTCGCTCGACAACAGCGTCTGGCTAATGCATACAATTTCGCGTTAGTCAGACGCTGTTGTTGAGCGAGTTCTAACGCACGTTACGAAATGGAATACAGACAGTTAGGTAATTCGGGGCTACAAGTTCCCGTTTTGAGTTTTGGTACGGCCACCTTTGGCGGCGGTACGGAGTTTTTCAAAGCGTGGGGCAGCACCCAACTCGACGAGGCCACCCGGATGGTCGATCTGTGTCTGGACGCCGGGCTCAATTTTTTCGATACGGCCAACGTCTATTCGCGCGGCATGTCGGAAGAAATTCTGGGGGCGGCGCTGGAAGGACGGCGCGATAAAGCGTTGATTTCGACCAAAGCGACCTTCAAAATGGGCGATGGCCCCAACGATTTCGGTTCGTCGCGCTTTCACCTCGTCAAATCCTGCGAAGACAGCCTGCGTCGCCTCAAAACCGATTACATCGACATCTACTTCATGCACGGATTCGATGCCCGGACACCCGTAGAGGAAACGCTCAGCGCCCTAAATGATCTGGTGCAGAGCGGTAAGGTGCGCTACATTGGTTGCTCTAATTTTTCGGGCTGGCACTTGATGAAAGCGTTGTCGGTATCAGAGCGCTACGGCTGGGCCAAGTATGTGGTGCACCAAGCTTATTACTCGCTGCTGAGCCGCGAGTTTGAGTGGGAGCTGATGCCGCTGGGCATGGATCAGCACGTTAGTACGATGGTGTGGAGCCCGCTGTCGGCTGGTCGGTTAGGCGGAAAATATCGCCGCGAGAATCCGATGCCGGCCGATAGCCGGATTGCGCAGGGTGGGGGCGAAGGCCCGCAGATTCCCGAAGAGTACTGGTACGGCATCGTTGACGTGCTCGATCAACTGGCCGAAGAAACCGGCAAAACTGTCGCGCAGGTGGCGCTCAACTGGGTGCTGCAACGCCCCACGGTCTGCAACGTCATCGTTGGTGCTCGGAATGAAGAGCAGCTGAAGCAAAACCTGGGCGCTATTGGCTGGAACCTGACGACCGAGCAGGTAAAACGCCTCGACGCTGCCAGCGACCGCGAAACAACGTACCCCTACTGGCACCAACGCAAGTCACCGCATCTGGGGCTCGTGCCAGAGCTGTACAAATAGGAACGTGGCTTTTGCGGTCCGCTTTTCTGTCATTCCGACGTGAGGAGGAATCTTAACGCCTCCTGACTTGTGAGCTAGGATGCCTCAAGACCCCTCCTCACGTCGGAATGACAGAAAATAAGCTTCTCAGGTACGTTGCCGACGCTATTTCGTAGCCAGTGCGTGGCCTAGCTGCTGGGTACGTTGGGCAACGATGGTCGCCGGTACGTGCATCGACTTTTTGAGTACGTATTGGGCCAATACCGGGAAGTGATCGGAGAACGAAATACCCGATAACGTCTGGCAGGCTTTGATGTGCCAGTCGGAGCTGACGAACTGCTGATCGATCCGAACGCAGTAGGGGTGGCGGTTCAGCGTGAAACCAAGGCCTTCCCCAGCTTCTTCAAACGCATTTTTGAAGTTCTGGCTCAGCTTTCCGTAGGAGTAGCCAATGGGCGTTTCGTTGAAATCGCCGCAAATAATCACCGGATACCGGCTGCCAACCACGTAGGTTTCGACTTCGCGGAACTGGGCGTTGCGGTTTTCAAAGCCTTCCTTCAGGCGGACAAAAGTATCAGCCAATTCGTGGCAGAAAACGCCTAATTGCCCTTTTTTCAACGCGTCCATCGCCTGATTGGTCCGCACCCCCATCGACCACAAATGCACATTGACGACCCGGATGGTATCGGCCCCGTAGGCAATGTCGGCGCACAGGAACCCGTTGATATCGGGGCCCTGCGTGCGGTCCCAGATGCGGCCATACTGGTTGACGATCGGGTACTTGGAAAAGAGCGCAAGCCCCACCTCCCGCACGTCGCCGAAGCAGGTTAGCTTCTTGAACGTCGCGGCGTACTGTTGTTCGATGGGTTCGTTGGGCGAATACTCCTGAAAACAGGCGATATCAGCCTTGAGCGAAGCCAGATCAAACGTCGATTCTCCGCCAGCTGGAAATGTTTCACTGTTGAAACTGAGCACGTTGAGCGTCTGGGCCTGATTCAGCGAAAGCTCGCCGGGGCTGATGCCGACCAGCCGTTTCGTCACCATAAACGAAAACAGCACCCATACCAGGCCCGCCGTGGCGACCAGCTGCTGCCGTTTAACGAACAGGTACACGCAGGCGGCAAAACCCGCCAGGATGGCCAGGGGCAGGCTCATCATCATAAACCCCGTGAGCCAGTGGCCAATGACGGGGTAATACGAAAACGCCATCGTCAGGTAGAGGTAGCTCAGGACGGTGTAGGCAATCGGGAATTTCCGATAGGCATCAAAGACGCGGCGCGTCAGGCGGATTAGCCCGTCGAGCAGCGGCTGCAAGGCCGGCCGCACGCGGGAAAGAAGTTGCTGAAGGTTGGTCATCATGATGTGGTGGCCCAGGGCCGGTTGGAAAAGCCTTATTTTACTATAAACCGACTATCGCCGATTTTGAATCCCTCGGCGTACAGTTCGACGGCATACGTACCCGGCGCGTAGGGGGCATCGCGGCGGAAATACATGTTCACCTGCTGGTCGTTATTCTCGTACGGAACCGTCTGCCGGAAGCTGTAGCCGATCTCGCGGCCGTCAAGCCAGGTGGTCCCGCCGAAGCCACTTTCGCTCACCACAGCGCCGTTGGCGTCCAGGATGCGCAGGTAAATGTCTTTGTTGTTGCGCTGCGCTACCGGGTTGGAGGGCAGCATAAACGTGATGTGAAGCCGATCGATGCGCGACGCCTTGTAGGTACCGCCCTGCCGCTCCCGGCCGTTGGCCGCCAGCGCGTTAATTTCGATGTTCAGGGCCTTCAGCGCCGACGCCAGACTGACCTTGTTACGCAGGTCTTCGTTCTGCTCCGAATAGTCGACCACCGTCTGGGCCAGAATGGCTTTTTCCGTTTTCAGCCCCGCGTTTTCGGTCAGGATCGTCTGCCGTTCCTGTTCCAGTACCTGCGCCCGGTTGCGCAGCGAGCCATTCTCGGTTTTCAGTTTCCGAATATCAACCTCGTTGTTGGCCAGAAACGCCTGATAATCCCGGATTTTCAGGTCGTATTGCTGCATCGAAAACGACAGGTCCGACTTGAGCTTTTTCTTGTCGTTTTCCAGTTGCCGTTTGATGCGCTCCAGTTCGACGACGCTGCCGCCCAACTGCCGAACCTCGACGATTTTGGTATCCAGTACGGTTGAAATCGAATCCAACTTCAGTTGGGTGGTGGCAAACTGCTCCACTTTGGTTGTGAGCAGCTTCTGCACTTCCAGCGTCTCGTTGCGGGAGCCCATAAACAGGTAGGCCAGCAAGGCTACCACGCCTACCAGCGCGCCGATGGTCATTTTCACGACGCCTTGTTTACCCGTTGTTTCGTCTGTTTCCATACCGTTGTTGCGTTACTACCCGTAAAGCAACAACCCCGTACTTAACCTCGACTTAAGCGCACCTTAATTTTAGCTTAAGTGCCCCAAACTGGGCAAAATAAGCGAAAACGTGGTGCCTTTGGGGGTCGATTGGACCGTGATGTCGCCCCGGTGAAGCTGGGTGATCTGCGCGACGACGGCCAGCCCTACGCCATGGCCCTTGCTCGATTGGGCGGTGGCGTTGCTGCGGAAAAACGGCTGAAAAATGTGCGGCAGATCGGCGGGTGGTATCTGAGGCCCCTCGTTGAACACCGTCAGGTTGATATGCTCGTCTTTTGCCAGAAACTCGACCTGCGCCGTATGGGTGGGCGAAAATTTGCAGGCGTTGTCCATCAGGTTCATCAGCAGGACGCGCAGCGCCGCCCGGTTTCCCTGCACGATCAAGGCGTCTTCGTCGTCGGGGAAATCGGGGAAGGTAAGCCGCACCTGATAGTCGTCGTGCCAGGCCTGCAACTGCGTTTTACACTCCCAGAGCAGCTCATCCAGTCGAACCGGCTCAAACGGCATGGTACTGGCCTGAATCGAGGTGTTGGCCAGTTCGAGCAGTGTATTGGTCAGTTGAGTCAGGGTGCGGGTGTCTTCCTGAAGCGATTGCAGGGTTCGTTCGTAGGCATCGGCGTCGCGTTTCTGGATCAGCGCCACGTCGATTTGGGAGTTGATCTTGGTAAGCGGGTTTTTCAGCTCGTGCGACACGTTGGCGATAAACATCTTCTGGGTGTACAGCGCCTGTTCGATGCGGTCGAGCAACTGGTTGAACGTGGCGACCAGCACCCCAATTTCGTCGGAGCGGTTGGGGTGTTCGACCCGCCGCTGCACATTGGCCGGGAAAATAGTAGTTACCTGCTGGACGATGCGCGACATGGGAGCCAGCGCCCGGTCGGCAAAGAGCCAGCCCGACACGCCCAGCAGCAGTACGGCGGCCAGAATCATGATCAGCAGGATCTTTTTCAGATCGGCCAGCGCGTCTTTGCCCACCTGATCGATGCCGCTGACAATGACCCAGTTACCGCCGCCGGTCCGGTTCAGGTGAATGGCGACGATCTGGTATTCATTCCGCCGCAGGTACAGCGTTTGCGCCGCCGAGTCGAGTTGGGGGATGAACTGCTCATGAAACTGCGTGTTGGCCGGATTCGTCGAGAACAGTACCTCCCGGGTGGCGGTGTTGTACACCGAAATATTTTCGTTGAGCAGCGCTTCTTTCCCCGCCGCGTCAATCAGGCGCAGCACCGTGCTGTCGGTCTGTTGCAGGTCGAAGAGGAGCGTGGTGGTGGTGATGGCGCGGTCCTGAAGGCGCTTGTAGAACCGTTTTTCGAGGTACAGTTTGCTGAAAAAATAAACGCCGAGCGAGAACAGCAGCAGGATCAGCGTGACCAGAACGACGAATTGGTAGGTGAGCCGGGTGCGTATGTTGATCATTACGACGGCAGCTTTACGACGTACCCCATGCCGATCTGCGTGTGCAGAATCTTGGGCTCAAACTCCTTGTCGATCTTTTTGCGCAGGAAGTTGATGTAAACCTCGATGATGTTGGTGCCGGTGTCGAAGGTTACATCCCAAAATTTTTCGGCCAGTTCGACTTTGGAAATAACCCGACCCTGATGCCGCAGGAAGTATTCGAGTAGCTGGAACTCCTTGGCTGTCAGGGTAATATCTTTGCCCGCTCGTGTGACCTGCTTGGTATCGGGGTTCAGTTCCAGATCGGCAATCTTCAGCAGGTTGGTGCTGGGTACGTTGCCGGTGCTGCGCCGGGTGAGCGCCCGTACCCGCGCCATCAGTTCGCGGAATTCAAAGGGTTTGACGAGGTAATCGTCGGCTCCCGCGTCGAGGCCCGTGATCTTGTCGTCGGTGGTGCCTAGCGCCGTCAGCATCAAAATAGGGGTAGTCACGTTGGCCGCCCGCAGCTTGCGGCACAGCTCCAGACCGTTCAGGCCGGGCAGGATAACGTCGGAGATAATGAGCGCGTAGGCCGACCGGGTCGCCAACTGGTAACCCATCGCGCCGTCGTAGGCCACGTCAACCTCCCATTGGTGTTCTTCCAGCCCCTGCCTGATGCTCTGCACCGTTTTGACCTCGTCTTCAACCAACAGAATTTTCATCATACAGCCGTTGCTCCGCCCGAATTTATGGAAATAACCCCATACACGGGCTTTTTCGGCGAAGTGTGCCTGTTTACGGCCTAGTTAGTTGGGTAACCTGATCGGGTTAGGCGACTGGTAGTGGTGGTCGTTCAAACTAAATGAGTAAAAACGGATTATCTAGTTATAAGGGAAACGTATCGTTCAGGTTTACCCTGTTTGCGCACATCTGGGTTCGTTAGCCAACGGCCCAGTCCAACCAGCAACGCGTTATGAACCTTGAGAAGATCGCCGGCTTTATCACGCCGCTCCTGCTTGTGGCTCTTATGGGGCTGATCATGATCGCTTATGGCTTTGTGAAGCCCAGCCAGGAAAACAACGTGCTTCAGTTCATCTTCGGGATTCCCGTCCTGTTGGGGGCCATTGGGCTTCACTACATCGTTCGGCGGGCATCAAACGGGAACGTGCTCCGCATCTGGATTGTGGAGGCCATCATTGTGGGCTTTATGGTGCTCGTTTTTCTGCGCAGCTGAGCCTACTTCTTGAGTTTGTTCTCAAACAGAAACACGCCGTTTTTATTGGCTACGACGAGGTCAGTTTTGCCATCGCCGTTCATATCCTGCGCCACAATGTTGAGCCCCGCGCCAGAATCGGTATCAATCACGTGCTCTTTGTAATAGGGGGCCTTGCCGGGCGTAAACTCAAACCAAAGCAAAATCGGGGCATCGGCATCGCCGGGGTCGCGGCCGTTATGGGCCAGAAAGCGCTTACCCGTGACGTAGTCCTTGCGGCCGTCGCCGTTCAGGTCGGCCATGATCGACGAGTGGGTTTGGGAGGTGGTGTTGCTCATCAGGTGTGTTCTGAAATTGAGCTTGCCCGCCTCGTCGGTGATTTGCTCATGCCACCAGACGCCCAGCGCGTGGGCAGAGGCGCTCACCACGTCGTTTTTACCGTCGCCATTGACGTCCAGAATCTGCATGTGCGAGCAGGGTTCGCCCACGTTGGCCGGATGAAACACCCAATTTCCCCCTTTTTTGTCGGTCGTGCCTTCAAACCAGCCTTCCCGAACCACCACGTCGCTGAGGCCGTCTTTGTTGATATCGCCGTAGCCGATGCCGTGCGAGAAAATTTCGGTGCCAGGTACGTTCTCCCGGCTCAGCGCAAAGCGTTGCCACTCGGTTTCGCCGGGTTTAGTGGGGGCTTTAAGCCAGACAATCTGCTTCTTAGCCCGGTCACCGCACAGAATATCCAGCCGCCCGTCGCCGTCGATGTCGATAAAGCCCGGCGACTCGTTGGCGATGCCCATCGAATCGACCAGCATTCGCTTCGTCCAGGCGCCCGGTTTGTTCTTGTTGTTTTCGAGCCAGAACGCCGGTCGGCCGGGAAAATCGATGATGACGACGTCGTCCCAGCCGTCCAGATTCACGTCCATACCCAGGTTCAGAAACGAGTCGCTGTAACCCTGGCGCGGGTCGTAGGTACGTGACGGGATCAGTTCGCGGCGGGTCCAGTTGGGGGCTTCAAACCAATACGTACCAGCGATGATGTCGAGTTTGCCATCCTTGTTCAGGTCGGCCACGGCTACGCCTTCCGACATAAACTCACGGCTGAGGGTCGTCTTTTTGAAGTCGCCGGAAGCGACCGCCGTCTGGCTGGTGGCACGGGCCGTAGCGGCACCATTAGCCATTTGCTCTTTCAGCTTCACCGTCGGGTTCGACTGGCCGATGGCCTGCGTCAGGCAACCGGCGAGCAGCGCGCCACTCAATGCGTGATGTAAAAAACAGGGATGTATCCTCATGTCTTCGGTCTGTTTAAGTGCCTTTTGTCATCCCGACCGGTCCGCCGGTGCGGTAGGAAGCATCTTGGAGACAGCTTGTTTGTGGGTTAGGAAACGGTAAGATCCCTCCTGTCGTCGGGATGACAAGAGGAGCCTCGAAGGAAGCTTCACTGTGGATACGCAGTCATCGCCTTCCAGCGGTCAAGAACAGATCACTGCCCTAGCACCTGACTCAGCAGCCGTTGTACGTCGTGGTTTTGGGGCGAATGTTCTAGTTTGCCAACGCGGTCGTTGAGGTCTTTGAGCAATTTTTTCGATTCATCGGTCCCGAGGGCCGCCACGCGCTGAATGGTGTAGGGCAACTGCTTCGGCATCTTCGATTTCTGCGCCAGTTCCAGCGCCCGTTTGGCATCGATGGCGGCCAGCGGTTCCGACGCGTACCAGATCATCAGCGGCAGATTATGGTCGTCTTTGTCTTCGGTATGTTGCACCAGGGCGTCGAGCACATCCCAGCGCTGGGCCGGATCGAGCCGGAGCATGGCCGATGTCAGGTACAGCCGCACCACCGGCGACGGATCCTTCTGGGCCATCGTCGCCAGTTTTTTCATCGTTTCGGGCGAAATGATTTTGTCTTCGGCCAGCAGTTGGATGGCCCAGCTTCTGACGTGCTCACTCTCGTTGGCGAGCAGGGCGGCCAGTTCGTCGTCGGTGAGGCCGTTGGTGGCGTGTAGCGCCCAGAGGGCCCGGAGTTTGCGGGTGGCGTCGGGGTTGGTGTTCAGAATGACCTTCAGCGCCTTGTGTATCTTTTTGCTGCCGCCCCGTTCCTGCAACAATAGCCGCGCCTGCCGCACGTACCAGTCGTTAGGATGAAGCTGATACTGCACCAGTTCCAGATCCGACGCCTTCCGCAGGTCGACCTGTACCCATTTGTCATTGTCGTGGCTGATCCGGAAAATCCGGCCCATCGTTTTGTCGTGCACGTCGGGGTTGGGGCTGTGGCACTGATTTTTGTCGTACCAGTCGATCGCCCAGACCGAGCCGCTGGGATCGTATTTCATGTTGAGCCACTGCGACCACGCGTCGTTCATCGCCATGAAATCGGGCTGGTGCGTGACCACGTACCCGGAGCCCTGCGGTGCCGGATGGTCGCGGTTGAGCTTGGCCCCGTTGATGTTGTTCATGAAAATGTCGTTGCGGTATTCCTGCGGCCAGCTGTTACCGAGGTAGATCATCGCCCCGGCATGCGCGTGCCCGCCTCCCGCCGACGCCGACCGGAAGTTACCCGCGTGGGGACCGCGTTCGCCCACCCAGTGTACGTGGTCAGCGTGGGTTTTGATGTCGTCGTACGTGTAGGGGTTAAAATGTTTGCCCGCCTGCCGCTGGTAGCGCCCGCCCTGAATCATGTTGTACATGTGCGGAATCACGCAGGCTGTGATGAACGCATGGCCAAAATCGTTGAAATCGAGGCCCCAGGGATTGCTCGTTCCTTCGGCGAACAGCTCAAATTTCTGCGTAGTCGGGTGGTAGCGCCACACGCCCGCGTTGAGCTTCGTCCGTTCCGAATCGGGCGCGCCGGGTTTGCCCACGTTCGAGTGCGTAAAGACGCCGTGCGTGCCGTAGAGCCAGCCATCGGGACCCCAGCGCAGGCTGTTCAGCGTTTCGTGGGTGTCTTCCAAGCCCCAGCCGTCGAGCACTTTCTGGGGCGGGCCGGTCGGTTTATCAGCGTTGAAATCCGTCGGAATAAACCGCAGGTACGGGGCGGCCCCGAGCCATACGCCGCCCATGCCGATCTCCATGCCGCTGACGAGGTTTAACCCCTCGATGAAGACCTTTTTGCTGTCGAGGGTGCCGTCGCCGTTGGTGTCTTCAAAAATCAGGATTTTGTCGCGACCCTGTCCTTCGGGGGCGGGGACCGGGTACGTATGCGATTCGACCACCCAAAGCCGGCCGCGGGTGTCGATGGTGAAGCAGATGGGTTTGACCAGATCAGGTTCGGCGGCACCAAGCGTGATCTTGAAGCCGGGCGGCGGCGTCATGGCCTGCGCCGCTTTGGGCCCCGACAGTCCCGCGTTCAGCACCGGATCGAGGGGTGGCAGAATGATAATATCCTTCTGCTTCAGCTCGTTGGGGAAGCTGGGCCGGGTGGCGTAGAACTGAAAATCATCGAAGTTGATGTGCGCCCACTTGTCGTTGGGGATGTACGGAATCTGCGAAATGCCCGTCTCGTTGTCGATGATGCGAATAAATACCTCTTGACCCTGATAGGGTTGTAGATCGACAACTACGGGTTGCAGCGTGGCGCGGCCCTGCCCCGTGCTGTGGAAAATAACCTTGTTGGTACTCGCCTGCACCAGTTCGACGCGCGTATCCTGCAACGCCCCGCCCGACACCATGAACGCCGCGAATGGCTGTGTGACGGGAAACGGCACCGAGGTCAACGTACCCGTCAGTTTGGCGTTGGTGGTGCCGCCACTGCTCAGAAAATGCTTGCCCGCAAAACCAATGTGCATCTCTTTCTCGTGTACCGGCGAGGGGTCGTCCTGGCTTACGATGGGGTTGGCAAAGGCGTCGCCGGTGGCGGTCCAGTCGGCCAACGTACCTGTTTCCAGATTCAGGTTCAGGGGCTTGCCGTTCTTTTGGGGCAACTGACCGGCTGTGGTTGTCTGGTTGATAGCACCCTCGACTACCTCGAAGCTGCCAACCATACCCGCCGCCCGGTGGCCCGGCACCGAGCAATAGTAGGTGTCGCTCTTGTCGGCGGTGAAGACGAGGCTGGTGGTGGTGCCCTTCTCCTGAATGGTTTTGCTTTTGATTCCCAGCTTTTCGAGCGAGATATCGTGCGTCATCAGCTCGCCGTTGGTGATCGTGATCCGCACCCGATCGCCTTTGTTGGCCTTCAGGGTTGGGTTGCGGGCTCCGTCTTTGGCGAAGTAGCCCAGCATGGTCGCTTCCAGCGCGTAGTCCCGATCGATCTTTTCGGACGTCTGGGCCTGGCTAGTGGCGGCGGGTAGCAGGAAGAGTACCCCCAGCGATGACAGCAGCAGTTGGAACCTGGTCATACGGATGTGTTGGAGTTAGGAATTAGGTACGTCGGTGAGTGGTCAGAGTTCGGTCAGGGTAAGGTCTCTGAATTCGACCTTTGCCGCCCCGCCACTATGCACCTGCACCGCAATGACACCCTTTGCCGGGATGGTGCGGTCCTGTTCGATGTAGTCGGCGGTTTTCACCCCGTTGATGTACAGTTCGTGGTGATTGCCCCGGCAGCGGATGAGGTAGCTGTTCCAGCCGGTTTCGTTCAGGAGTCGTTTCAGCACGCTCAGATCGCCGCCCACGAGTTTGCCCCGGCGGTGTTCGTCGTAGATATCGCCCCAGAAACCGGCGCCCATGTCGGCCTGATAACCAACGATCTTGTCGCCTTCCAGTACCGATCGGTACTGAATGCCGCTGTTGATCAGGCCGGTTTTGGGGTCGCCCGAGAGCCGGAAGAGGCAGCGAAACTCGAAGTTGCCGAAGGCTCGGGTCGTTTGCAGGTACGTGTTGTCGGCGATTTTTGTGCGCCCGTCGCCGCCGATGAGCACGCTGTCTTTCACCGTCCAGAGCCGGGCGTGCGTTGGGTCGACGGTTTTCCAGCCGTCCAGCGTTTTGCCGTTAAATAAGGATTGGGTGTTGGCGCCCGGTTGCCCTACCGCGGCCGAGCTGAACCAAAGCGCCAGGCAGAACGCGACCCACAGCCAGTGGCCTGAGCCGACACGAAAAAAGGGCTTCTGGACATGCGCAGCGTTCATCTGACAACCGATTTAGGGAAGACCAACTCGACGTACCTATAAAGTGTCGAGGGCCTTCCCTAATACTCATTGACGATGCGCTGCGCGGGCGGTATGAGCCGGTGTTGTGTGGGCGGATAGAAGCGGAACGGACCGACCCGGCGGCGCTGAGGGTCAGCGGGTCGACAGGGCGCGGGGTTGGCGACCCATCAGATCTTCCCACCGATACAGCTGAAAGGTCCGGTCGTCGCTCATGGCTACAAACAGACCATGCCGGAATTGCTGATTGAGTGGCACAGAAACCGTTTCGGAGCCGTCACTCTCGTGGGTGCTCACCAGCACCGTCTTCACCAACTCATGTTTGAACGGCTCGGTGGCTGTGCCTTCGCGGCGGAATACGTGAAAGCGGTTGGCCTGCTGATCGGACACCAGAATGTAGCCCGTGCTGTCGGTGGTGGCGTACAGCGAAATCCCTTCGTGATCCTGGGTGAAGCCGGTAGTCGCAAACAAGGCGAGTTCGGCATTGCCTTTCTGCGGGTCGGCGTAGTACTGGCGCACGCCTTTGCCTTCGTCGGAAAAATAAACGTACCCAAGCGCGTCATCGACGGCAATCGACTCGATTTCTTTCAGGCCGCTGTATTGCCCAAATTTTCGGACTAAGGTGGCCCCCACGTGGCCGGTGCCGTCATCGTAGAGTCGATACTGCCACAGGTACGTGCCATTTGTTGGGCCCGACTTCCGCCCGACGATCGCGTAAATAACGCCCTTTGGATCGCGATACAGCGCAATGCCCATCAGGTCGCGAAACTGATCGCCGGTTTCGCCCACAAACATGTCCAAGCCTCCGTTATCGATGGGTGTCATGGCGGGCAGCGCGTAAATGCGCAGTTTATGCGTGAGCCGCTCGGTCGCCACGGCGATGTCGGTCGGTTTGCCCTTCAGCATCAGCCCGTATTCGACATCCACGTTGTCGGGGCGTTTCAGGCCGCGAACCACCTTATCGGGCTGAAGTTTGCCATCGAGGCCAAACACATACAGGCCGCCATCATGCTCTTTATCGGTGCCGATAATCAGGCTTTGTGCCGGGTCGGCGGGGTTGATCCACACGGCCGGATCATCGGAGTCGTGCGCTACAGAATCAGTCACAACCACCGGCTTAACGGCCGCGTCGGCCTGCTCAACGGTATGCTGGGCTTCGGTTCGGCAGCGTTGCAGCGACAGGGTAGCCAGTAGGCCAAGGGGCAGGAAAAACCAACGTTTCATGAATACCTTCGAAGTGAAAACCGCTGACGGTCAAGGCGATGCTGGCCGCCAGCGGTAGCAGAAATGACCTTATTTCGTTCCTTTGGCGCCAACGTAGCTGGCTGGTGCGGGCGACTGATAAAGTGTACCGTTCAGAGTAATGCCCGCCGCGTGGTTGCGGGTAAAGGTAGTGATGCCCTTGCCAAGCGCAGGCGAACCAGCCTGTAGGCTGAAGTCCCAGGCTGGGTTATAGGTCTGGTTCAGCGAGGGATTGTCGAGCGCGAAGTTGACAAACTTCGGATCGTTGTCGTTCGCTTTTTTGCCGAGAATGTCGTTGGTGCCGGCGACGATCTCGGTGCTGGGCTGAAACTGATCGACGCCCTGCTGCGTGAAGCCGTAATAGTAGTTGTTGCTCACCACGCTGCGCTTATCTTCCGGATTTTTGGGGTCGCGTTTGATGCCGAAGCGGTCGTTGACCAGCAGGTTATTGTACAGGTCGGCCCGCACGCCCACCTCGACCCAAATGGAGCCGCCTTTGATGCTTGGCCGGCGCCAGCCTGCATTGACGATGGTGTTGTTGTACCCCACAACGTAAGTCTGCGGGCTGCGGTCGCCCGTGTTGGACAGTTTCAGGGCGTTGGTGTTGGGGCTGTAAATCGTGTTGAACGCCACGTCGGCTACCACACCCGATTTGATGTTGATGGCGTCGCCACCCGATATCCCCTGCGTGTAGATCAGGTTGTTGGCCAGAATCACTTTGCCTCCTTCGAGGTAGAAGCCGTCTTCGTTCTGGTTGTTCAGGCGGCTGTTGATGATCACCACCTTACCATTGGTGTTCGAATAGTTGACGGCAGGTACGTGGTTGCCAGCGGCTGCTTTGTAAAAACCAGCTTTCACCGACGGCGAACTTTCGGTGGTTACGGCCCCGCCATATTCCAGAATGGCGTTCTGGATCAGCAGTTCCTCCGATTTAGGGCCGCAGATGATCCCGCCCCACAGGTTACCAAACTCGTTTTTGGCGGTCTTCCAGGCATCCGGCACCGTAAATTTTACCGGGTTGGTAGCCGTGCCCAACACGTAGAGATTGCCTTTCACGATAAACTCCGGCTTTAGGGTCGAGTCGCTGAACAGGACCGTGGCCCCTTCCTGAATGGTGAGCGATTTACCCTCCGAAATTTGCAGGTGATTGGTGATTTTATACGTGCCACCGGCCGTCCAAACGCCCGATACGTCGCCGCCTACGTTTTCCTGCACGACAGGTGCGGGCGCAGGAGTGCTGTTGTCTTGTTTGGTGGTGCAGCTGAACGCCGTTGCCGCCAGTAAGGCTGAGATGATGAATCCGTATTTCATGGTTATTGATTGATAAGTGGTTATCGTTTGTAGCGGAGGCCCAGCAAGTACGATTGCCCGTAGACATCGCGCCGGATCAGGGTTTGGCCGGCCGCCGGGTTCTGTTCGGGGACGCCGGTGTTCTGGGCGTTGCCATTTTTGATGTAAACCTCCAGGGGTGTGTTCAGCAGGTTGTTGGCTTTCGCAAACAGGATGAATCCTCCGGCTAGCCGCTTCTCGATCGACGCGTCCATCTGGATGAAGGCTTTCTGCCAGAGATCATTGTCGACAAACTGCGAAACGGTGGTGATGCGCTCACCCGTGTAGCTGGCGGCCAGTTGGGCGTCCCAGCCACGTTTGGCGTCTTTGTACAGCAGTGACAGGTTGGCAACGTGTGCCGACTGCCCGTAGAGCGGCCGGGTCTGGCTCACCGAAATGGTCTGTAGATCGCCCTGCGCATTACGGATACGCTTCGACTTGGGCGTGGTGATGCTCGAGTTCGTGTAGGTATAGTTGGCTTTCAGACCCCACTGCCGGACGTACCTGATGGCGTCGAGTTCCAGCCCGTAGTTGGTGGCCGTGCCGAAGTTGCCGGGGGCGTAGTACAGGTCCTGCCCGCGGATGGCGTCTTTTTGCAGGGTGTACTCGATTGGGTTCTGAATGCGCTTGTAAAACAGACCAACCATAAACTGCTCCAGCGGGCGCGGGAAGTGCTCATAGCGCAGGTCGATGTTATCGGCGATGGCTCGTTGCAGGCCGGGGTTGCCGCGTTCCTGATACTCCTCGTTGACAATGCGATACGGCACAATCTCGAAGAAGCCCGGCCGATTCAGCGACCGGAAGTAAGAAGCCCGCCAGTTGGTGCGGCCGTCGCTAAGCCGATAGCGCAGATGCAGGCTGGGCAGCAGATCGGTGTATAGCTGGCTACCCGTCGGAAAGTCTTCACCGATCGGGAATTTCATGGCGTAGCCCTGGCTGGTATGCTCGACACGCACCCCGCCCACGGCTTCCAGCGGACGGTCGAGGGTGCGAAACTGAACGTACCCAGCCGAAAGTTGCTCCGTCGCGTCGTAGTTCAAAGCCGATGCGACCGAACCGAGCGGGTTCTGCACCGTCCAGCGAATCTGGTTATAATCGGTGAAATCGGTGCCAAACAGGGCCAGCGCATTAGTCGGGCGCAGCTGGTAGTTGTTGTAGAAATTGGTTCGTTGTTTGTCGCGGTACAGCCCACCCACCATCCATTCGATTGGAAGGCCCGCTACGGCCCGTCGGTAAGTCAGGTTCAGGTAGGCGGCCAGGTCCTGATCGGTGTTGTGCTCCCACCGCCGGTAGCCATCGCTGACCGTCGTGCGGGTTTCGACGAACGCCTTTCGGATGCCCAACAACGGGATATTGGTCTGGTCAGGTACGTTGTTGGTGGCCCGCGAATACACGCCAGACCAGCTTACGCTCAGCGCCTCGGCCAGGGTGTGTGTGCCCTGAAGCGTGCTCGTGGCAATCTGCTGTTGGGTGAGGCGGGAGCGGGTGGCAAAGGACAGCGACGCATTGCCCAATTCGGCGCTGTAGCCACCAATACCCAACTGCGTTTGTTTGGTGTCGCGGATCTGCGCGTTGGTCAGGCTGATAAACGCCGTATACCACTGCAACTTATGCCGATCCGACAGCCGGAAATCAACCTTGCTGTGCAGGCCGTAACGCGTCTGGCGTTCGGAGTATTGGCGTTCGGCCTGCTGGCTCAGCACCACGCCGCGTAGCGTATCGACCACGTCGCCGTTGAAAAACAGGCTGCTACTTCCCCGGTACGTCTGCTGAAAACTGCCCGCCAGCACAATCCCCAATCGCCGGTTCAGGAAGCGATCGCCAACGGCGAAGCCACCCAGCACATTGGGCGTCGGCTGGCGGTTGGTGTAGGTGCTTGGGGCCGCGTTGAAGTCGGCGGCGGTGGCGCTATACTGGTTGCCAAAGCGCTCATAGGGCGACTGCGCACTGATTGCGCGGGTATCGAAACTCGTGAAAGGCCGGTCGACGAAGAGGCTAGTATACCCCGTGGCCAGGTTTGCCTGCACCGTTCGCTGGTTGGGGGCGTCACGCATCACCATGTTGATCGCACCGCCGATGGCGTCGCCTTCCTGGCTGGGAAGCAGGGCCTTATACACTTCCAGCCGATCGAGCAATTCGGACGGGAAGATGTCGAGCGGAACGTAGCGGTATCGGTTGTCAGGACTAGGGATTTTCACGCCGTTCACCAGCGTGTAGTTGTAGCGTTTGTCCATGCCCCGCAGAATGGCATACTGCCCATCGCCGTTGGAATTACGTTCGATGGAAATGCCCGACACGCGCTGAATGACGTTGGCGACGGTGAGATCGGGCGAGAGTTCGATGCTGCGCCCCGACACGATGTTGGTCACCTGGAGGGCGTTGCGTTCGAGGTCGCGGGCGCTTCGATCACTGCTCCCATCGCGTTTAGCCATAACGGTCACTTCCGTCAGGGTCTGCTCGGCCGATTCCAGGGCAATGTCGAGGGTGACTGCCGCTTCGGTGCCGACGGTCAGGTCTCGGACACTGGTTTTGTAAGTGAGGTAGCTGATTCGGAGGCGGTATGTACCGGCGGGTACGTTGCGCAGGGTGTAGCTGCCATCCAGGCCCGATACCCCGTAGTACTTCGTGTTTTCCAGAATCAGATTGGCGCCGATGACCTGCTCACCCGTGGCCGCATCGCGTATTTTGCCCTGAATGCTACCCGACCAACCGGCGAGAGGAAGCAGTACAAGAATGAGCCATACGAAAGAAGATAATCTCATGACGGTTGCCAGCAGTGTCGCCAGCGATTGACGCCACAAAGGTGTATGGCCCGTCGCCAGCGGGGCAACTAACAACCGTAAGCAAGAAAGCAACAACGTCGCCCGCGCCGTTAACAGCAGAGCAACATTACTGCTATTTTAAATATAAGATGCTAACAATCAGTGGTTTGGGGGGTAAATATCCTGCCATTATCTTATTGTTATCGTACTGTTGCCTCAGGATGAAGCCGCCGGAGAGCCGGTGGGCTGGGCCGCATACCGGAGCAGGTACGTGGTGAGCGATTCACCTTCGGCGAGCCCTAACTTTTTGCGGAGCCGATACCGGGCTACACGCAGGCTGTCGGGCGAGATGCCCAGCATGGTAGCCATCTCGCCCGAGGGTAGGTTCATCTTGAGCAGGGCAATGAGGCGAAGGTCGGTTGGCGTCAACTCGGGAAACTGGCGGGTCAGTTCGGTGAAGAAATGAGGGTGAACCTGATCGAACGTCGCCCGGAAGTCGTCCCAGTTCTTGTCGGTGCTGAAACTCTGCCCAATCTTCTGGACCAGTTGTTTCAGTTGTTTCCGCTGGTCTCGCTTGTCGTCGTTGAGGAGGGTCGTCAGGTCGTTTTTGAGTTCTTCAAGCACCTGATTTTTCTGGATCAGGTGGAGGGTATGTGAAGACAGCTCTTTGCCTTGCAGGGCGAGTTGGTAGCGAAGGTTCTCTTCGGCCAGCTGTTGGTTGGTCATTTCGGCCTCCATCAGGGCGCGCTGGGTGTCGAAGATCTGCCGGTTTTGTTCGTTCAGCGCGCGTTCATTCCGAATCTTGAGCCGCTGCCGACTGATAATGACCGCCGCCAGGCCACCCAACAGGAGCAAGACCAGCCCGGCGGTTAGCGACAAAATCGTGTTGATTCGCTTTTCGGTGCTGAGCCGGGCAATCTCGTTGTCTTTCTGCTCAACGTCGAAGAGGGTCTGCAACAGGGCAATCTGCTGGTTGTTGCCCACCGCATACAACTCGTCGGTGAGGTCGTGGCTCCGCTCAAAATAAGCGTAGGCGCTGTCGTGGCGGTTTAGGAGCTGATAGGTTTTGCCCAAATCGCGGTAGGCGCCGTTGAGCTGGTAAGTCTCCTGCGTCCGTTGGGCGGTAGCCACCACCTGCCGGTAGTAGGTCAGTGCCGAGTCATATTGGCCTGTTTTACGGTAGAGGTCGCCGAGGTTGTTGATGATTTCGAGCTGATCGACTGTGCGGCCACTTTTCTGGCTCAACAATAGGGCGTGTTGGTAATAGTACCGCGCGGAGTCGTAGCGGGCCTGATCCTCAAAAATGCTCCCGATGTTCTCGTAGATTTTGCCCAGCCCGGCTTCGTCCTGCGTAGTTTGGTACTGGGCGAGGGCGCGTTTCTGATAGGCAAATGCCTGCGCAAGGTTCTGCTCTTTCTCGAACAGGTGGCCGATGTGGCCATACGTCCGGGCAATGCCCGACCGGTTGCCCGTGCGGCGGTAAATGGTCAGTGCCTCGTCAAACTGCTTTCGGGCAAGGGCGCTCTGCCGATTGTAATAGTAGACCGTTCCCAGCTCGTTCAGGTTGTTGGCTAGGTCATCACCGGCGCCCACGGCCCGGTAGCCCTTTTGGGCCTGAAGCAGGTAATCAATCGCCTGGGTATAATTGCCCTGATGGTAAAAAAGGAGGCCGATTTGCTGCCGAAGGGTGTTTTCAGCGGGCAGATCCTGCTGCTCGACGGCCCGGTTCAGAGCTGCTTTTAGTTGCCTGAACGTCGAGTCGGGTTGGCGGGAACGCCCTGATTGCCCCCAAACAGAGCCGCAACCAGCCCAAGTGACAGCCAGCCAGCAAACGAACTGAAACAGGTGGTGAAACGATCGGGAAGACATACCCATAGAGGTGACTGACTAATGAAGATAGCGGGTTGGCCGCAATGTTGTGTGTGAAGTTTTAATGAAGCGTTTGCGATCGGCCATTGGGGGCGGTTATTTGCTTATCGGAAAAAAGACACAAACGTGTCGAACAACGCAAGCGCATGAATCTGTCGAATAACAAAATCCTGATTACGGGCGGCGCGTCGGGCATCGGCCTGGGCCTGACCGAACGGTTCATTCAGGAAAACAACGCGGTCATTATCTGTGGTCGCCGCGAAGCCGCGCTGGCCGACGTCGCGGCCCGGTTTCCGTCGGTGATCACGCGGGTGTGTGATCTGGCGCGGGCCGACGACCGGCAGGCGCTCTACGACTGGGTACGTGCCGAACATGCCGACCTGAACGTGCTGGTGAACAACGCGGGGATCCAGCAGTGGATGTCGGTTACCGACGACGCGTTTTATGAGCGGGCGAAAGACGAAATCGCGGTGAATATCGAAGCGCCGCTACACCTGACGGCGCTGTTTGCCAACCTGCCAGCCCTGAAGACCGTGATGAACGTGACGTCAGGGCTGGCTTTTGTGCCGCTGACGAAGGTGCCGGTTTATTCGGCAACGAAGGCGTTTTTTCACTCGTTTACCCTGTCATTGCGGTACCTACTGGCGCCCAAAGGCATCGACGTGATCGAACTGATCCCGCCCGCACTGAATACCGATCTGGGTGGGAAAGGCCTGCACGATCAGGCGCCGCCCGTAAGTGGGTTTATCGACGCCGTATTCGAGCAGTTGACACAAGGCAAAACCGAGTTGACCTACGGCTTTAGCGAGGCAATGGCCAACGCTACCCCCGATGGTCTGCGCGCGGCCTTCGACCGGATGAATCCGCCCGCCTGATGGGCTGTTCCGAAACAACAAAAAGCCGCAGGAAAATGACTTCCTGCGGCTTTTTGTGGATTATCCCTGCGCTTCTTCCGAAACGGCGTTCCATTCCCGCCAGGTGTCCAGGCGTTTCTGGTACGTTGGCTCCACGATTTTGAGGGGCATCGACCCGAAGAAAATCCGAAGGGGAGGCTTTTCGGCATCGACAACTTTCATCAGGGCCGCCGCAGTAGCCTCGGGGTTACCCTGAGTGGTGTTCTTCATCATCTGCGCCCGCTTCTCCCGAATGGGGTCGTAAGCGGCAATGGGCTGGCTGCGTTTGGCCGAATCGCCCCGCCAGTCGGTGTCGAAACCGCCCGGCTCGATCAGCGTTACGTGGATGCCAAAGTCGGCCACTTCCTGCGACAGCGATTCGCAGATGGCTTCGATGCCCCATTTCGACGCGTGGTACATACCGAGTGAGGCAAACGCCGCCACCCCGCCTACGCTCGATACCTGGATGATGTGCCCGCTGCCTTGCTCGCGCATGATGGGCAGGGCCGCCTGAATAAGCCAGAGCGAGCCAAACAGGTTGGTGTCAAGCTGCTGCCGGGCCTCGGCTTCGGTGATTTCTTCGATCGCGCCAAAATGGCCATAGCCCGCGTTGCTGACCAGGATGTCGAGTTGGCCAAAGGCCTGATGCGCCTGCTGTACCGCGTCGATGTTGGCCTGCCGGTCGGTAACGTCCAGCTGAATAGGCAGAACGGCGTCGCCGTAAGTGCTTACCAGGTCAGCGATATCGTCGGTGTTGCGGGCTGTAGCCGCTACTTTATCACCGCGTTTGAGGGCCGCTTCCGCCCAGATTTTACCGAAGCCCCGCGAGGCACCGGTGATTAACCAATGTTTCATGTTTATGAGTGCTTAAATCAAGTACCTACCTGACAAGCCCTGATTGGCGATTTTGTTTGGACGTTACTAACGAATCGCCTCGGTTTTCTGCGCCGCAGGGCCAGCAACCAGCGCGTGGCTGCGTTTTACAGCCTTGCCCGGTCTGCCAATCCAGTAACCAATACCGGTGAAATCGGTTGATACAATGACTGCCTTTCGCGTCGCCGTCTTAGCTCAATGAAATACGTGTCCGAACTGTATCCCCGCCCCGCGTTGGCAACCAGCGAAAGCCTGGCCTGGCGGGGCGTCAGGCTGGAGCATCATCTGTCGGCGGCGATGGAACTGCCCGCGCATGTTCACGAACAGCATCTGTTGCTGCTTTACCAGAGTGAGTCTCCGATGCTGGTGCGGCAACAGCAGGGCAGTCAGTTTCATCAGGAATTGTTTCGGCCAGGTACGTTGGGGCTGTATCCGGGTGGGGAATACGGCGCGGTTTCCTGGAACAAACCCGCCGACACAATTCATCTATTCATCGACAATGAGCATCTGGAAACGATGGCCCGGCAAAGCCTTGATCTGGCGTATCTGAAGCTGCCGTTCCGGTTTCAGTTCGACGATGCGTTGCTGGGCCAGCTAGGGCGGCAGTTGTTGCAGGCGGTGGGCACCCAACACGCGCTGAGCCTGCTGTACATCGAATCGATGACCAATACGCTCTGCTACCACCTGATCGAACACTACGCCAGCTACGAGCGGCGCCCTGCGCACGTACCCCGGCTGGCGCCATCGGTGCTGAGCCGGATCGACACGTACCTGGAAGCCCATGCCGACGCCCTGATCACGGTGGAAATTATGGCCAGCCTGGCTAACCTCAGCGCTTTCCATTTTGCCCGGCTCTTTAAGCAGACAACGGGTATGTCGCCGTACCAGTACGTAATTGGCTGGAAAATCAGGCTGGCCTGTCAGCGGTTGCGGGCCGATGAGGCAACCATGGCCGATATCAGCGACGCGCTGGGTTTTGCCACGCCCGCTCATTTCTCGGCGGCGTTCAAGCGGGTTATGGGCGTAACGCCACGGGCCTTCCAGCGTGGCAGGGCGTAAGGGCAATTAGCAGGAATTCGCAAGAAGTCAGCAGGAATGTGCAGCCGCCGCTGGCCAACCCCCGCGACCTTTGTGGCCAATTCGTCGCCACACGTAGTAACTCAATACACAGCAACGAATGCGAACCAATCATATGGCAACGACAATTTTATTGGCCGGGGCAACCGGTAATCTGGGCGGACGAATCGTTCGGGAACTGCGCAAACGGGGTGCCGACGTGCGGGCGCTGGTCCGGCCGAGTTCTGACCCCCAAAAAGTAGAGGAACTGAAACAGCAGGGCGTGCAGATCGCCGAAGCTGACCCATCGGATCTGGCGCAGTTAACGAAGGCCTGCGAAGGCGTCGATTGCGTGGTATCGTCGCTACAGGGGCTGCACGACGTGATCGTGGATACGCAGTTGCGGCTGGTCGATGCGGCGGTGGCGGCGGGTGTACCTCGGTTTATCGCTTCCGATTTTTCGAGCGATTTTACCAAACAGCCTGATGGCGAAAACCGCAACTTCGACCTTCGGCGCGACTTCATGCGGCAAGTCGACACGAAGGCCATTGCCACCACCTCGATTCTGAACGGCGCGTTTGCCGACCTGCTGCTTTATGGCATGCCGCTGCTCGATGTCAAGAAAAAGCAGATTGGCTACTGGGAAAACCCCGACTGGCGCATCGACTTCACAACGATGGACAGCACCGCCGCCTATACCGCTGCCGCCGCCCTCGACGAGTCGACGCCCCGTATACTGCGCATTGCTGATTTTCAGGTCAGCCCCAACGAACTGGCGGCTATCACGAAAGCGGCGATGGGCGAAGCATTTGACCTGGTGCGTATGGGCTCGCTGGATGAACTGGCGGCTTATAACAAACGGGAGCGGGCTGCCCACCCCGAAGGCGAGCAGGAAGTGTTTCCGCGCTGGCAACAAAGTCAGTATATGCAAAGCATGTTCAGTGTGCAGCACGAGTCGCTCGACAACGACCGGTACGCGGGCATTGCCTGGGTTAGCCCGCAGGCGCTGCTGGCACAGCGTCGGCAGTAAGCAAGCGGCACACGGCTAGGGTTGATATGGCCCGCCCGGAACGCCCCATCCCCAGCGAGGCATTGGTTCGTTTGGCTGGATGGGGTTTTCGGTAGCTGTCGAGTTGAGCACGGCAATCCGGCTGCCCCACTCCAGGTAACCAACCAGCGCCGACCGAAACTCGGGGTCGCTGGGTAAGCCCAGTTCATCGGCGCTCTCGAGCAGGAGATGCATCCAGCGCTTGCGCATGCCTTCGGTGAGGTGCTTGCCAATATGATGGGCGACCATGCTGGCGTGGCTACCGTGGTCGTTATGGGTATAGCGCGTTGGCCCGCCAAAAACCTCACCGATAAAATGGGCGACGTGCTGGGCGTGTTCGGGCGACATATGCCGAAAAACCGGCTCCAGCAACGCATCCTGATGCACCTTGCTGTAGAAAAGTGTGGTCAGCTGTTCCAGCTTTTCGTTGCCGCCCGCCCAGTCATATAACGTTGGAATTGATTGCGTGTCCATTGACTAATGTCCGTCGATTTGTTGGTTTACAACAAGGTACACGCGTATTGTTTTGGTGCAACCGTTTATCCGTTATCCGGTGGGTACGTTACGGCTGCTGGCTAGCTTGGTCCATCAGAAACACGTAATTTGCTGTATGGTCGAACTGGAAACATGTCATCAATTGGCCTGCTCACTTCCCGAGGTTACTGAAAAGCCCCATTTCGATAAGCTGTCGTTTCGGGTGGGCGGGAAAGTGATGGCGACGCTAAACCGCAACGAGAACCGGATCTGTGTCAAGCTGTCGGACATGGATCAGGACCTGTTCTGCACCTTCGATCGGACCGTTATCTACCCCGTACCCAATAAATGGGGCAAACAGGGGTGGACCCTCATCAACCTGCAACACGTAGCCGAAGAGACTTTGCTGGATGCGCTGCGAGCCGCTTACCGGCACGTAGCGCCCAAAAAGCTGGCGGCGCTGTTGCCCGCGCCGGACGACAACCTGTAGGCCCTATTTCCGGGTACGTAGCCGCCGCAGTACAGCCGCGAGTTCGGCTGGTTTGTTCATGTACGGAGCCAGATCAAACACGGCAACACGTCGGAATTCGACGGGGTGGCTCTCGCTTTGCAGCGAAATGTAACCTTCACGGAGTGGCTGCCCGTCTTTCTTCAGCGCAGGATCGTGCCCTTGTACGTTGCCGCCGCCAAGCTGCGGTTTACTGTAGGTCAGCACGGTATCGCCTTCCACGATATGGTGCACCAGCGAGTCGGCAAGCACCAGTGCTTCGGCATGCACCCACTGATCGCTGTGGTAGGTTTTAGAGCGAGAATCGACGCAGTGCGGGGTAAAAAGCTTGCCCTGATACACCACGTTGGTGCCGGGCGTGCAGAGGTTGGCCGTGTGCCGTTCGCGTTGCCCGTCGCCGCCCAGCAGCTGCATTTCCAGCGACATCGGAAAGTCCTGCTGAAGGCCCATCGTTTCGGGGGCCTGCCCGTGCAGCATGGCTCCGCTGTTGCGCGTGGCCCAGCCCGGCCCGCCCGCTACCTGATTACCCACAAACCGGTATTCGACCACCAGCAGGTACGCCGAAAACGGGCGTTTCTTGTAGAAGATATGGCCATACTGCTCGTCGAACGCTTTGTACTGGTCGTAGTTTACCGTCATTTTTCCGTCCTGAACCCGGAAGGTGTTGCCGTAATTATCGTTGAGCGGGTGGCCCGTAATCTTGACAGCCCAGTCGGTAAGGTCTTTTCCGTTGAAGAGTTCAATCCATTGGTCGGCTTTGGGCCGGGCTTGTCCGAAACAAAAACCGGTGACCAGAACGCAGGTGAGAAGCAGGGCTAATTGGCGCATAAGGCGGATGTGTGTGAAGCGATAAGCCAGCCAGAGAGGCATTCTACCGAACGCAGCAGCAACTGCGGGGCCGCGCAGGTACGTTGGTCGATGCCTTGGTATTATCTAACCGGCTGATGCCCAATGGTATCGTCAGATGCGAATAAATAGCTTCCGACGGTACATCCACAGCAGCAACAGCCAGTAAACCAGCAGGGTCGTAAGGCCAACCAGCAGGGGTTCGTAGGCCGCGCCGACTACCTGAAAAGGGCGGTGCCCCAGATGAGTGTAGAAGGAGTTGATGATAAAACCTTCGATCAGGTGCACGAGGCAATAAATGGCAATCGAGTTCATGCCAATGACCACGAGTGGAAAGGCCCAGCGCTGCTTTTGCCCCACATCGACGACGCCGTAGAAAAATGCCAGTAGCCAAAAGCACCACCCCCCGCTGAACAGCACCCAGGCCGGAGTCCAGATGCGTTTGACGACGGGGCAGATACCCAGTAGCTCGAACAACGTACCTGCCGCCAGCCCGACGAATCCCGCCAGTACGAGTCGGCGGAGTAAATCGGTCGGGGAGAGGTTCAGCCGTAGCCACTGACCGGCTATCAGACCGAGCAGCATGGTGCCCAGCGTCGGGATGAAGCTCAGGGTTGCGTAGCCGCCGCCGTTGAACAGAAACGGCTTTTCGCGCGGAAACAAGTTCAGAAACCAGGTGTCGAAGGCCCAGGCTACGTTGCTGTTTTTGTTGAAATGGGCCATCAACCCAGTATAGTGATGAGGCCAGTCGGCGGGTACGCTCACGGCGGGGTACGCAAAAGCCGGACCGGGCGCCGGGTAGCCAACAAACAGCAGCCAATAGCCAACTAAAATCACGCCCAGCGCGACCCACTGCCACCGTGGCCGAACGTACCCCAGCAGAAACAGAACGGGATAACCCAGCCCAATCTGCGTAAGGGTGTCTTCGAACGTAAAATACGTCTGCGAGGCGTGGGTAGAGCGCAGGAAAATGCCCAACAGGATCAGGATGAGCGACCGCCGGAGTGCATGGCCAAACTGAACTCCTGCCGACTGCCCTTTCAGCTGCCGGCTGGCGATGGAGTAGGGCAGCGCCACACCCACCAGAAACGAAAACGAAGGCTGAATAAGATCGTGCAGCGAACAACCCGACCAGTCGACGTGGCTTTGGTGATAAGCCAGCAAGGCCCAGAAGCCGCTGCCGGGGAAGGCCTCGTGCAGGTGGTCGAAATGCAACACTTCGCCCATCATCAGGAGCATGACAAAGCCCCGATAGGCATCGACGGACAGCAAACGACCCGCCGGGAATTCGGTCTGAAGGGGGGGCATAGGCAAGGGAACAAAAGTGGTGGGTAAGTTAGCGCGATTTGGCACGCGCGGCATCGTCGGTTGTGCGAAACGCAAACAGGGCACCGTATTGACTGATCACCAGACAAACTGGCGTATCATCCAACACGGTGCCCTGCGCGGCAACGGCCGTAAATTTTGAGGAAGCGACTACCGCAAATCCACCACTTCTACACCCGGATATTTGCTTTTGTCGAACACAAAGTAGCTATCGGGCAAGTTGGGGTTTGGCACAAACTTGCTGATGGTATAGCTCGTTTTCTTGCCGCTCTTGTCGGTAAGCAGCCAACTGCGCACCGATTTGTCGGCGCGGTCGACACTGATCTGCACGGAGGTGATCTGCGTGTTCTTTTTCTCGGGTTTCAGTTCGACCACATCCACGGTGCGGCCCCCCACTTTCTGCTCGCGCAGGTATGTGTAGTTGAACCCTTTTTTGTACATCGAATAAATCTTGGTCGGGTTGAAATCACCGGATGCGCTGGCGTCGTAGTCCTGCACATTGACTTCGTTGGCTTCTTTCACGTAGGTCGACATGACTTTGCCGTCGGTAAACACTTCCTGCCCCGCCGTCTTAAGCCGGAACATGCGCCCTTTCACCGAAATGTCTCCTTTATAGGCTTCGCTACCTGCCGCGTAACTAAACGTAGCCTGGTAACTATTCAGGGCTTTGTACCGGGCACTCATAGCATCTAGAATAGCTTCGGCCCGTTTATCTTTCTGAGCCATGAGCGATGAAAACGAAAGAAGCAGTAAAAGACCGGCACTCAGTAGTTTCTTCATTCTGATTTGGGTATTGTTGAATTGGTTCGTTGGCCGATCAGCAAACAGCATACACGAAACTGTTCGCCATGCAGAACCTAACGTATAACGGTTGTCGTTTAACAGGTGCTAAATTGGTTAACGGCTTTCAGCTTAGATGAGTTTAACACTCAAAAAGTTTAAGCGTCTGAACCCAATCGGCTAGTCCAACAAACATGTTGTTACAGGTTTCTAGGGCTTATAGACGTATATTTGATCATTGTACCGCCTCGTAAACTACTTAATGGGGTGGCATTTAGTAAACTAGCTGCGAAAACTTACCTCTTTTAGGAACCGGCTTCACACTTCAATGACACAGTCGACAATTTTTTTGGTGGACGATGATGACGACGATATCTATCTGGCTCAGCTGACTTTCACCAAGCATTTTCCCGCGTGGGCGTTGACCAGTTTTTGCGATGGACAGGCACTTATTGACCACCTCAGCGAACACCCCAACGCCGCATTGCCCAACTTGATTATTCTGGACCTAAATATGCCTCGCCTCACTGGTTTTGAGACGTTGGCTGCCCTCAAGGCGCATCCGGCCTGGCAGCAGGTTCCGGTCGCGATCTTGACGACGTCGAGCACGGCCGATGATCGAGAACGGAGCTATGCGCTGGGTGCCTGCGCCTTCATGACGAAACCCGCCACTGTTGAACAGCTGGCTACAATCATTGTCGAAGGGGAAACGCTTTGTAACCCCGAATAGGGCTCTTTTGCCCCGCTGGGTGACGGCACGCCGGGCGTAATTCAGCCGAGTGATTTGAGTACTTCTTCCAGATGGGCTGCGTCGTGCACGAGCACATCACGGGCTTTGCTTCCTTCAAAAGGCCCCACGATACCCGCTTTCTCCAGCTGGTCGATGAGGCGACCGGCGCGGTTATAGCCCAACTTAAGGCGGCGTTGAATGAGCGACGTACTGCCCTGCTGATGCGTCACGATCAGGCGGGCGGCCTCGTCGAACATCGGGTCGCGGTTGGTCAGATCCACGTCTTTGTCTTCGGCCTGCGTAGTAGCCTCATCGCCGTAGAATTCAGGCAGTACATACGCGTCGTCGTAGCCGCGTTGCGCGCCCACAAACTCGCAGATTTCTTCGATTTCGTTGGTGTCGACAAAGGGGCATTGCAGCCGGATAATGTCGGAGTTGGACGACAGCAGCATATCACCCATGCCTACCAGCTGCTCGGCGCCACCGGCGTCGAGAATGGTGCGTGAATCGATTTTCGACGTCACTTTAAACGACAGCCGCGCCGGGAAGTTCGCTTTGATCAAACCCGTAATGACGTTGACCGAGGGCCGCTGCGTGGCCACCACGAGGTGAATGCCGATGGCCCGCGCCAACTGCGCCAACCGGGCAATCGGCTGCTCGACTTCCTTCCCGGCGGTCATCATCAGGTCGGCCAGCTCATCAATAATCAGGACGATATAAGGCAGGTAGCGATGGCCGCGTTCGGGGTTCAGCTTCCGGTTGGTGAACTTGGCGTTGTACTCTTTGATATTTCGTACGCCCGCATCTTTCAGCAGGTCGTAGCGGTTGTCCATCTCAATACAGAGCGAATTCAGCGTGTTTACCACCTTTTTGGTATCGGTGATAATAGCCTCCTCGGCGTCAGGTAGTTTGGCCAGGAAGTGCCGCTCAATCTTGTTGAAAAGAGTCAGTTCGACCTTCTTGGGATCAACCAGTACAAACTTCAGCTGGGCCGGGTGTTTCTTGTAAAGCAGGCTGGTCAGCAGCACGTTCAGGCCAACGGATTTACCCTGGCCAGTGGCGCCGGCCATCAGCAGGTGTGGCATCTTGGCCAGATCGACCGCCAGAATTTCGTTGGAGATGGTCTTGCCCAGCACCACCGGCAGGTCCATGTTGGCCTTCTGGAATTTCTCGCTGACGATCATCGACCGCATCGATACCATTTCGCGGTTTTTGTTGGGCACCTCGATCCCGATAGTGCCTTTGCCCGGCATGGGCGCGATGATCCGGATGCCCAGCGCCGCGAGGTTCAGGGCGATGTCGTCTTCGAGGCTTTTGATCTTCGAAATACGTACCCCGTCGGCGGGCACAATTTCGTACAGCGTGACGGTGGGCCCGATGGTGGCGTGAATGCGCTGAATGCCGATGTTGAATTTGCCCAACGTATCGACGATGCGGTCTTTGTTGGCTTCCAGTTCGTCGGCCGACACCTGGGCTTTCTGGTTTTCGGGGTAATTGGTGAGCAGGTCGACCGTTGGGTATTGGTACTGGGGCAGATCGAGCGTGGGGTCGTAGAGGCCGTGCTGCGCCACCAGATCGCCCGCGTCGTACATGTCGGGCTCGAAACCGGGCGTCTGTACAGGCGGTACTGGATTAGGCTGTTCGGTGTCGGCCAGCGGCGTACCATCTTCCACTGTCAGCACCAGCCCGGCCAGGTCGGCGGCAGTTTTGGGGCGGCTGCTCTGGGTGTCGAGGGGCGTCGAAACGTCCAGTTCGGCGTCGTAGGTATTGACCGTCAGCGGCAGCGATGGCGTGTATGGGGGCGGTACGTCAACGGGGGCGATGGGGCTGGGTGTTACGTAGCTAGGCTCAGGTACGTTGGGCTGAGCGTCGTCGTCGGTCAGCGTATCGCTGGGTACGTTGCCAGCCTCCTCGTAGGTATCGTTGGCATCCCCATAACCGCGCCGTTCGGTCGCCGCCTCAGCGCCGACAGGCTGGGTACGTTGCCCGAGTGACAGTTGGGTGACGTTAAAAAAGAAGACGATGAAGGCGAACCCGAGAAAGCCGATCAGGACAATGCTGCCAAAGCCCAGCAGACTATACAACAGCCGGTTGATTTCGTAGCCGATGCCTCCACACCAGACGCTACCCGCGCTGACTGCGTCGGTGGCCAGCACTACATAACCCAACAGCAAACTCGTCCAGA
Source organism: Fibrella aestuarina BUZ 2 (assembly GCF_000331105.1). Taxonomy (NCBI): domain Bacteria; kingdom Pseudomonadati; phylum Bacteroidota; class Cytophagia; order Cytophagales; family Spirosomataceae; genus Fibrella; species Fibrella aestuarina. The sequence continues at coordinate 425,987 of NC_020054.1, read as the reverse complement.
CGGCCAGAAAAAGCAAAAACTGGGTTGTGCGGGCCAGCGGTAGCGGCTCACGACCAGACGTAAGTTTCAAACCCGCCAGGAAAACAATGATGGGCAGGCACATGGCGCCTAGCCCAAACCAGCGGAACATGAATACATAGGCAATGTGGGCGCCCAACAGCCCGACCCAGTTCTGCACGTCTTTACCCGCTTCTTTCACCGATTCGTCGGTGCCAATCAGGCTCTGATCGGCGGGACCACTAAACAGATACGACACAAACGCAACCATCAGCCCAACGGCCAGCAGCATCAACAGTACGCCTACGGTGAGGTTGGTCCGTTCGTCGGCCCGAACCCGCTCGAAGGGTAATGACCAGTTTCGGCTGGGAGCCGCCTCTTTTTCGCGCCGGCCTTTTTCGGGGCGCTCCTGCCGCCGCGTATTCTGGCGGGGCGGTGTAGATCGGCGGTCTGTGGTGGTGGGCTGAGCCATAAAAAGAGGAAGCGTTGGGTATATCTGTAAAGGTAACGACCGACCTGACGCCGGACAGTGCCAGTTCACTAAATTAATGATAGAGGGGTAATCGGATCTTATTTTCTGGAATGCATACTTATCTACTGGACTTTTGCGATAAACGCATATTATTTATAACTTTTTAATAAGTTGGGATAATCGTAGCAGAGAGCTATGTTAATTTGTGCCAAATGCAAAATAAAGTCAAACTAAAAACGACCATATGAAGAACATCCTACTGTTAACAGTAACATTGTGGGCCTTTGTTGCTTCTTCCGTGTTCGCGCAGGAACGGCGCATTACGGGTAGGGTAACTTCTGCCGATGAGAACACGCCCGTACCCGGTGCGTCGATTCAGGTAAAGGGAACAACAAGGGGTGCCCAGTCCGATGCTGATGGTAATTACTCACTCGTGTTGCCACCCAATGCCAACGTCATTGTATTCAGTTTTGTGGGCCTGACAAGCCAGGAGGTCAACGTGGGCAACCAGTCGGTTATCAACGTTGCGCTGTCCAACGATAATCGCTCGCTCAACGAAGTCGTCATTGTAGGGTATGGTACGCAGCAGCGCCGCGACGTAACCGGCTCGGCGGTATCAGTGAAAGCCGCTGAAATTGCTAACCTGCCCGTACAAAGCTTCGAGCAGGCCATTCAGGGGCGGCTTGCCGGGGTGCAGGCCACGCAGGCCAGCGGTAAGCTCGGATCGGGTTTGCAGATCCGGGTACGTGGTGCCGCCTCTATTTCGGCGGGTAATGAACCGCTCTACGTAATCGACGGTATCCCCGTAACATCGCAGGACATCGGGACGACGACGACGGAGCCTTATAGCCCGTTGGCCGATATTGACCCGAATGATATCGAAAGTATCGACGTGCTGAAAGACGCCTCGGCCTCGGCCATTTACGGATCGCGGGCGTCAAACGGCGTTGTCCTGGTGACGACCAAAAAAGGACGCGCCGGCCGGACCAACGTGAACATCGGCTACTACACAGGCTTCAGCAACCCAACCCGGCTGCGGAAGTTTTTGAATAGCGCTCAGTACATTGAGCTGTTCTCGGAAGCAATCACGAACTCGGGCATCGCTATTGATGATCAGATCGATGGCTTCCCCGGCTATGGCATCGACATCAATTCGGGCTATGACGAAAAATGGTCAGAAGCAGCGTTTCGCCAGGGCACGATCAATCAGCTCAACTTTAACGTAAACGGAGGTACTGACAAAACGCAGTTTTACCTCAGTGGCTCAACCAACCGGCAGTTTGGTATTATCAAAGCCAACGATTTCAGCCGCAATAACCTGCTACTGAACCTGACCCATACGGTCAGCGACCGCCTGAGCTTTGGGGCTAAATTCTCGATTGCCCGGACCATCAACAACAAAACGCCGGACGACAACGACTTTGCCAACCCGGTGCAGTTGAATGCCATTCCGCCGTTGCAACCCATTTACGACCCGCAAAGCGGCCTGCTCAACAACCAGACGCTGTATTACAATGCGCTAATCGAGACAACCGACGCCTTCAACCGATCGATCTCGTACCGCTCGTTTGGTAACGTCAACGGAACATTGCGAATTGCCAAGGGATTGAGCTTCCGGAGTGAGTTTGGTTATGATCTGCTCAATCAGCAGGAAGAGATTTATCGGACGCGCCGCACCGAAAGCGGGTCGCCCACGGGTTACGGCTACCAGAACAACATCCGTAGCATCAACTGGACGACCAACAACACGCTGAATTACCAGGCTAACTTTGGGCAGCACGCCATCGACGCCTTGGCCGGTTTTGTGTACCAGGAGCAGAACATTCAGGATGCCAGCGCGCAGGGCCGTGGTTTCCCGAACGATCAGTTTAAAAAGATTGCCAGTGCCGCGCGGATCGTGGGGGGTAGCTCAACCGAAACGGGCTTCAGCATTGAGTCTTATCTTGCCCGGATCAACTACCGCTTCCGCGAGAAGTACTTGTTGAGCCTGTCAGGGCGATATGATGGGTCGAGCCGGTTCGGAGCCAACAACCGCTACGGGTTCTTCCCGGCGGCTTCAGTAGGCTGGCTGATCAACGAAGAAGATTTCCTGAAAAACAACCAGACGCTGAGCCTGCTGAAACTGCGCGCCAGCTACGGGCTGACGGGCAACTCCGAGGTGTCAAACTTCGCTTCGCGCGGCCTGTATTCGGCCATTTTCTACGCTGATCAGGCGGGTATCCGGCCCACGCAGCTGGCCAATCCCAACCTCGGCTGGGAAACATCGGCTCAGTTAGACATCGGTATCGAATTCGGCTTTTTGTCGAACCGCATCAACGGGCAGATCGATCTGTACAACAAAGACACGCGCGATCTGCTGCTGAACCGGCCGCTGCCGGGCATCAACGGCTTCACGTCGGTGTTTGAAAACGTGGGTAGCCTGCGTAACCGCGGAGTCGAATTCTCGCTGACGACGCAGAATACGGTGAAGGCCCTGCGCTGGACCACCAACCTCAACTTCTCGATGAACCGCAACCAGGTAACGAAACTCAACGGGCAACCGATTGAACCGGGCGCGCGTTTGCTGGGCCGGGTTGCCGTTGGCGAACCGCTGGGCTACTTCTATGGGAAAAAGTTTCTGGGTGCTGACCCCGCCAATGGAGATGCCTTGTATGAAGGGCCGGACGGGAAACCGACGAATGATTACGGTGCAGCCGTCAACACGAAGCTAGGTGACCCTAACCCGGACTTTATTGCGGGTGTTACCAACACGCTCACGTACAAAGGGATCGACCTGAGCTTCCTGTTCCAGGGTGTGTTCGGTAATGACCTGTATAACATCGCTGGCTTCTTCCAGTCGGTCAATGCCGACTATTACGATAACCAAACGGTCGACCAGTTGAACCGCTGGCGCAACCCCGGCGACATCACGATGGTGCCGCAGGCTCGGTTGTATGCGGGTAACGGTGCTGGTCCGTCGTCGCGCTGGATTCAGGACGGTACGTATGTTCGTCTGAAAACGGCTACGCTGGGCTATACTCTGCCCAAATCGCTGCTTCGTAAGGTGTACATGCAGTCGGCACGAGTGTACGTGTCGGGGCTAAACCTGCTGACGTTCACCAAGTACACGGGCTACGACCCTGAGGTGAACACCCAGTATACGTCGACCTCGAATCAGTCGGCCAACGTAACCATAGGTCATGACTTCTACACGCCGCCCCAACAGCGGACGATCACGTTCGGCGTCAACATTGGTTTTTAGCACCTGATACTCATCACGAAGACTTATTTATGAAAAAGAAACTCATGTTAACCAGTCTGGCGGTGGTGCTGTCGCTGTCGGCCTGTACGGATAAACTGGAATTGCAACCCCGGCAAAGTATCGACGCCGCCACCGCCCTGAGCGATGCGCAAGCGGTTGAATCGGCTATTATCGGCTCGTACGGCATTCTGGGCGGAGGGGCACTGTATGGAACAAACTTCAACTTGTTGTCCGAGTTGCAGGGTTCCGAGGGGTATGTTTCCTGGCGGGGTACGTTTGCCAGTTACCGCGAGGTAGCCAACAAGACGTATACCAATGCCAATGCCGAAGCGCAACGTACCTGGCTAGCGGCGTATGGGGCAATCAATAACGTCAACGGAGTGCTCAATGCATTGAACGTCGTAACCGACGCCGATCAGAAGAGCACGCTGGAAGGCGAAGCCCGCTTTATCCGGGGCATTCTGTTCTTTGAACTGGTTCGCTATTACGCCTTACCGTGGGGAGCTACCTCAGGCAATACGCAGTTGGGTATTCCACTCGTTTTGACACCGAGTAGCGATGTAAATCAGGCAAATACACAAACGCCGCGGTCAACCGTTGCCCAGACGTATACGCAGGTAATCGATGACCTGACTAAGGCCGCGTCGCTGCTTCCTGACGACAATGGCACCCGGGCGGACCGCTATACGGCGTTGGCCTTTCTGGCGCGGGTATATCTGCAACAGGGAAATTATGCGGCTGCACTGGCGGCAGCCAACAGCGTGATTACGTCGGGCTACTATCGGCTCAACCCTAGCGTGACCTCGATTTTCCGGAACCGGAATACGCAAGAGAGTATCTTCGAAATTCAGCAGAATGACCAAAACAACGCCGGAACGGCCAATGACGGTTTGACGACGTTCTATGCCAGTATCCCGACCGCAGGCGGTGGGCGTATTGGCCGTAGTGACGTGCGGATTATCTCGACGTTTGTTAACAGCTACGCTGCTACGGACGCCCGCCGCACGGAACTTCTCTATGTGGGCGCTTTGGGCGGCGCAAGTCAGTACTATACCGGTAAGTTTACTGATTTCGGAGCTAATATTCCCGTTATCCGCCTGGCCGAAATGTACCTGATCCGGGCCGAAGCGAACCTGCAACTAGGTTCGGCTACAGGCGCTTCGCCGCTAGCCGATGTCAACCTGATCCGGGCCCGGGCTGGTGTGGCCCCGCTCACAGGTACGTTGACGTTGGCCCAAATCGTGCAGGAGCGCCGGTGGGAGTTGGCTTTTGAGGGCCTCCGTATCCACGACATCAAGCGCCTGCGCCTGTCGACAGGTACGTTTGCCTGGAACGCCCCCAAGCTGGTCTTCCCCATTCCCAAGCGCGAAATCGACGTAAACCCGGCGATTGTGCAAAATGAGGGGTACTAAGAAAGATATCTAGCCACTAGTAGACTAGCCTTTACACAAGAAATCCCCACTGGCGTGATACCAGTGGGGCTTTCTTGTGTAAGCGGTAGCTTAGTTAGCGTACCGTCACGTTGAAGTTCAGGTTCACATCGTCGGAGCCGGGGGTGGCTGTACCATTCTTGACGGGGGCGCCGTTGATGGGGGGCTGATGCCGCAGCCGCACGTTGAGTTGACCGGTTCCAGCGGCGCCAGTTTGTACGGTGCCGGTCAGACCAATCGGGAAGTTGCGTGTGTCTTTATCGGCGTAGGTGTACGTCAGCAGCGTGGCCGGGGTGGGGGTGAACACAAACAGGTGTTCGTCCTGCTTCTCTCGAATTTCATCCGTGATACTCTGAGCAGGCGTTTTACTCTCATCGACAAGGTCGACGGTCATTGTGTAGCTCTGATTGGCCGTTAGGGTAACGTTGTCGAATTTGGTCGGGGCTGCGCCGCCATCGCCATCTTTATCCTGATAGATGAACGTCTGGGTGTTGCTGCCCTGCGTGAAGCGTAGGCTAACGGTAGTGATCAGTTCGTTTTCATCGGCCGGCAGCGGATCGGTGCCCTTCTTGCAACTGCCTGCCAGTAAGCCGCCGATGACTAGCACGCCCATAAGGCTAGCTAGCCGGTTTCCATACGTTGATACCATAGAAGATTAATTCGGTTGTTTCCTGCAAACTTACGTAATCGCAACAATGTTGCAATAAAGTTTGCAACCTTATTGCAAAAAACCGAGTTATACCAAAACGCCCGCAACTTTGCAGCTATGTTGCAAGTAGTAGGGTTGGTCAGTTAACTTTGTGGCAGAAAGCGGCAGCTCACTTGTATGAAGGCAGACGTGGTAGACAGAAAAGCAGACTATATCGGCATCACCGGTTCCATCCTGTGCATTATTCATTGCCTGGCTGCACCCGCTTTGGTTGTTACGTCGAATCTGTTGCAGCGTGATGGCGTGCTGCAAGCGGGCTTCCTGGGCCTCGACTATGCGTTTATCGCGGTGAACATCGTGGCCGTTTACTTTGCCACGCGCCAGCACACGACGCCTGCTATCCGGTTCGCCCTGTGGGCTTTCCTGGCGCTGTTTGGCGTTTGCCTGCTGCTGGAAGATGTCAGTCCGGTGTTTGAGTATGTCGCCTACGCCGCCTCGGCGGGCTTGGTTACTTCGCACTTGCTGAATCTGCGCCACCACCGCGCCGCGCACGCACACTGAGCGAAAAGACCGCGATCAGCACCCACACGACATTGACAAGGGCCGACGGATAGGCCCCGTGGTACCAGGTGTTGACCACAAAAAACAACCCCCCAATCAGGTTGGCCCATACATAGCGCGGATCTTTCGCGTCGAGCCGCCCCTGTATGTTCAGGAAGTAGGCACCCACAATCAGGATGGAAGCGACCCAGCCCAGGGTCTCGATGGTATAGTGGAGCATAGTAGTGGATGTCAACGCGGCCAAACGAAAGCTGACAGAGCAATATCGTCGCCGTGTTGGCTGACTTAAAGACTGGCAATTACTTGCAGCAGCCAGTCTGGTTTCAGAAACAGCAGCACAACGGGCGGAAGCATCAGGGCCAACGCCACCCATTGCAGGGCGACCAGCCGGACAGGTACGTCGGCGCCAGGTACGTTGGCTACGGGCGGCCGGAAGAACAGCAGGAAAGGAATTTTGAGGTAATAGAATAGCGAGATAACCGCGTTGGCCAGCCCGAGGCCAAAGAGCCAAAGCAGCCAAGGATTGCCGGTGGTCTGATACGCCCCGAACAAGGCCGTAAACGAAAGATACTTAGCGGTAAAGCCGACCGTCGGGGGGAGGCCCGTCAGCGCGAGCGCGACCACTACCAGAGCTATTGCCAGGATCGGGGAGGCTTTATAACGCCCTGCAAAGTCGGCGATGCGAAACGAGCCCGACGTAGCCGCGCTCGCTGGCGCCAGCGCATCGATCAGGAAAAATGCGGCCAGCGTAATGAACAGGTACGTTGCCGCGTAGAACGTAGCGGCGTCAAAGCCCGCTTCGCTCAGGGCAATGACCCCAACGAGCAAAAAACCAGCCTGCGCAATCGTTGAATAGGCTAACAGCCGTTTGGCGTCGGTCTGGCGTAGTGCCGACAAATTACCGATCAGGATACCGGCCAGCGCCACTACCGCGAGTGGCGTCTGCACGTCGCCGATGGGTAGGGCCGTGAGCAGGCGCATCAGCACCAGGAGCGCCGCCGCTTTGGGGCCGATTGAGAAAAAGGCCGCGACGGGAATAGGGGCGGCTTCGTAGGCGTCGGGTGTCCAGATGTGAAAAGGCACCGCCGATAGTTTAAACAGCACGCCTGCGGTGGTCAGCAGCAGGGCTACCAGCGCTACCGTGCCATTCTTGGCGAGTTCGATGCCGAATACGGTGCTGGTGATATCGAGGGTACCGGTGAGGCCATACAGCAGCGACATGCCGTAGAGCATAACGGCCGAACTGACCGCCCCAAAGAGCAGGTATTTCAGCCCGCCTTCCGAGGCCTTTCGGTCGGCGGCCAGCCCCGTAAGCAGATAAGAGCTGATTGACACCAGTTCGATCGCCAGGTAAATGGCCAGCAGATTTACGGCCATCGTCAGCAGAAATAACCCCAACACCATGCCGATCAAGATGGCGTACCATTCGGTGGGAAGCCGTCGGGCGGTGCGTTGGCTGCCAGTTTCCCACAACACGACGCCGATGGCACCCACCGCGACGACGATCTTGAAAAAGACAGCCTGATTATCGAGGAAAAGCAGGCTCTGAAACAGCGGCCCCCGACTTTCCTGCATCAGCGAGAGCCCGCAGGCAACGAGCAACACAACCAACGTTTTAGCCGATAGCCACTGCCGGGTGACCAGTTCACTACTGCGCCGCAGCAAGACCAGTTCGGCTATCAGCAAAGCGCAGAACGCAAAAGCCAGCCATGCTTCGGGGCCGAAGCCGCCCAGGCTGTTGAGAATGTCCTGTAGTTGATCGGTAAGACTCATTGGAGAATGTATAATGAACAATCAATAATGGACGATGAATTGCAGGTCAGGTGCACAGCCGTAGCTACGTCTCCTTCAACCCATTATACATTATAAATCATGCATCATACATTTAGATAATGCCTTCCCGCTCAGCCTGATCTTCATAACCACGCATGTGAACAGGCTTCTGGTTTTTGCGGAGCTTCATGTTCAGGAACTCGACCAGCAGCGAGAATGCGATGGCAAAGTAAAGGTATCCTTTGGGTACCGTACCCACCGGCGTGTTAAAGAATACCACTTCCGACAGGTGAGCGCCTTCGGCAATCAGCATAAAGCCGATCATGATCAGAAAAGCCAGCCCCAGCATCTGAATGCTTGGGTGATCATTGACGAAGCGGCCTACGGGGCCGGCAAAGAACATCATGATCAACACAGAAAGCACGACGGCGGCAATCATGACGGCGATGTTCTGCGTGAGCCCAACGGCGGTCAGGATAGAGTCGATTGAGAAGACAATGTTGATGATGGCGATCTGCGTAACCACGCTGCCGACACTCGATTGGCCTGTCTTTTTATCGCTGGCGTTCACCTCGTCGGCCTGCGGGTCACCCTCCAGTTTGTGGTGGATTTCCGACGTGGCTTTGTAGAGCAGAAACAGGCCACCCACAAACAGGATGAGGCTTTGGCCGGTGGGGGCCGCCACAAACCAACCTGCATCGATATGGGTAAACGGTTTGCTGAGCGAAATAAGTACCGAGATGCCAAACAGCAGGGCTACCCGAAACAGCATGGCCAACAACAACCCGATGTTACGCGCCTTGGGCTGATCGGCTGGCGCGAGCTTATTGGCCGCAATGGAGATGAAGATGATGTTATCAATCCCCAGAACGATTTCCAGGAAGGTAAGCGTCAGCAGGCTGACAAGGGCTTCTGCGGAGAAGAGTTGATCCATGTGGTTGTAGACAATGAATGCCCAAAGTTACCGGCTCGCTGCGGGAGCGGCAAACAGTTTACAGCAATGATCGCCCGCTTCCATGAAAGGTTTGTAGACGGCCTAAACGCGCAGAGACGCAATCCGTTGCGTCTATCAAGCGTCAGCAAGAAAGCGTTCCCGGTACGTTGTGCGTTGGGTACGTTGTGTTGCTGACGCTTGACAGACGCAACGGATTGCGTCTCTACAGGTACGTTGGTGGGCTTATTCAGCAGCTACCGCAACGGCTTCTGCTGGAACCACGTTCACCACCGAACGCTTGTCGCGGCCTTTGGTGAAGCTTACGGTGCCGTCAACGAGGGCAAACAGCGTATGATCGCGGCCAAGCCCTACGTTTTTGCCAGGGTGGTGTTTGGTACCACGCTGACGGATGATGATGTTACCCGCGATGGCCGCCTGACCACCGAAAATTTTGACGCCCAGTCGCTTGCTGATGCTGTCACGGCCGTTCTTCGAACTACCGACGCCTTTCTTGTGTGCCATTGGAAAGTTTGTTGTCAGCCCTCAGTTTGCTGTTCGCTATTGCTTCACTACTTGGCAGGCAACAGCGAACTGAAGACTAATCAACTGTTTTAGATCGTGATATCGTTAATCTGCAATTTGGTCAGGTACTGACGGTGGCCGTTTTTCTTCTTGTAGCCTTTCCGACGCTTCTTTTTGAAGACGATTACCTTCTCGCCCTTGAGGTGTTCGAGAATGGTGGCCGAAACCGTGGCCCCTGTAACTGTGGGAGCACCAACGGTAATCGTACCCGCGTTGTCAACCAGGAGAACTTTCACCTGGTCGGAGGCAAGTGCAGCGTCCACCTCTCCACTCAACCGGTGAGTGTATATATAGCGGCCCTTCTCGATTTTAAATTGCTGCCCTGCGATCTCTACGATTGCGTACATGATTGTATATGACTTGAAAATGAGGGGGCAAAGGTAAGAAAAAGCAGGGTAAACGTCAAGGCTCAACGGCTAAAGTTGCTTACACCAACGCGAAACAATAGGGCTACAACGCAAGATTGCCCTTTGACCCTGGAATAGTGGATTACAGTTTCACGCCCGTCTGCACCAGATTGGTACTGCATTTGGCGATGAGTTTACCCGCTTCGTTGGTAATGCGCCCCTCCACATGAACGATGTTACGGCCCGCCCGTGTCACGATGGCCTCGGCGGTAAGGGTTTCGCCCAGCCGCGCCGGATTCAGAAAATCCATGTTCAGGTTGACCGACGTGTAGCCGAATTCGCGCCCCAGGGCAAAAACGGTTAGCCCGCACAGGTCGTCGAGAATGGCCGATGCCGCGCCGCCATGCAACACCTGCATGGGATTGACCATGTCGTCGCGGATCAGGTACGTGGCCACCATGCGCCCTTCCTCGGCCGTTTGCAGGGTACCGGCCAGCCATCGGCCCACACCCGATGGCGACTGCGTCATGGGTTGCCCCACCAGCGCCTGAAAAACCGAAAGTCGTGTGTTAACATCCATGTCGGCAAAATAGTATTTAACTAAGCAGAACCGGGCAAACGGGCGTCTATTTGTGGATTAAATTGTGAGAATCAGGTAAGTGTTGCTACTTTTGGGCGATTTTGCAAACACAGGCCACTGCTTGATTCAATGAACTATACATTAACCCAGATTCCTGACCGCACCCTGAAGCCCCGCGACAAGGGCCTTACCATGGTTATGGACAAGGGCCTCAGCGTCCGCGAAGTAGAAGATATGCTGTCGGTTTCGGCCGATCACATCGATATCGTTAAGCTCGGCTGGGCTACGTCATTTGTTACGCCCAACCTGCAGCAAAAGCTGGATACCTACCGGTCGGCCGGGATTCCCGTCTACTTCGGGGGTACGTTGTTCGAGGCGTTTGTTGTTCGTAATCAGTTTGACGACTACCGCCGACTGCTCGACAAATACGACCTGAAACACGCCGAAGTGTCGGATGGCTCGATCGACATGGACCCAGATGTGAAGTGTGGGTATATCCGCACGCTGTCGGAGCAGGTGACGGTGTTGTCGGAGGTGGGGTCGAAAGACGAAGCCAAGATCATTCCGCCCTACAAGTGGATCAAGCTGATGACGGCCGAACTCGAAGCGGGCGCCTGGAAGGTGATCGGCGAGGCGCGCGAAGGCGGTACAGTTGGGTTGTTCCGGTCGAGCGGCGAAGTTCGGCAGGGGCTGGTCGAAGAGATTCTGACGCAGGTTCCGTTTGAGAAGATCATCTGGGAGGCTCCCCAGAAAGAGCAGCAGGTCTGGTTTGTCAAGCTGCTGGGTGCCAATGTGAACGTCGGCAATATTGCGCCCAACGAGATTATCCCGCTGGAAACCATCCGGCTGGGGCTGCGGGGCGATACGTTCACGCATTTTCTGGATAAAGCCTAATCCAGACCGACGCCCCTGCGGCGTTTGCGAAGTAATCAACCGAGTAAGTCGCCACAAAACCATCCGGCGGTGAGACGCAATCCGTTGTGTCGCAATATGAGTTATGGACGTAATCAAATCCCTCATCGATTTCCTGCTTCACCTCGATAAGTTTCTCGATGCGTGGGCCAACGACTACGGCGTACTGCTGTATGCCATTCTGTTTCTGATCGTGTTCACCGAAACGGGACTGATTGTGATGCCGCTGCTCCCCGGCGACTCGCTGCTGTTTGCGGCTGGTGCGCTGGCGGCCCGCGATACCAACGACCTGAGCGTTGGCGTGATTATTCCGCTCCTGATCGTGGCTGCGCTGCTGGGCGACAACGTCAATTACTTCGTTGGGAAGAAGCTGGGCACACAGATCAAAATGCGCGAACGAATTCTGTTCTTCAAACGCGAGTACATCACCGAAACCGAGAAATTCTACGAAAAGCACGGTGGCCGGACGGTCATTCTGGCGCGGTTTATTCCCATCGTTCGCACGATCGCGCCGTTTGTAGCTGGCGCCGGCAGCATGAACTACGGAACGTATATCCGTTACTGTATAGCTGGTGCGGTGTTGTGGGTGGTGAGTATTTCGCTACTGGGTTATTTCTTCGGTAACATTCCGTTCGTCCAGAAGAACTTCGAAATCGTTGTTTTCGGGATCGTCGGGTTGTCGGTGATGCCCATTATTGTACAATTCCTGAAAGCCAAACTTACCCGCGGCGCAGCCTAATACAAGCTGCTTTTGCTTAGCCAGGTACGTAAAACGTCTAGTCATCAGCGGTCTTGTGATCGTTGACGGCTAGACGTTTTGTTTAACTAACGGCCCGGATACTCCTTGACAAAATCGTAGCTTTGTAGGCTACCGGATGAAACGATTACCTGAGTAAAGACGATGCCCCGCAGAAAAGGGCACCGGTGGCTGCGTAATAGGAAAAAATAACGTTATGAAACCCGCGTACGACGTAACCAATTGTGATCAGGAGCCGATTCAATGGCCTGGCTTTATTCAGTCACACGGGTATCTGCTGGCGCTTGACCCCACCACGTTCACCATCTGGCAAGCCAGCGAAAACATTGAGGTAATTACGCATCAGCCCGCCGCCGACCTTATCGGGAAGCCGATTGTGGATGTTTCTTTCGGCGACCAGCCAGGTACGTTGATGCAGCACCTGCTGACGCTGGCCATGCAGTACAATTCGCTCGAATCGTTCAACCCTTATCAGGTGACGATCAACGGGCGCACCTGGTACATCCTGCTCCACCTGCACGATGGCGCGCTGATTCTGGAAATGGAGCCGGTCAATACCGAGAAAGGCATTTTTTCGGTGACGATGCCCATTTTGCTGTCGCAGACCATGAGCGAAACGCAGCGCAGCCACTCGATCAGCTCACTGTTCAGCAAAATTGCGCCAAAGATCAAAGAGATCACGGGTTTCGAACGGGTGATGATTTACCGCTTCAGCGAAGACTGGCATGGCGAGGTGATTGCCGAAGCGCGCGAAGCCCACCTGGAACCGTTTCTGGGATTGCACTACCCGGCCTCCGACATTCCGAAGCAGGCGCGGGAGATGTACAAGATTAACCTGGTGCGCAGCGTGGTCGATGTGCAGGAACACCACGTACCGCTCTACCCGGTCAACTACGCCCAGCACAACCGCCCGCTTGATCTGACGCACGCCAGCCTTCGGGCTGTCTCGCTGCTGCACATCGAATACCTCAAAAACATGGGCGTGCGGTCGAGCATGAGCATTTCGCTCATCTACCGGGGTGAATTGTGGGGGCTCATCGCCTGCCATCACTACAGCGGTCCACGGTTTATCGATTACCCCACCCGGCAGTCGGTCAAGCTGATCAGTCAGCTGCTTTCGACGGCGCTCGAAATCCGGAAAGACGACGACGATGCCGATTTTGCGCAGCAGCTGCAAAATCACGAGCAGACCCTGTACCACCAAATGCTGGGCGACTGGGATGTGGTGCAGGGGCTGACCAAGCACAGCACGACGGTGCTCGACATGAACACGGCCACCGGGGCCGCCCTGATGTTTGAAGGTAAGCTGTACACCCTCGGCGACACACCACCCGACGACGAGATCGTGAATCTGGTATCGTGGTTAAAAACAACCTCGACCGAAACGGTTTTCCAGACCAATCAGCTACCCAACCTGTACCCCGCCGCCGAGGCCTACCGCGACCGGGCCTCGGGCCTGCTGGCGATGATGCTTTCCCGCGAAATGGACGAGTACCTGCTGTGGTTTAAGCCCGAGCAGATCCAGACGGTCTTGTGGGGTGGCAATCCCGAAAAGCCCGTTACCATTGATGAGAAAGGCGAAGGCCGGATTAGCCCCCGCAAGAGCTTCGATAAATGGGCCGAGCTGGTTCGGAATAAATCGGTGCCGTGGCGGCAGGTAGAGGTGTCGGTGGCGCTCCGGCTGCGCGAAGACCTGCTCCAGCTGGTTACGCAGAAAGCCAACCAGATTCGGGCGCTCAACGAGCAGCTGCGGCTGGCCTATGAAGAGCTGGAAGCGTTCAGCTACACGGTGTCGCATGACCTGCGCACGCCACTGTCGTCGATAAAGAGCTATCTCGAAATCTACCAGGAAGATTATGGCGACCGGATGGACGACGGGGCGAAGGGGCTGTTCGGTAAAGTGGTGAAAGCCTCAGACCGGATGAGCATGCTGATTCGGAACGTGATGCACTACTCGCGTACGAGCCGGAACGAGATTACGGTGGAACGACTGACGATGCCGTCGTTGCTGCATCAGATTCAGGATGAGCTACAGGTTGCGCTGGCTGGCAGCGGCCATCAGGTGACCATCAGCATCGGCGAAACCCCCGACTTATACGGCGACCACACGATGGTAACCCAGGTATTCAGCAATTTGATGTCGAACGCCGTTAAGTATTCGCGGCATGTCGACAAGCCACATGTGAGCGTGCAGGGCCAGGAAAACGAACACGAAATCATTTATTCGGTTACTGATAATGGTATCGGTATCGACATGAGGCAGGCAGGCAAGGTATTTGAGCTGTTTAAACGACTCGATTCGGCCGCCGACTACGAAGGGTACGGCGTAGGGCTGGCCATTGTGAAGCGAATCATGAGCCGCCACCGGGGTAAGGTATGGTTTAATAGCACACCTTATCAGGCCACCACGTTCTATGTCTCATTTCCTAAAATAGCTCAGTAACGATCATGCTCGATATACTGTATGTTGAAGATAATCAGGACGAAGTCGATGTGTTCAAGCGGGTCATCAACCGCCTGAGCTCACCACCGACGTTTACGATTCTGACTAGCGGCACGGAGGCTATCGACTTTTTGCTTCAACAGGGTACGTATCAGGGGCAAAGCGTACCGATGCCGCGGCTGGTGCTGGTCGATCTGAATCTGCCCGGCCACAGCGGCTTTGAGGTCATTCAGCAGGTACGTGCCACCAGCCGTACGCGCTATCTGCCGCTGGTGGTTTACAGTACCTCCGAGAATCCGAAGGATATGCGCCGGGCCTACGAGCTGGGAGCCAATGCCTACATGATTAAGCCGGGGAGCTACCATGAAGTGAGCGATATGATGCGACAGGCTATCGATTTCTGGCTGTCACAAAGCCAACAAATGCTGTAATGGGATCATCCCGCCAAGCGCCGGACCAGGCAACCGCGGCAAAGGCGATAAACGACGTCGGATGACCGCTTCCGTACCAATGGATATACTTACTCAACTGAAACTAGAAACACGTACCCGTCATGAGCAAACCGAACGGCTGCTGTATGCCCAGAAGCTGATGGCTGGTTTGCTTACCCGCGACGAGTATGTGCACTTGCTAAGCATTCATTACCGATTTCATCAGGCCTTGGAGGCGGCAGTGGCTAAACAGGCCGGTTCGCTGGTCGGCTACGACTATCAAGCAAGCCGCAAAACCCCCTGGCTGGTTGCTGATCTGCAACGTATGGGCGTACCGTTACCGAACCCGACCACTGGGTTGTTTGCTGGCTGGAACGCCACGCAACTGCTGGGGGCGCTCTACGTAGCGGAAGGCTCGATGCTGGGCGGGCAGGTGATTGCCAAAGCTCTGCGCCGAACGCCCGCGCTGGCCGACGTTGAGTCGCAGTTCTACGGAGGCTACGGTGCGCAGACTGGCCCTCGCTGGAAAGCGTTTTGTACGTACCTGACGCAACGGGCTGAAGGCCATCATACCGACGTAGTAGTAGCTGCTGATCAGGCATTTGGTTATTTTCAGCATCTTGCCGCTTACCCGGACTTTTCTTAACAAACCGTTCAACCTTGTGAAAAACGACGACGGAATGGCCTCGACTAGGCTAAAACCCCTGATTGAGCGGGCTTTCGACGCATCGGTGAACGGTGTTATCGTGCTGGAGGCTATTCGTAATGAGCAGGGCCAACTCCGCGACTTTCGGTTTGGCGTCGCCAACGAGGTGGGTCTGCGCGCCGTTGGCCACACCCGCGATTCATTGCTCGGGCAGACCGTTCGGGACATATACCCGGCCAGCAGCGGGCTGTTCGATCAATACCGGCAGGTGCTCGAAACGGGTGAAAGGCAGACGGTCGAAACCTATTACCCCGACCAGAACAGCTGGCGGGCCATAACCGTGGTCCCCATTGAGGAAGGCGTTATGGTAACGTACCTGGACATCACCGCGCGCAAAAAAGCCGATGAAGCCGTATCGCAACAGGCGCAGTTGCTGAACGACATCATGGAAAGCGGCCCCATGGGGTTGGTTGTCCTGAAAGCCGAGCCTTCCGCCGCCCGAGTTCAGGACTTTAGCGTCGTTCGGATGAATTCGCTGTTTCGGGATGAGATCTGCCAGTCCAAAACAGACCTGATCGGTAAACCCCTGGCCGCGGCCTTCCACAACGCCCGCGAGTCGGGATTGCTCTCGCGCTGTATTCTGGGGGTTAAGCTGGGCGAAGCGCAGGAGTTCGAGATGCCATCGGGTACAAACGGGCACCGCAATTGGTACCGGGTGGCGATGGCACCCCAAAATGACCAGCTAATTCTCGCGCTGACCGACGTCACGGCAACCCGTACAGCTCAACTGGCGTATCATTCCCAAGCCCAGTTGCTGGGGTCGGTGCTCGATGGATCGCAGAATGCCATCGTAGCCTTCGACGCCATACGGAACGTCGACGGACAAATCACCAATTTTCGGTTTGTACTTCAAAACGAAGCCAATCGCCGGTGGATGAAACGGACTGACAAGCAATTGGCTGGCTGTACGCTCCTCGATTTTTTCACGGCAAACCATGCCGGTGAGTTGATGAGCCGTTGCCGGCAGGTCGTTGATACCGACACGCCATACCGGGGCGATATTACCTACGATTACGGCGCTGGCCCCGGTTTTTACAACCTGTCGATTGTTAGACGGGGCGACGGAGTCGTGCTGACCATGCAGGACAAAACGAGCGAAAAACTGGCCGAAGACAACCTGCTCGCCAACCAGCAGCAGCTCGAAGCCGCCAACCAGGAACTGCGCCGCAGCAACGATAACCTTCAGTCGTTCACCTACATCGCCAGCCACGATTTGCAGGAACCGTTGCGCAAAATTCAGTCGTTCGGCGACATTCTGAAAAATCAGCGGGCTATCGAGCTTGGCCCGGATGTGGAACTACTGGAGCGAATGCAGTCGGCCGCCCGGCGTATGTCGATGCTGATTCAGGACTTGCTGACCTATTCGCGCCTCTCGACCCACAAGGAAATCACCAATTCGGTGGCGCTCAATGCCGTCGTGACTGACGTGCTGCTTAATCTGGAACTCGCCGTGACTGAGTCGGGCGCTACGTTCGACGTACCTGAACTGCCAGTAGTGCGCGGTGATGCATCGCAACTTCGGCAACTGTTCCAAAATCTGTTTAGTAACGCCATCAAGTTCAGGAAAGCAGGCGTAGCGCCGCATATTCAGGTACGTACCCGACAGGTAACCGCCGCTGATGCGCCAACGCTGCTCGATCCAACCCGCACGCAGGGCTACTACCGGATTGATATCATCGATAACGGAATCGGGTTCGACCCGCGCTACATCGACCGCATTTTTCAGGTGTTCCAGCGGCTCCACAGCAAAGCGAAATACGCCGGAACAGGCATTGGTCTGGCGATCTGCGAAAAAGTGGTCAATACCCACGGTGGCGCAATCACGGCGGCTAGCAAGCTTGCCGAGGGCGCTACGTTCACCGTTTATTTGCCCTTATAAACGTATAGGCATATCCGTTTTCGGCGGGCAGCTAAAAAGCAAAAAGGCCCTCAGCATCAAACTGAGGGCCTTTTTGCTTTTTATGGAGTGAGGCTCTTACCGTTTTTTCTTTTTCCGTCGGCTGCTACTGCTGCGGTTCTGGCTGGCGTATTTCTTGTCCAGCTGCGTCAGGTCGGCGTTGAGAGCGGCGGCTGAAAGGGCTTCTTTCTCACCAACCGGCGTGAGCACGTCAAACGACTCGGGTACAACGCCCTGCTTGTTTAGCGCAACAATCTCCAGCACCCGCGCAATGGGCAACGGATGCCAGGTGCTTTCCGAACTATAACCGAACCACATGATCTTGCGGAAGATGTCGGTCTTCTGCAAAAAGGCGCGGCCTTTCTGCGTTTCCAGCGGCTTGTCGACCGTCGGGATGTCGCGCAGCGCATCCACGTAGGTATCGAGTTCGTAATTAAGGCAGCATTTGAGCCGACCGCACTGCCCCGACAACTTAGCCGGGTTGAGCGACAGATTCTGGTAGCGCGCGGCCGAGGTGGTAATGTTTTTGAAATCGGTCAGCCAGGTTGAGCAACAGAGCTCCCGGCCGCACGAACCCAACCCGCCGATACGCCCCGCTTCCTGCCGCAAACTGATCTGCCGCATCTCGACGCGCACCTTGAACTCCGACGCCAGCATCTTGATCAGCTCCCGAAAATCGACCCGCTCTTCCGACGAGTAGTAGAACGTCGCTTTCGTGTTGTCTGACTGAAACTCCACGTCGGAAAGCTTCATCTGCAACTTCAGGTCACGCACGATCTCGCGGGCACGGTAGAGGCTTGGCAAATCGCGCAGAATGGCCTGTTCGTGTTTCTCCAGGTCGCGTTGGGTCGCTACCCGCTGAATCACCTTCGTATCGTCGTTGATCTGGATGTGCTTGCGTTTGAGTTGCAGCCGCACCAGATCACCCTGCATCGAAACGGCGCCGAGGTGGTAGCCCGAGGTCATCTCACACACCACAAAGTCGCCCGTCGTCAGGTCCAGGTTATGCACATTGCGGAAGTAGTCTTTGCGTCCGCCTTTAAATTTTACCTCAACGACGGTATAGCCGTCGCGGGTGTTAGGTGCGTTTGATGGGAGCATATCGCTCAACCAGTCAAACGAGTTTAGTTTATTGCAGCCGCCTGATGAGCAGCCTCCACTCGAACAACCCGCCGTTTTGGTCGCTACGGCTACCTCATCGGTATCGGTTGTTCGGGCGCGAGACCCGCATCCGCCAACAGCACAGGATTGACATCCCATCTTTGAATGTACACTGTATAATGAACACTGTACAATGGCTTCACTGAACACGTACCTGACTCGTTGTACTAGTCATCGTACACTGTTCGTTCTGCATTGTACAGTTTCAGTCTTGGTACCGGATCAGATCCAGTCCTATATCTTTTCGGAAATACTTTCCGTCGTAAGTTACCGTCCGGGCCGCTTCCTGCGACTTCCGTACGGCGTTTTCGAGCGAGTTGGCAATGGCTGTAATCGCCAGCACGCGTCCTCCGTTGGTCACAACCTGCCCGTCGAGGTTGGTTGTGCCCGCATGAAAAGCGGTTACGTCATCGAGGCGGTCGAGGTCGGCAATGGCTTTGCCTTTCTCATACGCATCGGGATAGCCTCCCGCAACCAGCACCGTCGTAACGGCGGTTTGGGGCAACACCTGCATCGTCACCTTGTCGAGTTCGCCATCGGCCGTGGCTACCAGCAGTTCGACCAGGTCGGTCTGAATGCGCGGCAACACCACTTCCGTTTCGGGATCGCCCATCCGGGCGTTATACTCAATGACGTACGGCTCACTTTTCACGTTCATCAACCCAATAAAAATGAAGCCTTTGTAGACGATGCCTTCCTGTTGAAGGCCCGCCATCGTGGGCTTCACAACGCGCTCTTCGACTTTCCGAAGAAACGTGTCGTTGGCAAACACCACCGGCGAAACAGCACCCATGCCGCCCGTGTTGGGGCCGGTGTCCCCTTCGCCAATGCGTTTGTAATCTTTGGCTTCGGGCAGAATCTTATAGTTCGTGCCATCGCTCAGAACGAAGACCGACAGTTCAATGCCCCGCAGAAACTGCTCAATCACGACCCGGTGGCCTGCTTCGCCAAATCGCCCGCCGAGCATTTCGCGCAACGTATCCTGCGCCTGCACCACGGTATCGGCAATAATGACCCCCTTGCCGGCCGCCAGCCCGTCCGCTTTTAACACCACCGGCAGTGTATGTGTTTCCAGGTAGGCCAGGCCTTCGGCCAGGGTTTCGTCGGTAAACGTGCGCGAGCTGGCTGTCGGGATGCCGTGCTTCGCCATGAAGGTCTTCGAAAAATCTTTGCTGCCCTCCAACTGCGCCCCCAGCGCATCTGGCCCCACGATGCGCAACGTGGTCAGATCGGGTTGCTGACGCAAGTAATCGACTACGCCTTTCACCAGCGGCTCTTCCGGGCCGATCAGCAGCAGATCGATCTGGTGGGTACGTATGGCCTTGGCAATAGCGGCAAAATCGGTAACAGCAATGGGTAAGTTGGTTGCCATCTGCGCGGTGCCAGCATTGCCCGGCGCTACAAACAGATGATCACACAACGGACTCTGGGTCAGTTTCCATGCAAAGGCATGTTCGCGCCCCCCCGAGCCAAGTATAAGTATATTCATTTTTAGGGTTTGATGTTTAACGTCTGATGTCTGGCGTTACGCTGCTCAGAACCAAGTCATGTATGGGTGTGGAACAACGTCAAACGACAAACAGCAAACATCAAACGACTTTAATTGGCTACTTCTGACAAGAATTTGATCCGCATGAGGCGGAGTTCCTGTTCGGTAAAATCGTCGCCCTGGAATTGCTGCATGGCAACGGCAATGTTATCGGTTTCGGCCCGCATGAAATACTCGAAAATCTCGTCTTGCCGATCTTCGTCGATAATCTGATCGATGTAGTAATCGAGGTTCAGCCGCGTACCCGAGTAGCAGATGTGTTCGATTTCTTCGACCAGATCAACGAGCGTCAGGTCTTTGGCTTCGGCGATTTCGTCGAGGTCGATCTTCCGGTCAATCTGCTGAATAATGTAAATTTTGATCTTCGACTTGTTGACGGTCGACTTCACAACGACGTCTTTGGCCGTTTCGATGTCGTTTTCTTCAACGTATTTGGTAATCAGGTCGATAAACGGCTTGCCGAATTTCTGCACCTTGCCCATACCCACGCCGTTGATCTGCGCCATCTCTTCGCGCGTGGTTGGGTACGTTGTCGCCATCTCCTCCATAGAAGGGTCCTGGAAGATCACGTAGGGAGGCAGGTTTTTCTCCTTGGCAACTTTCTTCCGCAGCGCCTTCAGCAGCCCCAGCAGTTCTTCGTCGTAGGCGTTGCCGCCGCTGCCGGCCGTTGCCTCGTTGTTGTCTTCCTCTTTGGCGTCGGCTTCGGCCTGCTCGTAGTCGTGGTCGGTCGAGAGCATCACCGGATAGGGGTCCTCGATGTAGTTCATCCCCTTCTGCGTAACGCGCAGCACGCCGTAGTTGTCGACGTCTTTTTCGAGGAAACCCAGAATGGTGATCTGCTTGATGAGCGAACACCAGACGTTGCAATCTTCGCTGAACGACTTACCCTTGCCATAGAGCTCCAGTTTGTCGTGCTCGTAGCTGGTAATGTACTGATTGTCAGTGGCGGTCAACACGTCGGCGAGGTGGCTTACGTCGAAGCGCTGATCGGTTTGCAAAACCGTTTGTAACGCCAGAATAATCTCGGCCTGCGCTTTAAACTTGGGCGTGGGTTTAAGGCAGTTGTCGCAGAAGCCACAATCCTTTTCCATGTATTCGCCAAAGTAACCCAGCAACTGCCGACGGCGGCACACCCCGAGGTTGGCATACGACACCATCTCCTGCAACAGGTGCTTGGCGTTGTCGCGCTCGGTAACGGGCTTGTCTTTGTTGAATTTCTCCAGCTTCACGATGTCGTCGTAGCTGTAGAACATGATGCAGTTGCCTTCCAGCCCATCGCGGCCAGCGCGGCCCGTTTCCTGATAATACCCTTCGAGCGACTTGGGCGCGTCGTAGTGAATTACGAACCGAACGTCGGGCTTGTCGATACCCATGCCAAAGGCGATGGTCGCGCATACCACGTCAACTTCCTCGTTCAGAAACGCATCCTGGTTGGCGATGCGGGTCTGTGGGTCGAGGCCGGCGTGGTAGGGGAGGGCCCGCACGTCGTTGACCCGCAGCAATTCGGCAATGTCTTCGGCGGTTTTGCGGCTCAGGCAATACACAATGCCCGATTTACCCTTGTTGTGCTTGACGTATTTGATCAGGGCCTTCTTGGCATCGACCTTCGGTTTGATCTCGTAATACAGGTTTTTGCGGTTGAACGACGTCTTGAACACGTCGGCATCTTCCATATTCAGGTTCTTCTGAATATCCTGCTGCACTTTGGGCGTAGCGGTGGCCGTGAGGGCAATGACGGGCAGGCCCATGCGGCCCGAGTGATGCCCGATGTTGTCGACAATACCCCTGATTTTGCGGTATTCCGGCCGGAAATCGTGCCCCCATTCCGAGATACAGTGTGCCTCGTCGATGGCGACAAAGGAGATGACGGCCTTCTTCAGAAAATCGAGATTCTCCTCTTTCGTGAGCGACTCAGGCGCGATGTAAAGGAGCTTGAGGGTGCCGTTGAGCGTATCTTTCTTTACCTTGGTCATCTCGGTTTTCGAGAGCGTCGAGTTCAGAAATTGCGCGTTTATACCAAAGGCATTAAGTTGATCGACCTGATTCTTCATCAGGGCAATCAGCGGCGAGATCACGATGGCAGTACCTTCCGAAGCGATAGCGGGCAGCTGATAGCAAAGCGATTTGCCTGCCCCGGTGGGCATGATGACAAAGGTGTTTTTGCCTGCCAGGATATTATGAATAATCGTTTCCTGGTCGCCCCGAAATTGGCTGAATCCAAAAATTTCTTTCAGCCGCTCCTTCAATGTTGTCTGGATAGACTGGTCAATTTGCATCATGGTACGCTACTTAAGGAAGGTGGTTGGAGCTTGTGTGCGTTTCTATCTTTGCGAATCCCTACTGGGTTTGTTGTCGATGAAGCGGCTTGTTGGCAAAGCAACAAACAGACAAACCCTGTAGAGTCACCACTTAGTTAACTTTAACAATACGCTGATAAAGTAAGACGTATCGGTGTTTACTTCTACGGGTAAAGCGAATTTACAACCCATTGCCCGTATCAAAGCAGTTCTTGAGATTGAAACTAACAAAAAATTGGCAATCCATTGCCCGCGATGTTATGCTGGCCGAGGCTGAGGCCATTCGCGCCGCCACCGCCCACATCGGCGAGTCATTTGAGCAGTGCGTCGAGGCGATTCGTCAGCTGACCGGGCGGGTGGTGATTACGGGCGTCGGAAAGAGTGCGCTGATCGGGCAAAAGATCGTGGCCACGCTTAATTCGACCGGCACGCCTGCCTTGTTTATGCACGCTGCCGACGCCATTCATGGCGATCTGGGCATGGTGCAGGCAACCGATATGGTTATGGCCATTTCGAAGAGTGGTAACACCGCCGAAATAAAGGTGCTGGTGCCGCTCATTCACCGCACGGGTGCCAAACTCGTCGCGCTGGTGGGCGAGGCCGACTCGTATCTGGCCAAGCAGGCCGATTTTGTTTTGCTGGCCCCCGCCGACCGCGAGGCCGATCCGCTCAACTTGGCCCCAACCACGAGCACGACGGTGGCACTGGCGCTGGGCGACGCGCTGGCGATTGCCCTGCTCACGGCCCGCGGCTTTACCCGGCAGGATTTTGCCCGGTACCACCCTGGTGGCGCTTTAGGGAAGAAATTGTACCTAAAAGTGAGCGATCTGTTTCCGAATAATCAATGTCCCTACGTGCTGCCCCATACCAGCATCCACGATACCATGATGACGATGTCAGCCGGGCGGCTGGGCGCGGCGGCTGTGCTGGACGTATCGGGCCAAACAGATTCGGGAAGGCCCATCCCGTCAGGTACGTTGCTGGGCATTATCACGGACGGCGACGTACGGCGCATGGTGAGTCAGTACGACAATTATCACCACCTCTGCGCGCGCGACATCATGACGGTGAACCCTGTCTGTGTTTCGCCCGACGACTATGCCGTGGCGGCGTTGGAGGTCATGCAATCGCGCAATATCACGCAGGTGTTAGTCTCGGCACCGCCCAATCAATTAGTCGGGTTTGTGCACCTGCACGATTTATTGCGGGAAGGATTGGTCTAAAGCAGAAGGCTATATAACGTGTCGATTAAGCCTTGCGTCGCTTATCCAATACCCGTTGGAAATAAGCAGTCAACTGCCGACTTTTACCAGAAATCAAATGTGTCTCGTTTTTTATGAAAAAAATACTATTTCTGGTGGGTACGTTGCTGACAACCGTCGGCGCTTTTGCTCAGACGGCGGCTACCGAGCCTGCGGGTTTGGCGACGGCTTTCTGTAAGGCAATCGAAGCCGAAGACGCAACAGCCATGACCGCCCTCACCACCGACGACTTTACGATTACCAGTTTCGATGGGCAAACCGCCGACCGGGATCTCTTAAGCCAGGCGTTGAGCGGGGCCTATCTGGTGACCGAAACCATGCCTGCCAACAACGTACGCAGCCGGACTTACAACGGTAATATAGCGATCGTGACGGGCGACTCAAAATTTAAGGGGGCGCTACAGGGCACCAGTTTCAACGCCAATGTGGTCTTTATCGCCACTTGTGTGAAAGTCGGCAATAACTGGAAAATCGCCAGCTTCCAGCTATCGGGGATGCCGAGTGGGAATTGAATGAATAATGTATCGTGTAGAATGAATAATGGGCTGGCGCAAGAGTAAGGCGCGCCAGCCCATTATTCATTCTACACGATACATTATTCATTCATCTTACTCCTTCCAGCGCCACTCGTTGGCAATCTGGAGGGGGGTGCGGAGGCCCTGCGCGATGAGGTAATCGCGAGTGCGGGTGTCATCAAAACGGCGGGTCGGAATGTCGCTGGCGTCGGCGAGGGCGTAGAGCAACATGGCGCTGTACCGCACGGTGTTGGTTAGCTGCGCCTTGTCGACCAGGTTGATGCGATCACAGTTGGCGTGGTAGCAGTCGAGCACTTCGCGGGCCAGGTTGCCGTTCATACCGATTATGGGTACACCCTCGATCATAAACGGCTGATGGTCAGAATGAAGGCCTGCCTGATTGGTCAGTGTGTTGGCAAAGCCGGTATCGGTTTTTTGGATCGCTTCGCCCACCGTTTTTAGTAGCGGAATGATCTCTTCCCGGCCAAAGGCATTGAAACCCACCGGGTTATTCGTCATGTCGAGGTTCAGCACGTAACGTACCTGATCGAGTTTGTTCGCCTTTTTGTAGGCTTCGACCATTGCCCGTGAGCCCAGGAGTCCCTGTTCTTCGCCCATAAACAAGACAAATTCGATGGTGCGGGCGGGCTTCAGTTTCAGCGCTTTGAACGTCCGGGCAATGTCCATCACCGAAAACGAGCCGATGCCGTTGTCGATCGCGCCCGTTGCCAGATCCCAGGAGTCGAGGTGGCCGCCGATCACGATTTTCTCGTTCGGGTATTTCGAACCGGGTAGCGTCGCCACCACGTTGCGGGCCTTGATTTTCCGGCTTGCATTGGTCATGTCGATCTGAGCGTTGAGGTGGTCGTTTTGCTCTTCGGTCATCCATTTTCGCAGTGCCTGTCCGCTTTCGTAGGAAATACAGACCGCCGGTACCGGAATCAGCTTACCCGTCACCGAAGCCGTACCGGTGAGCAGCACATTACCCGGCACCAGATTGACCATAATCACGCCTTTGGCGCCGTGCTGAATGGCGAGGGCCGTTTTTTCGGAGCGGTGCAGGTTGCGCGCGCCTTTCGTCGGGTTCGACAGGCCGATATTAACCAGCGCGATTTTTCCTTTGATCTGATCTTTCAGGGCGGCAAAATCCCCTTCCAGCCCGTTGCCCACGTCGATGATTTCGCCCCGAACGTGCGCATCCACGGGCGAGTGCGCCAGCGAAACCACCCGCACGTCGCGGTAATTGTCTGACTTGTTGGGCACAATAGATAGTGTACAGGTGTCGCGCATCCACGATTCAACCTCGAACGAATCGTAGCGCACGTCTTTGAACCCGTAGGACCGGAGCAGATTAAACGCGTACTCTTCGGCTTTGGCACCGTTGGGGCTGCCCGTCAGGCGATGGCCGATCCGGGTAGAAGCATCGGCCAGGGTTTCGTAGGCCTGCCCATGTTGCATCACCTCTTGGTTGATGCGTTCGAACACCTTCTCCAGCGACGGCCGAAGCGGGTTGACGGGTAAAAAAGCGACCGACCCGAAGGTGGCAGCCACGACAAAAGCAAGCGTAAACGATCGTCTCATTCAGAGAATACAGTCAGGTTGTTATGGGCGCTGTTGGCGAGTTACCAAGATACGAAAGAAGTTTGACGTTTGGCGGCAAATCGGATGCCGAACGAAGCGCCTGCGCCGGATGTTGACCCAATAGGCTGGTAGGGCTGTACCTTTGTCACCTATGAAAACGTTCGACATTCCCGAGTATTACCGTAGCACCATCATTACGCCGCTGAAAGAGTATCGCCGCAAACGCGACAAGCTTAAACGCGATTTCACGCCGACGACGCTCGACTTCGGGCCGGTGCGGTTTCAGATTGCGCGGCATTTTGGCTTCTGCTACGGCGTCGAGAATGCGATCGAGATTGCCTACAAAGCAATTGCCGAAAATCCGGGAAAACGAATTTTTCTCCTGAGCGAGATGATCCACAATCCTGACGTCAACGCCGATTTGCTGAGCCGGGGCGTACAGTTCCTGCTCGATACGTCGGGTCGGCAGCTGATTCCGTTTACTGAACTGACTCCCGCCGACGTGGTGATTATCCCGGCGTTTGGTACCACCCTCGAAACCCAGCGTGAACTCGCGCAGATTGGCCTCGACGTAGAAACTTACAATACGACCTGCCCATTTGTGGAAAAGGTATGGAACAAGGCGAGCCAGATCGGGAAAAAAGAGTACACGATTGTGGTGCACGGCAAGCCCACGCACGAAGAAACCCGGGCCACGTTTTCGCACAGCAAAGAATCGGCCCCAACGGTGGTGGTCAAAAACATGGCACAGGCCCAACGGTTGGCCTTGTACATCACCGGCGAACGCAGCCCGGAGCAGTTTTACGACGAATTTGCCGGGCAGTACTCTGCCGGCTTCGACCCCGCCCGCGACCTGCGCCGGATCGGCGTCGTGAACCAGACGACCATGCTGGCGTCTGACACCCAGGGTATTGCTGATTTTCTGAAGCTGGTGATGATCCGCCAGTATGGGCTGGAAGAAGGATCGGCTAGTGTGGAAGAGCACTTCGCCAACACGCGCGATACGCTCTGCTACGCCACCAACGACAACCAGGACGCGACGTATGCCTTGTTAACGTACCCAGCCGACCTGGCCATTGTGGCGGGCGGCTACAATTCGTCGAATACGTCGCACATCGTAGAGCTTTGTGCCGAAAAACTCCCGACCTACTTTATTGAATCGGCCGATAAGATGCTGTCTGATACGCTGATTCGCCATTTCGATCTAGCCACGAAGCAGGAAATCGTGACCGAAAACTACCTGCCCGCCACGCGCCCTATCACGGTGTTGCTCACCTGCGGCGCTTCCTGCCCCGACGCCGTCGTCGAAGGTATTCTGAACCGCCTCCTTTCCTTCTTCCCCGAGGCTAAACCCGTG
The DNA here is from genome assembly GCF_000331105.1 of Fibrella aestuarina BUZ 2. Taxonomy (NCBI): domain Bacteria; kingdom Pseudomonadati; phylum Bacteroidota; class Cytophagia; order Cytophagales; family Spirosomataceae; genus Fibrella; species Fibrella aestuarina. The sequence continues at coordinate 398,553 of NC_020054.1, read as the reverse complement.
TCAGAAGTGATGGGCGCGTTTGTGTAAAACACCTCAATTCACACCAGTCCGGTACACAACTGAAGTAGCCGCGCTTTCGTTGTGGAGGCGGTCGAAGGCCGTGACGGTGTAGGTGTAGCGCTTTTTCGGGTCGGCCGAGCGGTCAATCAGGCGAGTGCCCTGTTCGGCGGGGCGGATCGCCAGAATCCGGCGGGGGTCGGTGGTGCGGGGCAAACGCACGCCTTCCGTTCGGTACACCACGTAATAACGTACCCGGTCGAGCTCGGTCGGCTGCTCGGGTTCTTCCCAGAACAATTCAATACCATCGGTGAGCGGCGCGGCTTTCGCATTGCGGGGCTGGTTGGGTGGCACATCGTCGAGCCAGGGCATGGTAGGTACTAGGGCCGGATGTTGGTAAAAGCGGGTCTGCAGCGTATCGCGACAAGCCAGCAGGTTATTCTTCAACGATTTGGCACTGAAAAAAACGCTGCCGAGCACATCGGCATACTGTCGATTATGGCGTAGCTGATCGCCCAATTGGGTCTGCTCAAGCCAGCCCGCTTCCGACCCCCGCCCGAGCCGATATGGCCCCTGCCCTATATACAGGTGTCGGTTTCCTTTGTTTTTGATCCACCAGTCGACCAGCACTTTATAGTTGGCGCGGTCAAATTTGGTCGAGAAATAAATCTGCGGAACGATGTAATCGGCCCAATCTTCACGCGCCCACTTGCGGATGTCGGCGTAGAGATCGTAGAAGGCCTGACCGCCATAGGTGAGCGAGCCCTGCGGGTCGTTCTTCTGGTTTTTCCAGACGCCAAACGGGCTGATGCCAAACTTCACCCACGGCTTGGTGACTTGAATGGAGTCGCCAATTTGCCGGATGAGCTTATCGATGTTCTGCCGCCGCCAATCGTCTTTCTTCAGCCCATCGGGGTTGAATTGTTGAAAAGTCGCATCGTCGGCAAAGGTTTGGCCCGCTACGGCATAGGGATAAAAATAATCGTCGAAATGAATACCGTCCACGTCGTAGTTCCGAACGATGTTAGCGACCGTACCGGCCACGTAGGCACGTACCTCGGGCAGGCCGAGGTTAAAGAGTTTGCGGCCACCATACTCGACCATCCAGTTGGGGCGCTGAAAACTAATGTTGGTGGGCGCAACACTCGCCACTTTGCTGAACGTAGCCCGGTCGAGGTTAAGCCATGCGTGAAACTCAAGGTTACGCGCCCGCGCTTCCCGGATCATGAATTCCATGGGGTCGTAGAACGGGTCGGGTGCTAGGCCTTGTTGCCCCGTCAGCCACTCCGACCACGGTTCACTGCCTTTGGCGTAAAAGGCATCGGCCGCGGCCCGAATCTGCACGACCACCGCGTTGAGGCCCGTTTGCTGACTCATGTCGAGCAACTCCAGAAACTCCCGTTGCTGATCGGCTACGGGCAGGCCCTTCTTACTCGGCCAGTCGATGTTGTCGACCGTAGCGATCCAGACGGCGCGAAACTCACGCTTGAGCGGCGGCAACGTACCTGACGAGTCGATGATCGGCGGTTCGAGCAGAAGCGAATCCGATACGATAGGCCGGGGCGGAATGGCAGCGACCGTAATCGAGACGGGGGGCGTTACGGGTTCGGGAATGGCACTCGTTATCGTCTTCTTGGGTGGTTCGGGTTTGGTGGTCCGTTGGCAGCGCAACAGGCCGACCAACAGCAGCACAACGAGACCCACGGAGCAAATAATACGCATACAGTCGGAATGGCAGCTAATTCGTTTGGTAAAGATACGACATCACCATAGTCTATTTGTGTAGCCGACTAAAAACAGAGATAGCTATTGATTTACAGTGTGTTACGTGTGTATAAGGAAACGGTGTAATCATAATTTAGCCGTAACCTACTGGTAATATTGGGGTAACATGGCCCCGGTAGCTTTGCGGCGTCATCCAGATAATGGATTAACGCCAATATGAAAAAGCTATTACTGATTAGTTCACTCTGCTGCCTGTCACTGACGGTATTCGGGCAAACAGGCATCCTCCGCGGTACAATCCGCGACGGCAAAACCCACGATGCCATCATCGGGGCCACGGTGCAGATTATGGGGCTGCCCACACCGATGGGTATCAGCACCGACGTCAACGGCCAATTTGAACTGGCAAAAGTACCAGCCGGTAGCCACACCATCCAAATCAGCTACGTGTCGTACAAAACCAAATCGGTTCCTAACGTGCGGATCGAGTCAGGCAACGCCACGGTGCTGGAAACGGATTTGTCGGAAGACAATCAGCAGTTGCAGGAAGTGGTCGTGAAAGCGGGCCGCACTACCAACACCGAAATTGCAGTAGTCGCTGAGATCAAGCAGATCAAAGCCATGGCAGTGGGTGTATCAGCCCAGCAGATTCAGAAAGCGCAGGACCGCGACGCCGCTGCCGCCATCCGCCGCGTGCCGGGCGTGAGCATCGTCGATAACCGCTTCGTGCTGATTCGGGGTATGGGTGCTCGCTACAACTCCGTGTTGGTCAATGATTTGATTACGCCCTCAACCGAGGTAGACACGCGTTCATTTTCGTTCGATCTGGTACCGAGCAACATCATCGATCGGATGATCGTCTACAAAACCGGTTTGGCCGAATTGCCTGGCGATTTTGGCGGTGGTGCTATCAAGATTTATACGAAACGCCGTCCTGAACAAAATTTCATCGATGTTGGCCTGACGCTGGGTTACCGCGACAATACAACGGGCCAATCGGTGCAGTCGCACAACCGGGGCGGGCTCAACGCACTGGGTCTTTGGAGCGCCGATCAGCAATTGCCCACGAGCTTCCCCACCAATTCAGGTACGTTCAATAACCTCAGTTCGCTGCAACGGGCGGCCTATGCCCGCCTGCTGCCCAACAACTGGGGCCTGCAACAAACAACGGTATCGCCCGATATTCGCTTCGCCCTGAATACGGGGCGTCGGTTCGATATTGGCAATGTGCGCCTAAGCAACCTGACGAGTATCAACTACGCGCAAACGAATCAGTTTGCCAACGTTGACCAGCGCCTTTATGACAACTCGGCCGTAGCCAATTCGACAGCCCAACAGTATAACGACGCTACTTATAGCCGGGGCACGCGCCTGGGTGTGTTGCACAACTGGTCGGCGCGTATCTCGCCGCTGTTTAACCTGGAATGGAAAACGCTGTTCAACCAATTGGGTAATACCGAGACGATCGTACGGCAGGGACAGAACTACGCCAGTAACAATGATGTGCTGGCTTATTCGGAACGGTTTGAAAACCGGAGCATCCTAACGAGCCAACTCGCTGGTGAGCACACGATCAACGAACTGACCAAAGTGAGCTGGATTGGTGGATTCGGGTACACGGGCCGCTGGGAACCCGATTGGCGCCGGGCTCGCTACCTGCGCGCTATTGGCACCACGGACCCATTCACCATTACCACTCCGATTGACCCGACGCCAACCGAAACGGGCCGCTTCTATTCTCGCCTTCACGAGTATGTATACTCGGGTGTAGCCAATTATGAGCATACGTTCGGCAATCCTACCGACCGCGAGCCGAACCGCATCAAAGCGGGAGTTTATTACGAACAAAAGAATCGTGATTTCAGCGCCCGTTTCTACGGCTATAATTCGGTAGGTGAAAATTCGCTCAATGCCCGTACCCAAGATATCGGCTCAGCCTTTACGTTCGACAATGTCAACGGCTCAAATGGACTGACGCTCCGCGATGCCACTCGCGATGTCGACTCGTATCGCGGTCTGAACAGCTACTATTCGGCATACGTAAGCGGCGATGTGTACTTGGGTAGCCGTACTAACCTAACGCTGGGTTTCCGGGGTGAATACAATGATCAGAGCCTGCGCTCCACCATCGTGGGAGTAGATACACGACTGGTGTCGAACCGGATCTTTAGCCCGCTGCCGTCGCTTAACCTGACCTACAAGCTCACCGACCGGTCGAACATCCGTCTGGCCTATTCGTCGACGATCAACCGGCCGGAGTTCCGGGAGATTGCCCCGTTTGAATACTACGATTTCAGCCTGCTGGCCAACGTGCGAGGCAATACGACGCTGACAACCGCAACGATTCAGAACGTGGATGCCAAGTGGGAGTTTTACCCCAGCTCGGGCGAACTGATTTCGGTAACGGGCTTCTATAAGCATTTCCGTAACCCCATCGAATCGCTGTTGCTGCTAAACCCCAACGTGCTCTCGTACACCTTTATGAATGCGCAGTCGGCCCAGAACTACGGGGTGGAGGTAGAGATTCGCAAAGGCTTTACCGAGTCGGCAAGTGCCTTCCTAAAGAACCTAACCCTTGTGGGTAACCTGTCGCTGATCCGCAGCCGTGTAAATGTGGGTGAGGTTGTGAAAGCCCCCGATCTGGGTGGTGCCATTCAGGAATACCGCGGCCTGACCGACGCCGAACGTCCTCTGGCCGGGCAGTCGCCGTACCTCATCAACGCTGGTGTTTATTACGCCGCTCCGAAATCGGGCTGGCAGGGTAACATTCTGTACAACGTGTTTGGGCAGCGGATCTTCGCCGTGGGTAACGTCGACGTACCCACGATCTACGAAATGCCCCGCCACGTAGTCGACCTCAACATTACCAAGAACATTACCAACCGCTTCGAACTTCGCCTGGGTATTCAAGATATTCTGAACCAGCCGGTGCGCTTGGCCGAGGACTTTAACCGTGATGGTGTGATCGGCAAAGACGTGACCTCGCAGATCGCCAATGCCGACCAAAACCGGCGTCAGTTGCGGCGCGGAAGCTATTACACCCTGTCTGCCATCTATACCTTCGGCCGCCGCGTGATTGTGCCGTAAGGGTCCGCTTTTACTATAACCAATTCATCTCTCATGCAAGTAGTAAGCAAACTGGCCTACGCCCTGCTCGTCCTGTTCGGACTTAGCGTTGCGTTCACCGCCTGCAAAAACGATCAAGAACCGGCTCCTGTGCTGGGTATTACCAGCATCAGCCCCACAACGGCCCCTGTTAACAGTACGATTACGATCACGGGCACTCAATTCGGGACGACACCAGCCAGCAACACTGTAACGTTTGGCGGCAACGCGGTTGCCGAAGTGCTCACTGCTACATCAACGCAATTGGTAGTACGTGTACCGGCTGGTGCACAAACAGGTACAGTGTCTGTAGCTACGGGTGGCCAGACGGTCGCCAGCACGCAGACCTTCTCGATCGGTACCCGGTCGGTAATCGAGAAAACGGGTAACATTTCGGCCAACGAAACCTGGACGGCCGACAACGTTTATCTGATTCGTGGCTTTACCTACGTGAAAGCTGGGGCAACGCTGACCATTCAGCCTGGTACCGTAATCAAAGGTGGCGATGCTACACTGGATCCGACTGGCCAACAGAAAGGGGGTACACTGATTGTTGAGCAAGGCGCCAAGATTGAGGCAAAAGGTACGGCCACTGCACCGATCGTGTTTACGTCTAACAAACCAGCTGGTCAGCGGAAGTATGGCGATTGGGGCGGCATCGTCCTGATCGGTAAAGCGCCGCACAACCAAAAAGGAGCTACCGGCTTCGAAGGGGGCATTTCGGGCCAGATTGGTACGTTTGCTGATGTTGCCGATAACTCAGGTACGTTGCAGTACGTGCGGATCGAATTCCCCGGTATTGCGCTGAATCCAGGAAGTGAAATCAACGGCTTGACTTTCTATGGGGTGGGTTCGGGTACTACCATCGACCACATCCAGGTGTCGTACTCGGGCGACGACTCGTACGAATGGTTTGGCGGCACGGTTAATGCGAAGTACCTCGTTGCTCACCGTGGTTTCGACGACGATTGGGACACCGACTGGGGCTTCTCAGGCAAAGTGCAGTATGCCGTGGCCCTGCGCGATCCGAACGTAGCTGACCAATCGGGCTCAAACGGTTTCGAATCAGATAACTTCGCGGGCACGGGCCAACCGGCTACCGACCCCAACGTAGGTCTCCCCCTAACAGCCCCCGTTTTCGCCAACGTTAGCAACTTTGCTTTCAGCGGCACGCCGTCTTCAGCACCCACGTCGGGTGGTAGCGGGGCCTATCAGTCAGGTATGCACCTGCGCCGCAATACCAACATCAGCATTTTCAACACGGTTATTGCTGGGTATCCCGAAGGCTTACGGCTCGATAACGGCACGGCAGGTGGTACAGGTACGTTGGCTAACATGAACGCAGGTACGTTACAATTGCGAGGTATTGTGCTGGCCAACACGGGTACCGCATCTACTACGGCTGTTCGGGGCGACAACATCGCCACAACGGGCATCACCAACGCTCAGGCGCAGGCCTTCTTCGGCACAGCCGCTTACGCGAACGTAATTATTCCGTCGGATCAGGTTACTACGCTGCTGCTGAATGCCAGCACCTTCAACCTCACAGCTCCCAACTTCTTGCCGCAGACGGGTTCACCGCTGCTGACGGGCGCTATCTGGGACGGTAAAGGTGCTGATTCATTCTTCGACAAAGTGACCTTCCGTGGTGCCTTCGGTACAACCAACTGGACGCAGGGCTGGATCAACTGGGATCCCCAAAACACAAACTACAACTAATCGGCTCTGGCCCGATTCGCAACAATCTTTTTAGTTCAATTCATATTGGTGTCGCAGGAAAGGCCGGGAGCATTGCTCTCGGCCTTTTTCGATGGCCTTACGTGCTCTTTTTGGCTTCTGACCGGCAGCGATCGCTACAGTAGATGACCTGATCCCAGTCGCGCTCCCACTTTTTTCGCCAGCTAAAGGGCCGGTTGCAGACAGGGCATACTTTGGTCGGCAGTTCCGACTTTTTGCGCATTTTCATACGGATATAAACGCAAAGTCGCCAAGGTTGTCGCAAAGACCGCAACGATTATTGTACAATGATGCCTGCGTCAGCCGCCACATTGTGATAAATCTTCGCGTTTTTGGCGCCAACTGTGGCGACTACGTGTTTATACAAGCATGCAACCAGACATGAGCCCCGCCGACATCGACCGTATCATCGAGATGGCTTGGGAAGACCGTACACCCTTTGATGCCATTACGGCCCAATTCGGCCTTTCCGAGCAACAGACGATCGAACTGATGCGCCGGGAGATGAAACCGTCGTCGTTTCGGATGTGGCGGGCTCGGGTGCAGAGACGCAAAACTAAGCATGCCGCCACATCGGCGGTGACCGACGACGAAAATGCGCCCCGGTTTAAGTCGAAAAGCCAGCGAGCCATTACGCTCAATAAATTGTCTAAGCGATAATTTGTAGAAAAAATTAGACGTATCTAATCCCAATAATATGTTGCTGATTTGCCGTTAATCAAACTTTTATTTCCTTTTAACACATAATCTCGGTATATTTTTAGAATAAACAGGCGATGGTGCTTAGCTTTGCGAGATTAAAAAGACGTACAGAACCGGCAAACCTTGTCAGTGATGAAATTAGACCATATCGACCGCAAAGTCCTGGACATACTGCAATCGAACGCAAAAATCACCAACGCTCAACTATCCAAAGAAATTGGCCTCTCGCCAGCGCCTACGCTTGAACGAGTAAAGAAACTGGAAACGTCGGGCATTATTCAGAGCTACCACGCGCAACTCGACCGTCAGAAGGTGGGTTTGGGCGTGACCACCTTCGTCATGGTCAATCTCGTTGGCCACAAGAAGATGGTTACCGACTCGTTTGTGGCACGGGTTGAGGCGATTCCCGAAATCATCGAGTGCCATCACATCACCGGTTCGGGCGACTTCCTGCTGAAAGTGATCTCACACGACATCGCGTCGTATCAGAAACTGATGCTCGAAACCATCAACGAAATCGAAGAAGTCGCCAGCACCCAGACGATGGTGATCCTGTCGACCTTCAAGGAAAGCAAAGTGATGCCTATTCCGTGAGGAATGAATAATGAATAATGTATAATGTATAATGTATAATGTATAATGGGCTAACATAAAAACATCTAGCGTCAGCCCATTATACATTGTACATCATCCAATATTCATTTATTACTCTCTCCGCTTGCGGCGTTCTTCGCGGCGGGACTGTTTGCCTTCTTTAATCGCTTTTTTGGCTTCCTGGTATTGGGCCGATTTCTTCTCGGCGTTGTCCATCACCTCCGTGTAATAGGCCCGGGCCTGATCGTAGTTTTTCTCGCTATCGGCGATACGGGCCAGCCCCAGTAGCGACGACCAGTAGTAGCCTGTTCCTTTCTGATTGGTCTTTATCGCAAAATCGACCGACTGCTGGTAGTACTTCTTGGCCTCAGGTACGTTGCGGTAGAAATTCTGGTAGATGTACGCCAGGATGTAGGCTGCCGTTCGGCCACTGACGCCCTCGTAGCCGTCCTTGCCCGCGGCAATCTTGGTCAGGATATCTTTTGAGATGGTTTCTGCCTCGGTGAGCCGCCCACGCACAAATGCCGACCGGGCGTAATAGCGCTCGAAAAAGGGATTGTCGGGGTATTGCTCGGCCATGAACTTGGCCATGTCGTAGGCCTTATCATACTGGTTTTCCATGCTATATATCTGTAGCAGGAAATACCGGGCCTCGACTCGGGTGTAAAATGCGTTATTGGCCGTCTTCTCCAACTGCTGAATGCCTTCCTGCTTGTTGCCTTTCGGGAAAAACATCAGGATCGGTTTGAGCAGCGCGTAGTTCTCGGGGATCCACTTGGCGTAGTAGTTATACAGCCCATCGCCAAACATCAGCTCGGGGTTCAGGTCGCCGTTGCCTTTGCACTTCTCGAAATACTTCAGCGCGTTTTTCCCGGCGAAGGTGGCTTTAGTCCATTTCTTCCGCTCCGAATAGATCCGCCCTTTGAACGCATAGGCGCCCGCCAGGAAGAACGACGCTTCGAGCTTGTCTTCACTTTTGTCGTACAGCTCTTCGGCCAGGGTAATGGTCGTATCCATCAAGGCCAGGCAGCGGTCATCATAGTCCTCGACGTCGGTGTTGGGCACAATCTTCCACCACTCGGCCATGCCCATCAGGAAATAGGGCATCGGGTGGCTCGGGTAACGTACCCGGAGCCAGCGAAACTCACGATCGGCCAGCGCGAATTTGTAGTTGTACATGTAGTTGATGGCTTCAGCCGACTCGATCTGCACGCCGGGGTGCTTCAGGAGGCCATCATACTTTTTATCAAAATCCGCCGACGAATACAACTGCGCCTGAGCCGGCGCAGTGGCCAGCAGGCAGAAGCAGCCGAAAAAGACAGCTAAGAGGAACGACTTCATAGTTTGGTTACTGACGACTTATAGGAACACCGTTGAGGTATCACGAGCCAAGGCTGATTCGCCTGACGATAGGCCCGCTAGCCCAATTGGTTATCGGAATATTAACGTTGCTGCATGGCGATCCGTTTGTTTGGGTATGAAGAAGTTTGACAGGCCCTAAAAACGGGCCTGAGTGGTGCCCCGTGAGGGGTTGTTTCCTGATGATACCTTTATACAACTTGCTTGATTTTGTCGTTGTAAGTCAGTAATTTTGCGTCCTGATTTGAAGGGGTGGCTTGTTTTGCAACTGCCTGAAGCCCTTTGAACTACCTTATTTTTACAAACATTCTCTGTTTAACAAGCTAATGGCTCGCGATCTATCATTGACGAGAAACATCGGTATCGCCGCTCACATTGATGCGGGCAAAACTACGACCACCGAACGTATTCTTTATTACGCTGGGGTAAGCCACAAAATTGGGGAGGTTCACGATGGAGCCGCCACCATGGACTGGATGGAGCAGGAGCAGGAGCGTGGTATCACGATTACCTCGGCTGCTACGACCGTTGACTGGACCTACCGCGATCAGAAATATCACATCAACATTATTGACACCCCCGGCCACGTTGACTTCACCGTTGAAGTGAACCGGTCATTGCGCGTACTCGACGGGCTGGTGTTTTTGTTCAGTGCCGTTGATGGCGTTGAGCCGCAGTCAGAAACTAACTGGCGTCTGGCCAACAACTACAACGTAGCTCGTCTGGGTTTCGTCAATAAGATGGACCGTGCTGGCGCCGACTTCCTGAACGTTTGCCGTCAGGTGAAGGAGATGCTGGGTAGCTATGCGGTACCCCTTCAATTGCCGATCGGCGAAGAGGATAGCTTCAAAGGTGTAGTTGACCTCGTTAACTTCCGGGGTATCGTCTGGAATGAGTCGGACAAAGGCATGACCTTCGAGGTTGTTCCCATCCCGGCCGACATGATGGACGAAGCAACCGAATGGCGCGAGAAACTGCTCGAAGCCGTTGCCGAATTCGACGACACGCTGATGGAAAAGTACTTCGAAGATCCCGAGTCGATCAGCGAAGACGAAATCCTGGCCGCCCTGCGTAAGGCAACGATCGCCATGAAGATCGTGCCGATGCTTTGCGGTTCGTCGTTCAAGAACAAAGGCGTACAAACGATGCTCGACTACGTGATGGCCCTGCTGCCCTCACCGCTCGACAAAGACAACATCGTAGGTACAAACCCCGATACGGGTGTTGAAGCTGTACGCAAGCCGTCGGTTTCGGATCCGTTCTCGGCGCTGGCGTTCAAGATTGCTACTGACCCCTACGTTGGTCGTCTGTGCTTTATCCGGTCATACTCGGGTGTGCTGGAGTCAGGTTCATACATCCTGAACAACCGCTCGGGCAACAAAGAGCGTATCTCGCGGATTTTCCAGATGCACGCCAACAAGCAAAACCAGATCGACCGCCTCGAAGCAGGTGACATCGGTGCGGTTGTGGGCTTTAAAGACATCAAAACCGGCGATACGCTGTCGGATGAGAAGAACCCGATTATCCTCGAATCAATGGTATTCCCTGATCCCGTTATCGGTTACGCCATCGAGCCGAAGAAAACGGCCGATCAGGACAACTTCTCGAAGGCTATCGGTAAGCTGATCGAAGAAGATCCCACGCTGAAAGTTGAGTCTAACGAAGAAACTGGCCAGACAATCATCCGGGGCATGGGTGAGCTTCACCTCGAGATTATCATCGACCGCATGCGTCGTGAGTTCAAGGTAGAAGTGAACCAGGGTGCACCGCAGGTTGCCTACAAAGAGACCATCACCAAGAAAGTGGAGCACCGCGAGGTGTACAAAAAGCAGACGGGTGGTCGTGGTAAGTTTGCCGACATCGTGTTTGAACTGATGCCGCGCGACCCCGAAGAAGATGGCTCAGTAAAAGCTGGTCTGCAATTCGACAATGCGATTGTGGGTGGTGTGATTCCCCGTGAATTCATCCCGGCTATCCAGAAAGGGTTTGCCGAAGCCATGAGCAACGGCCCGCTGGCTGGTTACCCGGTTGATGCCATGAAAGTGCGCCTCTTCCACGGCTCATTCCACGACGTCGACTCAGACTCACTGTCGTTTGAATTGGCCGCCCGCATGGGCTTCCGTGAAGCCGCCCGTCAGGCGGGTCCGAAACTGCTCGAACCGATCATGGCCGTTGAAGTACTGACGCCTGAAGAATACACCGGTCCGATCACGGGTGACCTGAACCGCCGTCGCGGTATCATGAAAGGCATGGATACCCGCGCTGGCTCGCAGGTAATCAAGGCCGACGTACCCCTGTCGGAGCTGTTCGGCTACATCACCGAACTCCGTACGATGTCATCAGGCCGTGCAACGGCTAACCTGACATTCTCTCACTACGAAATCGTTCCGCAAAACATCGCGGACGGCGTTGTGAAGAAAGAAAAAGGCAACTAGTTGACTGATGTGTGATGACTAGGCGCTGCTACCGGAACGTACCTGAGCAACGCCTAGTCGTCACGCATCGCTAACAATATTCCTGCCCCGGAGTAAATGGCTCTTTCGGAGGTGGGTTTTATCGCTAAACGAGCCGCTATTTTATGAATCAGAAGATTCGCATTAAACTGAAGTCGTTCGACCACATGCTGGTTGATAAGTCGGCTGAAAAAATTGTGAAAGCCGTTAAATCAACGGGTGCGGTGGTAAGCGGGCCAATTCCCCTGCCGACCGACAAAGAGATTTACACGGTACTGCGTTCACCGCACGTCAACAAGAAAGCCCGCGAGCAGTTCCAGCTTTGCACCTACAAGCGGCTGGTAGACATCTACTCGACCTCGGCCAAAACGGTTGACGCCCTGATGAAACTCGAACTCCCCAGCGGTGTCGACGTTGAAATCAAGGTTTAATGAAATGAAAAAGCCCGGCTAAATAGCCGGGCTTTTTCATTTCATTAGAAGTCTAGAAAGTCGGTTCAGAAAGAAGTCCAGCGTCTGGAAAGTCTTTAGGTGTGTTGCTTACGCAGACAACAATTCTAAAACGACTTTCCAGACGCTGGACTTCTTTCTGAACCGACTTTCTAGACTTAAAACCCTACGTACTGGCGATGCGGATCAGATCATCGATGTTATTAACGATGGTGCCGTTCTCGGGCATCTGGATATCCTGCCCTACGACCTGATAACCCGTCAGCAACAGGTGTGACTCCGGAAACTGCGCGGCCAGTTTGTTAACATAAAGCTGCGCTTCATGGTTGGCCGGTACCGACGTGATAGCCGAGAAGATATAATCGGGCTTATGTACGTTGTAAGCGAAGACAAGCTCGTTGAACGGCAAACTCTGGCCCAAATAGACCACTTTATTGTACCGCGCCCGGATAATATAATTGGCAAAAAGCAGGCTGATCTCGTGTAGCTCACCTTCGGGCAGAAACAGCATGTATTTCTTGCCGTTGGGCCGTTGCTTGCTCACCTGTCCGTCGATCGCCACGATGAGCTTCTGCCGGATCAGGTTCGTAATGAAATGCTCCTGTGCCGGCCCAATCGACCCCGTTACCCACAACGTACCTATACGGCTTAGGAACGGGTAGATGATGTGGATCATCGTGTTCTCGAAGCCGAATTGCAGGATGTTGGTGCTAATGATTTTCTCGAACCGATCTTCATCAAGGTCGATCATCGAAATCGTCAGCGCGTGAATCTGATCGGGGTAATTAAGTTGCTTATCGGAGATCTTGATGACCTCCTGATACATCTCCTCAACCGACAGCTTTGAAATCTCTGAGATTTTATAGCCGTGATCCTTCAATAACGAGATGTTCAGGACAAGCTTGAGATCCTGATCATCGTACGTGCGAATGTTGGTATCCGTTCGTTTGGGCGAAATGATATTGTAACGATGCTCCCAGATCCGCAACGTATGGGCTTTGATGCCAGAAAGCTGCTCTAAATCTTTTATCGAGTAATTACTCATGGGGCAGTCGGATTATAGAACGGTGCACTATGGAGAGAGAGGAGCGTAGAGCAAACGATTTTAACTACTTTTTGCCCTTTATACGAGAATGCAACGTCTAAGCTAATCAGCAGGTCAAACTTTTACAATAGCGACCTATAGAATCAACCGTTTATGTACGTTTTTTCTATGAACAACTTAGTGGAAGGCTAGTTTGTTCAATCATTTTGTCAGTTGAAGCAGAAGTAGGTTACCTGCGAAGAAGAAAAGCTGTAGACCAATTAGTAGACCAGCCAGGCGATTCTCCTTACGAAAAGGCAGGCCATACCAGATGCTTAGTAACACGGCCGCCACCAGCCACCAGCCTACGTAATTTTGAATAGGTATCGGCCGGCCGAACCAGGTCCAGAAATCGAGATGAATGGCTACCGGCTCAATGAGGAGATCGAGCGCGACCATACCGGTAGCTGCAATCGCTGTTTTGATGTAGATGCGCCAGGGCAGTCGTTCGCAAATCGAGCCAAAGGCATACGTCAACACAAGCCAGTTGATGCCGATAACCGGCGGTACCCCGAGTACCTTGGGGCCAAGCCCGGCGCCGTAAGCATAGGGGCCACCAAAAATGTAACCCGTTTCGACGCCCAGCACTTCCACGAAAAAGCCGGTGAGGACGGCCAGGGCGATGTAGAAATAAAAGGAACGCTGCCAGTCGGTATGAAAATAAAGTAACGCCGCCAACGTACCCAGCAGGTTGAGGGGCGTGAGCAGCTTAAACAGGGGGGCCACCGCCGGGACGTGCAGCCCCACCAAACCCGCTATGTAAGCTAGCACCAGAACGATCGTTATCGGCTTTTCGTAACGCACAACAGAGCTTAGTCAATAACAAAAAAGTCCCGACAAAACTGCCAGGACTTTGGGGGTGGGAGACGGGGCTCGAACCCGCGACCTTCGGAACCACAATCCGACGCTCTAACCAACTGAGCTACAACCACCGTGTGTTTGGGAGTGCAAATTTAATGAAAAATGTAAAATGAAGCATGTAGAACGAGGTTTTTAGTCATTTTTTTCGACTAGCTCATTTTACATGCTTCCTTTTACAGGGTTCGTGCTAGGCTGCTTTGGCTTTCTGGTAAGCGGCCTCGGCAGCATTCCAGTCAACTACGTTCCAGAAAGCGGCGATATAATCAGGACGCTTGTTCTGGTATTTGAGGTAATAGGCGTGTTCCCACACGTCGAGGCCAATAATGGGCGTGCCTTTTGTATCAGCCACGTCCATCAACGGGTTATCCTGATTGGGGGTCGACGTAACGGCCAGTTCACCGGCAGGTGTCACGATCAGCCACGCCCAGCCTGAGCCGAAACGCGTGGTGGCAGCCTTGGTAAACTCTTCTTTGAACGCATCAAACGAGCCAAATTTCTGGTTGATTGCCTCGGCAAGCTGACCGGTAGGCTGACCACCGCCATTTGCCGAGAGGATATTCCAGAAAAGGGTGTGGTTGAAGTGACCGCCGCCATTGTTCCGAACGGCTACGGGGTATTTGCTTACGTTAGCGACCAGTTCATCAATCGATAGGTTTTCCATTTCGGTCCCTGCGATCGCGTTGTTGAGGTTCGTTACGTACGCGTTATGGTGTTTGCCATGGTGGATCTCCATGGTCTGCTTGTCGATGTTCGGTTCGAGCGCATCGCTCGGGTAGGGCAGCGGGTCTAATACAAAAGCCATAAAACTGTGTATAACCGGTACGCCGGCACGGTTTAAGGTTTGACGATTCATGTTGGCCAAAAGCACCTTAAGGCACTAGCGCAACTCATCGGAACTAACACGGCCCTTCTGGTTTATGTTCTTAGACGGCCGAAAAAGTTCGTCAACAACGCCCGGCACTCGTCGGCCAGGATACCCGTCTCGATTCGGGTTTTGGGGTGCAGTGGCGAAGGCTGCAGGCGTGAGTATCCGCGTTTGGGGTCATCGGCGCCAATCACGATGCGGCCAATCTGCGCCCAGAAAAGCGCGCCCGCACACATCACGCAGGGTTCGAGGGTCACGTAGAGGGTGCAGTCGGTGAGGTATTTACCGCCTAGGGTTTGGGCCGCCGCCGTAATCGCCAGCATTTCGGCGTGGGCCGTTACGTCGGTCAACTGCTCGGTTTGATTACGCCCTTTTCCGATGATACGGTTTCGCGCAACCACAACCGCACCCACCGGGATCTCACCCGCTTCGCCCGCTTCTTCGGCCAGGGTCAATGCCATAGCCATGAAATAGTCATCGGAAAACATAAACGTAAAAGTGGGGAAAGTCGCAGAAAAAAGAAGTGCAGAGTCTGGAAGGCCGTTTCATATGCGTAAAGCAATACACAAACGACTTTCCAGACTCTGCACTCCGTGTCCTGTTTACTTTCTAGACTTGCTTTACAGTTTCATCACTTTTTTGACGACGCGCCGATCGCCAACCTGCACGCTCAGTAGGTAGATACCGGCTGGCTGCTGACTCAGGTCGAGCTGGGTCTGGCGATTTTCGGTGGTGCGGCTCAATACCGGGCGGCCGTTGAAATCACTCAGCATCAGCTCGGCGGGCTGTTGAACCGTAAGCGGCAGATCAATCGAAACCGTCAGCACGTTTTGGGTGGGGACGGGATAGAGCGAGAGCGCGCCCGTGAGTGGGTCTTCCACCGCCAGCAGGGGCAACACCGTCACAACCGCCGTGCCCGACACTGGTCCCGAACCACAGTTGTTGGTGACCGAGGTCAGCATGTAGGTGGTGTTTTTGGTCGGCTGGAAGGTCAGAATATGCGGATTCGCGTTAGTGCTAATGGTGCTGGGTGGACCACCATCAACCGTATAGGTGATGGCCCAGGGACTATCGCCAGCCAACGCGATGCTCAGGCTGGCTGGGTACGTCTCAAACACATCCTGTGTACCAGTCAGTACAGCAGATGGCAACCCTTTTACCGTCAAGATGGTCGGGCTGCGTTCGCCGGGCACTTCGGCGCCGGGGTTAGTGGCCAGCACCCGGATAAAGTATGGTCCACCTTTAAACGCCGACGGAATCGTGGCGGTGATGGGACTTGTCGCGCTTTCGGCCGAGATATCGGTGTAGACTTTTGCGGTCGAATCGGCAATCTGCACCTTGAATCGGTTGCCCTGGTTGAACGTACCTGCGGTTGAGAAGGCGACCGACAGGTTAGTGCCTGCACAGAAGCTGGTCGATCCTGCCAGTGCCTGCGTCGTGATCGTCGGGATATTGACGAACACGGTCGCCGTTGCCGGGTTACCCGATAGCCCGATGCCACAGACGTTCGAGACGCTGGCTACCTGATAGATCGTCGTGCGCAGGGGCTTCACCGTCTGCCGGAACACCGAGTCGGTCGTTGTACCGGTGGTGCCATCGGAGAGCGTAAACGAATAAGGCGGCTGGCTGGTAAACCGCAGCGTGAGTTGGGCCGTCAGGCCGTAGTTGACCGTCGTGGAGCCAAACAGGCTAAGCGTCGGGTTGGTGTTGACAACCAGCCCAACCGTGGCCCGTGAACTGAAACAGCCATTGCTACCCTGTGCATAGACCTGATAGGTCTCGCCGCCTTTGGTGGCGTTTAGCGTGGGAGGCGTGGGCGTCTGCGTGCTCACAAATCCGTTCGGATCGACCCAGAAGAGCGTTGACCCGCTGGCGGCCGTCACGTCGATAGGACGCGACACGTCGTTGCGGCAGTAGGTCAGCAGTGACGTCGCCAGAATCGGCGTCGGTGTGGTCACGATCCGGACGGTTACCGTAGCGTTGTTACTCTGGCAATTGTTGACGGTCTGGGTCACGAAATACCGCTCGGTGCGCAGGCCATCAGGCTGCGGATTGGGCGCTCCGCCGAGCGCGGTATTGTCTGAATTGTACCAGCGGATATTAGCACCTTCAGCGGTAAGTGGCTTAATGTCCTGTTGGGGCTGGTCGCGCTGCACGAGACAGTATTGCAGATCGCGCACGGTTGGCGGCGCAGGCACGGCGTAAACGATGACGGGGTAGTCGACCTTCGGGCTTTCGCAGCCTTCGCTGTTGGTCTGGCTTACTTTGTAAACGATCGTCGTAACCTGCGCGGTGCTGGGCGTTGGGTTGTCGTTCAGCAGGTTGTTGTTGGCGTCGTAATACTTAGGCCGCTCGCCCTGTACGCTCAACTGCCGCGACGGACCGCCCTGACAGAGCGTGAAGAGGCTCACGCCCGGCTGCCCCGGCGTATCTTTCACCCGTACTGTAAAGGGGGCGTTGTCGCTCCGGCAACCATTCAGCGTCTGGGCAACGGCGTAGCTATAGGTACCCACGCGGTCGTTAGGGGCGGTGGGGGCATTGGGGGTATCACGGCCATCGACCACCCAAATTAGGCTGGCGCCGTTTTCGGTCGTTGCTGATAATGTTGGCGCGCCGTAAGTCCGGCAGAATTCGGGATTGCCAGGTACGTTGCCGGGCAGGCCGGGTTTCCGTTTGATCGTCACCGGAATTTCGCGGCGGTCGCTTTCGCAGGAGCCGACGGTTTGCGTCACGTAGTAGGTCCGGACGGCCGTCACGTCGCTGGGGTTGGGCGACGTGTTGGGCCGAATGGCGTTCGTGCTGCCGGTGCCACCGCTAGCCACATCATACCAGCGCAGATCCTGCCCGTTGGCCACCAGTAAATCGGCGGTTTCACCCGAACAATACTGGCGCGGCGTTGTAAATGTGGGTTGCCCAGGTACGGCATTAATCGTCACCGATACCAGCGCTGTGGTGCTGGTGCAACTGGCGCTGTTGGTCTGTGTCACATAGAAGCGCTGTGTACCCAGGCCGCTCGTCGATGGCGTGGGCGCGCCGGGTAGCGCATTGCCTGAAGCATCTGTCCAGACGAGATTCTCGCCCGTTGCGGCTAATGGCTGGGCACTGCGCGTCTGGCAGAAAATTGGGTTCGGGTTGGGCAAGCCGGGCGCACCAGGCGTCGGGCGCACGACTACAGCCACGTCCAAGAAGTCACTCTGGCAATTTCGGGCGTCGGTCTGGGTGACTTTGTAATTGTATGTATTAGCAGTATTAGGGGCTGGATACGTGCTGCCCGGGGCCAGAAACCCACCCGCCTGTGTGTACCAGCGGATGGCGCTTCCTGAGGCCGACAGCGTTACCGGTGCCTGTGCGGAGCAGTAATTGTAGTTGACGGCCGTCGGCTTGTCGGGCAGACCATACACGGTTAACCGAAGCGTTTCGGCTAGCCCTTCGCAACCGTTGATGGTCTGAGTCACGGCAAAAGTTGTCGACGTACCTACTGTGCTTGTAGCTGGACGATACGTACCTGACCGTTCGGTATTGCCTTCAAACCACCTCAGCCCCTGCCCGGTAGATACATTGCTCAACGTCTCGGCCTGAGCATTCAAACAGACTGAATACGATTGGCTGACCGACGGTTTGGCGGGCGTTGGGTTGATGGTAATGGCGCGAGAGATACGGGTGCTGGCGCAGCCATCGACGCGCTGCTGAAAATAAACTAGTGGGTCAGGCTCTGCTGTGGCGGTCGAAACAGTAAAACTGTTTCCTGAAGCAGAAAGAGGGGCAGAAGTCGTTAGGTTCGGGTACCATTCGATGACCGCGTTTGCATCACCAGCGGCGGTAATGGTCTGAACATTGCCAGTGCCTGAGTTTTGGCAGAAAGCGGTCGCGCTGGTCAGTCGCAGCGAAGCCGTGCCGGGATTGCCTTTTACCGTGACGGTGACGATGTCACTCCGGTCGCTCTCGCAACTGTTCAACGTCTGCGTTACCTGATATCGTTTGGTGGAGGAGGGGGCCGCTAAAGTCGCGTCAGCCGAGGTTGTATTATCCGTGAGGTTATACCACTTGATGGTAGCCCCGCTCAACAGCGTGGCACTCAGACGAGGTTGGGCGCTGGCATCATTCGCACAGTAGTTGTTCGGTGCGCTAATGGCCGTTGGCGCAGCAGGTTTGGGGTTGATGCGCACAGTTGCTGAAACGGGCGTTGCGCTGCTGAAGCATCCCTTGTCACTTTGCTGTCGGAAATAAACCTGTATATCGCCGCTATTTACAGTTGAAATGGTGTAGCTGTCGCCTTCGGTGGGTGTCGTGTCTGTGGAAGAATCATACCAAAAAACCTTCCCCCCTATTACTTTGGAGGCCGTAATCGACTGCACATTGTTTGTTCCCGAAAACTGGCAGAAAGGCCCGTTGTTGCTAGTGCTCAATGTGGGATTACCCGGCGGTGTATTAATCGTTACAGTTGCGCTGGTGGGCGCACTGGAACAATTAGCGGTGTTGCTTTGTACAACCGAATAGACTGAATACGGTACAACTGCCGGTGCCGAAATTGGTCCTGTGTTAGTCACCTGGCTGTTGTTCGGGAAAGTCCAGGTAAGCTTATTGCCAGCTGCCAGATTCGTTACCGACAGCGTTGGCGGGGTATCGCCTTGGCAATACGCGACGGCAATTTTTTCTAGATTAGGTTTGTCAGGGACGTTGTAGACCGTAATAGTAACCACGCCACGAGGCCCTTCGCATGTAACGCCGTTGGCTGTATTGAATTGACTAATTGAGAAATTGTACGTTCCCGAGGTCGATGGGGCGTTGATCGTTGCCGCCGTCTGCGCGCTGTTATCCGCTAGGTTGATCCACCGAAACGACGTACCTGAACCAGAGGCTGTAAGCTGCCCACCAGCACCAGGGCAGTATTCCCGCAAACCGGCTACGGTCGGCGTCGTGCTGGGCGGCGCCGTTATCAGTACATTAACAGACGCTCGACCGCTTACGCAACCACTGCTGCTAGTCTGAGTAAAAGCGACCGTATAGGTGTTAGGGGTAACGTCGGTTCTGAAGCCGTACGTAGGGCCGGGATTTGGCGTAGTAGCACCCGCATTTTCATACCACGACAGGTTGCTGCCGTTAGCAGTCAACGACAACAAGCCGCTATTCTGACAGGCAGCAAACGTACCGTTCGGTTGATTCCCCGACGTCGTGGGCAGCGGTGTCCCAATCGTAACGGGATTCGTCAGGTTGGTACTTGTGCGCGCCGGGGCACTTGACGTAATACGGAACCGATAGCCTATTCCGTAGGTAACGCTACCCAACGTGCCAGCTATCGACAGGCTGGTAGCGCTGGCGCTGGCTGGTGAGGCCGTCAACGTGGTGACACTAACGGGTGAGGCGGGAAAGGTGCCATCGGCTTCAGAGCGTTCCAGTCTGAACACGTTGCCCGCTGTGAACGTACCTGATGTGGTGAACGTAAGCGTTACGGTAGAGCCGGTACAGAGGCCAGTGGTGGGCGAAATGTTCTGGTTAACAGTGATAGTTTGCGCCAGCGAATGACTTACGAAGGCCATCATCAGCGCAAGAATTCCCAGAAATTGGCGATAGGGAAACGTCCAATTCATATGCACTATTTATGAGTTAGTAAAACGCAACTAGCTAGTATACGACAAATCTAGGGAGATAACGCCACCTTACATGGCCGTTCGATGGTAAAATATCCGGGTTTCGTCCTATTCTATAGTACTTCACTATAGTAAAAGCAAAAACTAGGCCGTTTGCCGCAAGGTCTTGAACGACAACGATTCAGCTGTCCGGTAACATGAACGCCCAGGCCAGAACAAGGGTTAACGTTCCAGGTATTTAGTCAGTTGTGAGATGGTCTGGATACCCAGTTGCTGGGAGTCAGCCTCACGCATCATCAGGCAATACGCATTGTTGAACCCGAGTGGTTGACCCCACCGCAGGCCGTAGCGTTGCAAGAATTGGCGCTGAACGTACCCATATACGGCGGCGGGCGCACTACCGATTGAATCGAGTGTGGCGCGGCCCGGTTGCAGAATCACCAGCAGGCCGGTGCCGGTGTATTCCGGGTAAAAGTCGATGGCCCCGGTGCGCAGGGCGTCGAAGCAGAGTTGAGTGCCGCCGAAGCCCGTTTTCAGCACCACCCGCAACGGCGTACGCCCCTCGATGAGTTGCCGGTAGATTTCGGCCAGAATGTATTGCTCGGTGAAGACCTTCGAACCCATGATCACTTGCCCTGTGCGCGCGCCGGTTGGCGGCTGCCACAGGCCCGCTCGTTGCAGAAACTCACGCGCGATGCGGCCGGGCGACTGATGCAGGTAGTCGGCGCGGTAATTCAGGTCGGTCATGACCGAGTCGGAGAGGCGACCCGCCAGCAAATCGAGCGCCGGGCCGAGGACTGGGTACGTTGCCAGCGTTTTCTGGCGCACGACCGGGGCGGCGGCATAGGGTGGAAACGCGTGTTTGTCGTCGTCCAACACACGCAGATCGAACGCCCGGATGCGCCCATCGGTCGAGTAGCCACTGATCACGTCGACCTTGCTCGTTCGGATGGCCTCGTACATCAGGTTCTGGTCGAGCAGGCGGTGGGTAATCTGAAGGCCGTAGGTCTTCTGCAAACCGGGATAGCCATCCGCCCGCCCGCCAAATTCGTGCGCAAACCCAGCCAATAGGTTGGTTTGGCGTCCCGTTGGCCAGAAAGCCGCTGCTGACCCCACGAACAGCACCGCGAGCAGTGCCACGTTGGTGCCGCGTCCCAGGCGCTTTGCGCCCCGCCAGTTTACCCGCTGAAGCTGAGCCAGCGTGGCATCGAACAGGACGGCCAGCAACGCCGCCGGAATAGCCCCGGCCAGAATCATGGGCGTGTTGTTAAGCGCAATACCGCCGAAGATGAACTCGCCCAGCCCGCCCGCCGCCACATAAGCGGCCAGGGTAGCCACCCCCACGTTGACGACCGCTGCCGTGCGGATACCCGCGAAAATGACCGGCAACGCCAGCGGCAGTTCGACCTGCCAGAGCACCTGCCGGTCGGTCATGCCCATGCCCCGCGCTGCCTCGGTGGTGTTGGGGTTTACCTCAGTAATGCCGACGTAGGTATTGCGGATGATGGGGAGGAGGGCATACAGAAACAGCGCCGCCAGCGCCGGGCCCGCCCCAATGCCGAGCAGCGGAATGAGCACCCCCAACAGGGCGATGCTTGGCACCGTCTGCAACACACCCGCTACACCCAGCACCACCGTGGCGCTGCGTCGGCGTTTGGCGATCAACGTACCCAGCGGCAAGCCAATCAGCAAAGCAAGCAACAGCGAACCAATCGTCAGCCCGATGTGCGTCAGCGTTAGGTCGAGGAGCTTAGGCCAGTTATCGCGCAGGAAAGGGAGCATTCGAGTGGATCTATAACTCCGGAGCTTCCGCTTCGGTCGTGTAAAACAGGGGCGTCATTACCACTACCCAAGCGGAAGCTTCGGTGTTTAGACTTACTTTCTAAACTTGCCTCCGCCTTTCTTTGGGGCGGCACCCCGCTGCTGCGTCTTCTGCGCGTTTCGCTGCTGGTAGTTGGGCTGGTAATTGCCAAGCAGTGTTTTGGCCAGATCGGGGCGTTTGAGCTTGGTGAGCCGGTTTTTGATCCAGTCTTTAAACTCGTGCTTATACCAGAAAAAGTAGTTGTTCTGGTTTTGTTTCTCCTCGCGCGTTTTAGCCGTATAGACCGGCTGAAGCGTATAAGGGTGCACACCGGTGTAGTAGATCACCTCCGCCACGGTCATGGGCGTTGGGGTGAAGTCCTGCACCTGTTCGAGCCGGAAACCGAGGTCTTTGGTTTCGGCGGCGAGGTTGGCCATGTCCTGCTCTTCGCAGCCGGGGTGCGAGCTGATGAAGTATGGAATGAGGGGCTGATTCAGGTTGTGCTTGTCCTGAATCTGATCGTATTTCTCCTTGAACTTGCGGAAATACTTGAAGCTCGGCTTGCGCATCACCTTCAGCGTGGCATCGGAGGTATGCTCTGGCGCGACTTTCAACCGGCCCGATACGTGGCGCGTGATGAGCTGCTCCATGTATTCGTCGTGGTTGCCGTCGGCGTTGTTCTTGTTGAAATCATCGACCAGCAGATCGTACCGGACCCCGGAGCCGACAAACGCTTTCTTGACCGACGGATGGTTGTCGACCATTTTGTAGACCTCCGTCAGCGGCGTGTGGGAGGTGTCGAGGTTCGAGCAGATAACCGGGTTGATGCAGCTGGGGGCCTGGCAACGGGCGCAGATCGACTCGTCTTTGCCCTTCATCTTGTACATGTTGGCCGACGGGCCACCCAGATCGGAGAGATAACCCTTGAATTCGGGATGCTTCGCAATTTCGTCGACCTCTTTCATGATCGACTCCTGCGAACGCGACGCCACAAACTTGCCCTGGTGCGCCGAAATGGTGCAGAAGCTACAACCACCAAAGCAGCCCCGGTGCATGTTGACCGAGAACTTGATCATGTCGTAGGCTGGAATGGGGCCACGATTTTTGTATTTGGGGTGCGGCAAGCGCGTGTAGGGCAGATCGAATGAGCGGTCCATTTCGGCCTCGTCCATCGTCTTGAACGGCGGGTTGATCACCAGCGTCCGGTTGCCCACTTTCTGCAAAATGCGGTTGGCCTGCCACTTGTTCGACTCTACCTCGACGATCTTGAAGTTGGCCGCATATTTCAGCTTGTCTTTGAGGCAAACCTCGTGGCTTGCCAGTTCCACCGTGTTCCAGGCCGTATGCTCAGGTACGTTGTGAGTCTCGTCGAGGTACGCGATCTGGTTGACGTCACGGACCTGATTGAGCGGCACGCCGCTCTGCACCAGCCGCAGAATCTCGCGCAGGGGCTGTTCGCCCATACCGTACACGAGCAGGTCGGCTCCCGAATCTTCCAGAATCGTCGGCATCAGGCGATCCTGCCAGTAGTCGTAGTGCGTCACGCGGCGCAACGACGCTTCGATCCCCCCGATCAGCACGGGTACGTCGGGGTACAGTTCTTTCAGGATTTTGGTGTACACGATGGTGGCGTAGTCGGGCCGGAAACCCGCTTCGCCGCCGGGCGTGTAGGAATCGTTGGAGCGCAGTCGTTTGTTGGCCGTGTAGTGGTTCACCATCGAATCCATACAGCCGGCCGTTACGCCAAAGAAATACTTGGGTCGCCCAAACTTCTTGAAGTCACGGAGGTCGTCTTTCCAGTTGGGCTGGGGCACAATGGCCACCCGAAAGCCCTCACTTTCAATGATCCGCCCGATGACGGCTGTGCCAAACGACGGGTGATCGACGTAGGCGTCGCCGGAAATCAGCACCACATCGACGTCGTCCCAACCGCGCTGCTCAACTTCTTTCTTCGTAATGGGTAACCAATGGGTAATCGGCCTCTCGCGAACTGTGATCATACCACAAAAATACGTCTGTTGATTGTATTGTGTAGCGTTTAGCCGTGTCGGGCCGCAGCCGTAACAGGAAGTCGGGTTTCGCTACAAGTGTCAGCGCACAAATGACAGGTACGTTACCTGCCGACGCTGGTGAGCCGCAACGGATTGCGTCTCTACGAGTGGCAACATTCCAAAGCCTGGGTACGTTCGGAATTGCCCGGTTCGACCCGTAATTTTGCAGCTATGTACAAGACCACTGAGATTACTTCCGCTGATATTACGTCGGACAACCCCGTTCACCAGCGGTTATTGTATCCGTATACACAGGCTGCGCAACTGGTGAGCGGCACTGTGCTGGAAATCGGCTGTGGCTGGGGGCGTGGTCTGGAACTGCTCACCAAAGCCGCCGACCAGTACACCGGCATCGACAAAAACGCTGACCTGATCGCCGCCCTTAGCAAAGCCTATCCCGAATCGACGTTTATTCAAGCGAATATTCCTCCCCTAGGTACGTTGGCCGATAACACCTTCGACTATATCGTGACGTTTCAGGTGATCGAGCACATCGAAAACGACGACCTGTTTGTGCGCGAATGCTACCGGGTGCTGAAGCCCGGCGGAAAACTGCTGCTGACGACCGTCAACAAGACGTTTTCGCTGACCCGTAACCCCTGGCACGTACGCGAGTACCTCGCCGATGAGTTGGAGGCGTTGATCGGGAAGTACTTCCCGACGGTGGTGACTGATGGCGTGCATGGCAACGAGAAGGTGATGACCTATTACGCGCAGAACAAAGCGTCGGTAGCCAAATTCACACGGTGGGATTTTCTGAACCTGCAACACCGCCTGCCGCGCCGCCTATTGCAGGTGCCCTACGACCTGATGAACCGGATGAACCGAAACCGCCTGCTGAAACAGGATGGCCTCGCCGCTGAAATCAATGTCAACGACTACATGGTGAGTCACGACCCCGCCGGCAGCCTCGATTTCTTCTACATCGCGACGAAGTAGGGGTTTGCCTTCGGCGTCATTGGTGGTCATTGATGGTCATTAATTGTTTTTTACAACGAATGACTACCAATGACTACCAACGACCAATTTCCCTTCACTTCACCCCACGTACCTGCATGGGGATGGTAAACACGGCATCAGTGGCGGTGATGAACAGCGTTTTGCGATCGGCACCGCTGAAACACAGGTTACCCACCCACCGCGCCGGTACCGGGATTACCTGAAGTTTGGCGCCTTTGGGGCTGTACACCGTCACGCCCCGGCCCGACAGGTACACGTTGCCCTGTTGGTCGATGGTCATGCCATCTGATCCCTGTTCGACAAACAGTTGCCGGTCGGTCAGGCGGCCATCGGGTTGGATGGTGTAGCGGTACGTTTTGCCAGCACCGGCGTCGGCTACGTAGAGCGTTTTGCCGTCGGGCGAGCCGATGATGCCGTTGGGTTTTATCAGCGTGCTGTCGACAATGCGGGCTTCAGTGGCGCCTTTGGGCAGGTAATAGACATGCTGCCCGGCTAGTTCGGGCATTTTGTGTGTCCAGTAATCGCGGGGGTAAAGCGGGTCGGTGAAGAAAACGCCGCCTTTAGGCGTGATCCACAGATCGTTGGGGCCGTTGAAGTGCTTGCCCTGATAATTCTTGAGCAATACCGTCACGCGTTTGGCCGGACTGATCGACCACAGTTCGTTGTTTTCGTCGGCGCAGGCGAGCAGATTGCCGTTGGCATCGACAAACAGGCCATTGGCGCGCCCGGTCTTGTCCATGTAGACCGACAGGTTGCCTTTGGTGTCGTAGCGCCAGATTTTGTCGTTAGGCTGATCGGTGAAGAAAACGTCGCCTTTCTTATCAACGGCGGGGCCTTCGGTGAAGGTGAACTGCCGGGCTACGAGCTTCAGCGTCGCGCCCGGGGCCGTGACCGAATCGCCGGGAGCCAGAGAGCGGCAGAAGCCAAGGTGGGGGAGCACGAGCAGCGTAATCGCCACAAGCAGGTAGGCGGGTTGAAAGCGGATCATAGACCGGATGTTCTTTGCGGAGAAAGCAGGGGCGGGCAACTCTTTACTAAGGCTAGGGTGTGGATCGGCACCGTGGCTTAATTGGTCGCGGGTTTACGATTGGCCGTTGAAAACTCCATCGCCGCCAGATTAAACCCGCCCTGTATAATCAGCAGCCGCAGCGTATTCAGGCCTTTTCGTAGGTGAACAACCTGAGCGGACGTGGACTGCCAGCTTGTGGGGCCACCCGTATTGGGTACGTCGACGGCAGTCAGCAACGGTTTGTCGGCGGTCAGCAGCGATAATCGGCCGTTGGTGGTGTCGGAAGCAACGCGGAACTGCACGGCGTAAGACCCCGTCTTGGCGACTTTCACCGTGTAGGTGAGCCACTCGCCCGATTCGGTGTTCGTGACATAGGGGCTCTTGCTCGTTGGGTCGAGGCGGATGTCGACGCCATCGTTGCGGTAGGCGCGGCCCCGGTTCCCATCTGTATTGACACCAGGCGTGTATTGATAACGGGCGGTGTCGGCGTCGAAATAAGCCGACCGCTGCCGCCCCATGTCGAAATCCGCCGCTTGTACGGTGGCGTTATTGGTCAGCGTATGCGAAACGAACGGTTTAGAGCGGGTCGACTGCACTTGCCGGAACATAGCATCAATGACATCGCGGTGGTATTGATTCCGGTCCAGCCTGGTGTTGGCCAGTAGTTCGTCGAGGGTTTGCTGCGCCTCGGCGGCGGTTGGCTTGGGCGCTTTACCACTCCAGTAGTCGAGAAGCGTCTGGTAGCCCGCCGGCGTCTTGATTTCCAGCGGGTTGTTCAGCCCCATCTTCTTTAGTTGCCACCAGCACCAGCCAATGTCGTTTGTTTCCATCAGCCGGATGGCTTCGGTAAACCAGGTGTTCGAATTTTCGCCCGACTCGCCCAGCCAGATAGGTACGTTGTATTGCTGGCGCAGATCCAGAAAGCGCTGAATGGCGGGCTGCGTATTGAAGTTGCCGTATTTGTGAAAGCTCAGCGCCATGTTGGGGTCCCAGGTGGGTAGTATACCCGCATAGTTATTGCCGAACCCGTTGCCTTCGATAATGATCAGGTGATGCTTGTCGACCTCCCGAATGGCCTTCGTGATGTCGACCATCAGCTTACGCAGCGGTACATTCCTGGATTCGGCCGTGCCGCGTACGTCTTTGGGGTCGTCGAAGCCCCAGTTGGGTTCGTTGATAAGGTCGTAGCCACCAATCCAGGGTTCGTTGGCGTAGCGTTCGGCCAGTTTTCGCCAGAACGCAATGGTTTTCTGTTGATTGGCTTCACTTTGCCAGAGCGACGGTTTGGCGGGGTCCCGGTCGGCAATGGGCAGGTCGTTGCCCTGACCGCCGGGGGCCGCGTGCAGATCCAGAATGAGGTACATCTTGTTGGCCCGGCACCAGTTGAGCAGGCTGTCGGTGAGGGCAAAACCCTTCGCCAGCCAGGTATGCTGGCCGGCCACCGGCTCTTGTTCGCTCGGGAGCGTGTAGAGGTTGTAATGCATGGGCAGGCGCACGGAGTTGAAGCCCCAGGCGGCCATCGAATCGATGTCGATGCGGCGGGTGTGGTTGGCCAGCCAGTCATCGTAGAAGCGGTCGGCCTGCTGCGGGCCGACGACATCGCTGATTTTCTCTTTGATGCGGTATTGCTGCCCCAGATTACTGAGCCGAAACATGTAGCCTTCCTGCAACTGCCAGCCGCCCAACCCCATACCGCGCAGAATGAGTTTCTGGCCCGACCCATCGACGAGCTGGGTCCCATCCGCCCGGAGAAAACCCGGCGCACGCTGAGCAAGCATAGCAGGACCGGAAAACAGACTGGCCAGTACGATCAGACCAGCCATTACTCGTGAAAAAAACATATTGCTTCAGGGGGTATGTAAACAGAGCGGGTCATTACCAGCCGGAACGCGCTTACCGGCTAGCAATAACCCGCCTGTTTGGCTGAGTCTACTCAGCTTTGGTAAGAAAATGGATTAATGAACCAGTACTTTTCTCGACAGGGAAGCAGGTCCGTCGTTCAGCCGGATGATGTACAAGCCGCTTTTCAGGTCGGTTACGTTCAGGCTTTCGGTTACCGCCGATTGCAGCACCGAGCGGCCCGTTAGGTCTGAAATGGTTACCTGCCCCGGCCGTTGCACCCGGATGGTGAACTGACCCGTTGAGGGGTTGGGGAAAACCTGCAGACGGCTGTCGGCTTCGCCGGGTTCGAGCGCGGCGGCCATCCGTGCCGAGCCGGCAACGCCCCAGTTGAAGGCTTCCCAGCCACTGATGGAGGTGCGGGTGCAGGTCATCGGGCCCTGCCCGTTTTCCGACGAGATGTACTGCCCGTTGTTACCCCGGAAGGCGACCTGCCCGCCGCTTACTTCGATCCAATCGAACGATTCCCACGCGCCAATCGTGGTGCGTGAGCACGTGATGGGGGCCAGTCCGTTTTCGGAGCTGACATACGCCCCATTGCTGCCACGCAGGGCGATTTTGCCGTTGCCCGCGCTGACGACCACAAATTGCTCCCAGCCTCCCGCCGAGGCGCGGTTGCAGTTCATGGGGGCCTGCCCATTCTCCGACGACACGTACTGGTTGTTGAAACCACGCAGCCAGATCGTTTGCCCAATGGGCGCGCCGGCACTGGCGATACGGAACCAGTTGATGTTGAAACTGCCGTTGGCCGACACGAGCGCGACTTCCTGGTCACCGGCCGGGAGTTGCACGGTCTGCGTGATGGTCTGCCAGTTCTGCCAGCCGCCCGTATTGGGGACGCCCACCGTGCCAAACGACGATGACCCCCCCAACCGCTCAAACCGGAGGCTACCGCCGCTGTTGGGCGTAGCTACACGGTACTGAATGGTGTAGCTACCGGCCACAGGTACGTTGATGCGGTACCCCAGCCAATCGCCGGTTTCGATGTTGCCCACATTCTGCCCGCCGCCAGCGTCGATGGTGGTTTCGACGCCAATGCCGCTCATCGAACAATAGCTTTCGGCCTGAAGGGTGGCTGGTACGGGGTTATAGCTGCCGGTGCAGACCGTGGTGGCGCCCCGGCGTGGATTGACCGCATCCAGCGGGCCGTAGTTGATGCTCGTGTTGGCAAACTTAATGTTGTTCAACACGCCGCTCATGGCCGACACGCCGTCGGTCAGGTACGGTGGGCCGTCGATGCGCCGCAACGCGGCATTGGGGCTGCTGCTTGTGCGTTTGTAGGTCCAGTGTGCCCAGCCAATTTTGGCCGCGTTGAGTTTGTCGACGTTCTGCCGGAGCCAGCTGTCATCGTTTTCGCCGGTTTCACCAATCCAGACCGGTACGTTCCAGCGCGACCGGAACTCGGTCAGGTTGATCATCCGGTTGATCTGATTCGGGTTGCCGTCGCGCACGTAATCGTCGCTCGGGGTGATCCAGTAGCGGTGTGCGTTGTACACGAGGTTCGAGCGGTTGTTGAAGTTGTTGGGCTCGAGGTAATCGTAGTTGTTGCCCCAGCCGTTGCCTTCCACCATAATCAGGTGCGTATCGCCCAGGCCACGAACGGCGTTGATCAGCCGATTGGTCAGGCTGAAAATCGCTTGCCCACCGCCAGGTACGTTGTTGGGTTCGTTGATCAGGTCCCAGAAAGCAACGGTGTTGTTGTTGATGTACCGCCGAACGATGGTTTCCCACAGGCGCACCGTGATGTTCTGGAAAATGGGTTTGTTCCAGAGGTCATTGGTGACCAGCGCGTCGGAAATGTTGGTGTCGCTGCCCTGTGCTCCCGGCGCCGCGTGCAGGTCGACGATGACATACAGGCCGCGGGCGGCGCACCAGTTCAGGCAGTTTTCCAACGTGCGGAAGCCTTCCGAATTGGGGTCGGTGAAGAGCTGATTGGCGTTGTACCAGCTCGTCATCGAGTTGACGTAGGTCATGTAGGTGCTTGGGTTGCGGATTACATTGTTGCGCACGGCCCGCTGCGAGGGCGTCAGGAAGAGCTCGTAATGCATCGGAATCCGGACGCAGTTGAAGCCCTGATCGGCGATCCAGTTGATGTCGGCCTGCGTGATGAACGTATCGCGCCAGCTTTGGTAGAACGTTTCGACCTGGGCATCGGACTGTCCCTGATCGTAGAGCCGCTTCTTGAACGACCCCTGCGTGCCACCCGAATTCGGGTTTATCATGTAGCCCTCCTGTAGCAGCCAGCCGCCCAGCCCCACGCCTTTCAGAAGCACTTCCTGGTTGTTGGCGTTGACAATCCGCTGCCCATCGGCCCGCAGTCGGCTAAGCTGAGCCTGAGCAGGTTGTGTGCTAGCGGCCCAGCTCGTCAGCAGGCAGATGACTGCCCAGCCCATCGCCATTAGCTGCCGGGCCCTGTGTTGTAACGTTCTTTTCATGTTTGTAAGGGATTTAGAACTCGTTGCGCGTTATTTTTCAATGAGCCTGTACACACGGACGTAATCGACGTCCATCGCCGTTGGGAAGGCCGCGGCATCAACGCCCTGCGCCCCGCCCCAGTCGCCACCCACGGCCAGATTCAGCAGCAGGTGGAACTTCTTGTCGAAGGGCCACACCGCGTAGCCCTTACCCTCATTCACAAAGTCAAACACATGCTGATCGTCGATGTAGCCCCGGATGGCGTAGGGCGTCCAGTCGACGCGGTAGCGGTGGTAGTCGGTCGTGGCCGTTTCTACCCGTTTCGTAGCGGTCTTCTGCGTGTTAATTTTAAAGTAGTAAGCGAGCGTGTGGGTCGAGATATGCACGACGTTCGGGTCGTAGCCGACGTGCTCCATGATATCGATCTCGCCCGAGTTGGGCCAGCCTCCGTAAGCCCAGTCGGTGGGTAGCATCCAGATGGCCGGCCAGGTCCCTTTGCCGACGGGCAGCTTCGCCCGAATCTCGAACCGCCCGTAGAGAAAATCGCCCTTCCCCCGGCTGACGAGCCGTGCCGAAGTGTAGTCGCGGTTGCCCTGCTGTTCCTGCCGGGCCGTGATGGTCAGCTTGCCGTCGGCTACACGGGCGTTATCGGGGCTGTCGGTGTAGTATTCCAGTTCATTGTTGCCCCAGCCGCTACCGCCCAGGTCGTACCCCCATTTTTGGGGATCGGGGAGGCCCTGGTAATCAAATTCGTCTGCCCAGACCGGCGTGTTCTCAAAGGTCCAGCCCAGATCGGTTGGCCCGGTCGTGACGAGGGGGTTGGGCTTGACGGAAGCCGTTTGCCCGGAGCAGCCCAGCACGCTGAGCAGCAACAGACCCGGAAGGTAAGGTTGGAAGAAGCGTAGCATAGGAAAGGAAAAGAAGCCCCCACCTGCTGGCAGGTGGGGGCTATTGACTCAGAGCGTACCGCCCCATTCTTTGCTTTGCTGGATTTTCGTGTTTTCCATCTCCAGCAGGGGAATGGGCAGGATTTCGTGCTTACCGGCGACGAAGCCCCGTGAACCCAGCACCGATGCAGCCTTACCCCAGCGGACCAGGTCGAGCCAGCGATGCCCCTCACCGGCCAGTTCAAGCCGGCGTTCGGTCATCAGATTGTCCATGGTGGCTGTCACGTGGTGGTTCTTGTCGCCATACGCCCGGTCACGAACGGCGTTGATCAGCGCGGCGGCCCGGGTCAGGTCGCCACCACCCCGGATCAGGGCTTCGGCTTCCAGCAGGTACGTGTCGGCCAGGCGCATGTCGTACATATTCTGGGCGTAGTTCAGCTCCGGTGCGCCAGCGCCCGTGGGACGGTTGACCTGGCGAGCGGCGGTTTTCTCCAGAAAATAGCCCGTGTTCATGTAACCCTTCTCGTACGTAGCAATACCGTTCCGCTCCAGGCTGTCGAGGTTGGCCACCGTAGCCCGGCTGCGCGGGTCATTTTTGATGGCATTGTACAGGTCGGGCGTCACAACCAGGAAGCTCCAGCCCGACACGTAATCGGGGGCACCTGCTTTTTGCGGCCGGTAACCCCGCGGCCCCGTCAGGATGTTCAGTACGTTTCCTTCCGTACAGGCTACGCAACCCCAGTCGCCCGCCGACGTGTTGGTGAACGAAATCTCGAAGATCGACTCGCTGTTAAACTTGTTCGATACTTTCCACAGATCGGCGAAGTTGGGCAGTAGTTTGTAGCCGTACTGGTTGGTACCGCCGGGTGTGCCGTTGACCTGCGCCAGTTCCTGAGCGGCGGGGGCAAACTTCTCCTGTTGCAGATACACTTTGCCCAAAAGCGCGTGGGCAGCACCCTGGGTAGCCCGACCGCCCTCAGTGGCTACGGCCACGGTTGCGGGCAGCGTCGTCAGTGCCTCGGTCAGGTCTTTTTCAATTTGCTTGTACACCTCCGCCGGGGGCGCCTGCAACACATTATACATGTCGGCCGCATCGACCGGGCTGGTGAACAGCGGTACGTTCTTGAACAGACGAACCAGATCGAAGTAGAAATAGGCGCGCAGAAACTTGGCTTCGGCCGTGTAACGAGCCTTCAGGGTAGCGTCCATGGGTACACCGGGCAGTTTTTGCAGAATAGTGTTGGCCCGGAAAATGCCCGAGAACCCTTTCCGCCACAGATCACCCTGCGGCCCCGTGTCGGGCGTCAGCGTGTAGTTGCTGATCACCTGAAAGGCGTTGATGTCGCTCGGGCCGCCGCCCCCGGCAAAATGGTCGTCGGAAGCCGCATTCAGCGCCCCGATCTTGGTAATGTAGCCACTGCTCTGCCAGCCAACCACGTCGTAGACAGCCACCAGCCCGTTGAAGGCTTCCTGCTGATTGCGGTAATAGTTGGCTTCCAGGTCGGTCCCTTTGGGCCGCACTTCCAGAAACTCGGTGGTGCACGAGCCGCCCAGCAGGCCCATAACGAGCAACAGGGCGGGAATTTTATATCGATTTTTCATCAGTAAAGTAGAGGGAAGACATTAGAACGATACATTCAGGCCCAGCATGTACGATCGTGCCTGTGGGTAGATACCCCGGTCGATGCTCAGCACGCCGCCGCCGATTTCGGGGTCGTAACCCGTATACTTGGTGATCGTCAGCAGGTTCTGGCTCATTAGGTAAATCCGTGCGCGCTGCATACCGATTTTGCCGATGATCGCTTTGGGCAGCGAATAGCCGATCTGCAGGGTTTTCAGGCGGAAGTAGCCGCCGTCTTCGAGGTAGAAATCCGATGGGTTCAGGAAGTTCTTGTTCGGATCACCGTTGACAAGGCGGGGGTACGTATCCGACGTACCCGGACCGGTCCAGCGGCCCAGCGCTCTGGTCTGCCAGTTGGCGTTCTGAATGTCGAGTCGGCGCAGACCCTGGAAAATTTTGTTGCCCGATACTCCCTGCCCGAAAATCACCAGGTCGAAATTTTTGTAGGCCAGGTTGATGGTTGCCCCGTACGTCATGGTCGGCGTTGGGTTCCCGATAAACGTGCGGTCGGTTTCCGTAATGCGGCCATCGCCGTTGAGATCGGCCCAGCGGAAATCGCCGGGTTTGGCGTTGGGCTGAATCTTCTGACCATTGCTACCCACGTACCCATTCACGTCTTCAACCGTCTGGAAGATCCCCATCGTCTGGAAACCGAAAAACGAGTTGATCGGCTGCCCCACCGCCGTGCGGGTGATGGGGTAGCTGCTGGCCTGGAAGCCCTGCCCGCCCGAGAGGTAGGCGATGCCGTTGCCCAGGTTCGTTACCTGGTTTTTCACGTAGGAGACGTTGCCGTTTACCGACATCGTGAAGTCGCCGAGGCGGCGGTTGTAGCCTAGTTCCAGTTCAACCCCCGTGTTCTGAATGTCGGCTACGTTGGCCGCCGGGTTTGAAATGGCACCGACGTACCCCGGAATGCGTGGATTTTGCAGAATGTCGGTCGTCTTCTTGCGGAACCACTCCAGCGTCAGGTTTACGTTGTTGAACAGCGTAGCGTCGATACCCACGTTGGTCTGGCTTGTCTGCTCCCATTTCAGGTCCGGGTTGGCGGGGGCGTTGGGGCTGTAGCCGATGATGTAGCTGCCCGACGTGCCGATGGTGTAGTTGCGGCCGCTGCCGATGGTCGACAGGTAGGCAAAGTCGCCGATGGCATCGTTACCCACTACGCCGTAGCCACCGCGCAGTTTGAGGAAATTCAGGACGGGCGTCTGCGGGAAGAACGATTCGCGCGAGAGTACCCAACCCAGCGAGAGCGAGGGGAAAACGCCGTATTTGTGGTTGGCGCCAAATCGTGAGGAGCCGTCGCGCCGAACCAGTGCCTGCACCAGATACTTCTCGTTGTACTCGTAGTTGACGCGGGCAAACAAGGAGCTAACCGTGTGGATCGCGCTCTCGCCGCCATCGGAAGATCGTTGATCGACTGGCCGTTTGAAATTCAGCGACGCATCATCGAAGTTGTCGACAGGTACGTTGTAAAACGTTACGCTGGTGAAGCTGGCGTTGTTGTCTTTGTAGGCCCCCTGCCCCAACAGCACCGATACCGTGTGTTTGTTGATGGCGCGGGTGTACGAAATCGTGTTTTCCAGGTTCCAGTCGATCCGGCGGTTGTTGCTCCGGTTGAACGAGGTCTGCGACGTGATGGTTGTGGCGTTCAGCCACGAGAGCGGGGTGAAACTATCGCCGCCCCAGAAGGCCAGCTTGGTCCCCACCGTCGAGCGCAGGCGCAATCCTTTAATCGGTTCGGCTTCCAGGTAGCCATTGCCCACGATGTTGTCACTCCAGCCGTAGTTGCCCAGGCGCGTCTGGATATAGGCTAGCGGGTTGGTAATTTCCTGCGCTACGGCCTGCGAAATGCCATAGGGGTTCCCATTCGCATCGCGCCGGATCCCAACGTTCGTGTAGGGTGGCAGGGCCGCGACAGCCGGATCGGTCACGACGGCGGGCGTCAGCGGATCGAGGTTGATGGCCGAACTCAGCGGACCGCCAAACTCGCTGTTCGTGTTGCCAAGCCCCACCGACTTGTCGTGCGCGTAGCCCAGATTCTGCCCGAACGTCAGCCACTTGGCCAGCTTGTGCGTCGAATTGAGCCGCACGTTTAGGCGGTTGTAGTTCGAGATGGGCGTTGCCACGATGCCCTGCTGATCAATGTAGCCCAAGGAGAGGTAATACGTCGAGCGCTCGCTGCCGCCGCTGAGGCTCAGCTCATGCTGCTGCCGTTTGGCGCTGTTGTTGAAGATCAGCGATTGCCAGTCGGTGCCGGTACCCAGTGCCGCCGGATCGGTGTAAACGGGCTTACCGCCCGCATTGACCGATGCCTCATTGCGCAGCGTAGCGTACTGCGAGGCGTTGAGCAGATCCAGCTTGCGGGCGGGCGACGAAACGCCGTAGAAACCGTTGTAGCTGATCTGCATCGAACCGGCCTTGCCTTTCTTGGTTGTTACCAGAATGACCCCGGCGGCAGCCCGCGCCCCGTAAATGGCCTGCGAGGCGGCATCTTTCAGCACCTCGATCGACTCAATGTCGGACTGATTCAGGTAGCCGATTCCTCCGTTGTCGATCACCACCCCGTCGATCACCCAAAGCGGATCGTTGTTATTCAGCGTCGTTACCCCCCGAACCCGAACGGACGAACCCGAACCGGGCTGACCCGAACTGGCCGCAATGGTCAGCCCGGAAGCCCGGCCCTGAAGCGCTTCTTCCACGCGGGTAATGGGCATCGACACGAGGTCGGAGGCTTTGACGCTGGAGATGGCACCGGTTACCACGCTTTTCTTCTGCGCGCCATAACCCACCACGACGACTTCGTCCAGATTGCTGGCATCATCGACCAGCGAAATACGTAGTGTCGTGCTGGTACCCACGGGCACCGTCTGGCGCTTCATCCCAATCTGGCTGAACACTAGTATAGCCTCGTTGTTGGGAACCGCAATCGAGAAATTGCCGTCTGGGTCAGTCGACGTACCTACGGTGCTTCCCTGCACCAGTACCGACACGCCTGGGAGTGGGCTGCCGTCTGTCTGGGCCGTAACCGTCCCCCGGACCTGGCGTGTCTGTGCCCACAGCAACGTAGGAATGAGCAGCAGCCACAGCGCTTGAAAAAGAATAAGTGTACAACGTTTCCGCATGAAGAAGTTCGTCTTGAAAACAGGATTATTGACTTAAAAACCTGCTTCAAAACTAGAGTGTCCCGATGCGGAGTTGGCCTTTTGGTATCCACTACATAACCACTACAAGAGTACGTATTCGGATTGATTGAGCACCCAAATGGCCCTACTTTATCACTACATATGAATTGTATATATCTGAAGATGAATGTGTTGACTTTTTATAATTTTAACGTTTCTTTTTAGGATTCTTTGTGCTCGAAAACGCGCTAGCGAAGCCCTCCCGTGGCACTCTGCTTGGCTACGTCAGTTAGAAATTCGTAGAGGTTGGTCGTGGGTGAAAGGCCCAATTTCTTGCGCAGCCGATACCGCCCAATTTCGACGGCCTTGACGGTAATGTTCATGAATTGGGCTATTTCTTTCGATGACAGATTCATCTTCAGAAAAGCACACAGCTTCAGGTCATTGGGTGTCAGATCGGGATGGTTTTCCTTCAGGGTTCGGAAGAAGGCATCGTTCACCGTATTGAAGTGCAGCGTAAACTGCCCCCAGTCGGCGTCTTTGCTTTCAACGTCCCGAATCAAGCGCAGGACTTGGCGGAAGTTCAGCGCGTTGTCTTTGTTATCCTGCTTTTTGGCCATGGTCGACACGACCTCTTTTACCTTGATGAGGGCGTCGCCCCGTTGGGCCAGTTGCATGGTCATGGTAGCCAGCTCCCGGTTTTTGAAGTCCATGTCGGCCTCGAGCTGCTGGTTCTTTAGCCGAACGATTTCTTTCTCGTTGCGGTCCAGTTCAAGCTGGTGCAGGTACGTTAATTGCGCCTGCTCGGCCCGGTGGTGGCGGCGTTGCCATTTGAAGAGTTGGTAAAGGCCGCCAGCCGCCAGTAGCACATAACACAGCCGGGCCCAGTAACTTTCGTACCAGGCAGGCTGAATGTAGAACGAGTACCGCTGAACGCCCGATTCGTTCCCCAGGTTATTGCGCGCTTTTACGGAAAACGTGTAGTGCCCCCACGGCAAATTGGTGTATTCCTTCTCGCTCTTGGTACTCCACGACGACCAATTGCCCTCGCTGCCTTCCAGCCGGTAGCTGAACTCGACGTTGGTCGCCTGATCGAACAAGGTAGACGCAAACTCAAAGCGCAGGGAGCGCCTATCAGGCGAGAGAGTTGGCGTTGACTGGCTGGGGCGGCGGAGGACGTACCCCCCAAAAACAAGACTGTCTTTGGCCCCCAACGTTGTCACCTTGCTCAGCAGCACGGTCGGTCGATGCACCCGGGCACGGTAGTGGTCGTAGTTGAGATGCAGAAAACCTTTGTTACTGCTGATGAAAATGTTGGTCCGGTTAAACGGATAGATGAATTCAAAGCCGCCAATCAGCCGACCCGTCAGTTCGGGGAAGAAAACAACCTGCGGACGCCGCTGCGAGGAAGCGCCGCCGAAGTCGATCACACCCATGCGCTTCTGACTGGCAAACCAAATGTTCTGCTCCTGATCTTCGACCAGGTATTGCACCGTCAACGTACCCAGCAGGGGCGTCAGCAGAGGCGAGGGCACAAACCGATCCTGCCGGGCATCATACTCGTAAACCCCTTTCTGGGTACCGACGAACAGGCGATTCCGCAGCCGAAATAGGTAGTTATACTGCACCGACGGCAGCCCGTCCCGATCGGTATAGAGCCGGGTGGAACGAACGGTTGTCGTGCCCGGAATGAGCGCCATTCGGAAAAGACCACGGTTGGGGTGCGACGCCCAGGCCTGATTCGCAACGGTGTCGACGAGCAGAAAACGGAGTGATTCGGGCGTGTCGCCCGTAGTACCCAGGTCGCGGACGATGTCGCCATTTTTTGACAGGGCCCGTAGGCCATGGTACGTACCTGCCAGTAGGCCCGTCGCCGATACGGGTTTCACCAGCCACGTACCCAGCTTGGTGTAGATGGGCGTTGCCTGTTGCGGCTGCACATCGAAAAGGCCCGTTTCGTGGCTCATCAGCAGTTGGTTACCAAGCCGATCAAGTCGCCATACCTGCCCTTTCGTGCCTGGCACTTCCCGAAAGTCACCCTGTCGTTGGCTGATATCACCGGTTGGTTGCGCCACTGGACAGACGTACAGCCCGTTCGACGTACCAGCGAAAAGGTGTTGCCCGTGGATGGCCATGGCATACCCCGTCGCGTTGCGGCCTCCATCCGGCCGGATATAGCGGATAGGGCTGTTGATCGCCACGAAGTCGAGGCCGTCATCGAGCGCCAGCCACAGATTGCGCTGCTGATCGAGCAGAATCCCGCGCACGTTGGCGTTCTGCAGTTCCTTGGGGCTGGTGAACGCCTGCACTACGCGGCCTGCTTTGTCGATAATCAGTACGCCCGCCGACGTGGTGCCCAGCGCATACTGGTTGGGGGCAAGCTGAGCGGCGCAGTAAATTCGTTCGGAGAACAGCGCCGGGTCCAGGGCCGTAGGGCGGCGAACAAACTGCCGCTGGTGCAGCAGAAACAGGCCATGCTTCAACGTGGTGACCAACAGGGTGTCGGCGCCGTAGGGCAATAATCCTGACAGACTGATGTTCGTCAGCGAAGCCGCGTCGACTAACGGTTGCCAGCGACCCCTGGTAAAGCGCAACAAACCCCGGCCCTGATCCTGCGCATAAACGTACCCACCCGCCTGCCCCAGAAAAGCCCACGTATTCGACGACCGGTATACATCCAGCTTGCCCGCGTGGAAATGCATCACCTGCCGCACCGACCGAAAAAACACATCATCGCCCACGACCTCGGTGGTCCACACGTCGGCGAAACTACGATCGGCCGGAGCAAGCAAGGGCAACAAGGAGTGGTAGGTCAGCACCCCATTGGCATTGGGGAAAAAGTAGCCGATCTCGTCTTGACCACCCACGAAAATGCGGTGCTGCGCGTCGATACCAATCGAGCGCACCACTGTCTGGTTAGGCAACCGGTAGGTGTTCCAGTATCGTCCGTTGTACGTGAGCAGGCCTTCATTGTTACCGATGTAAAGGATTCCCTGCCGGTCCTGCCGGATGGTCCAGTTTTGGGTGCCAGCCTTGTAATCGCTGCTGCTGTGGTGACTGATCTGCGGTGAGGCGATCGGTTGCTGGCTCCGTAGCGGACCCGCCAGGTGCAACGCTGCCAGTAATAAGAGCCATCGGTTCCCTACCGACAGGCGAAAAAGAACGTGTCTCAACGTTGTAGAAAAGAACTGGATTACGCGGAAAGCGGGGGTTGAAAAGACAAAAATATTCTATAGAACAAGTCGATAGGTAGCCGACGGGCAATTACTTGCCCCGCCAGTCACCCGGTCAAGTTAGGCCAGTCATAGACCAGACCGTAGCTATCAGCGCCAACCCCGCTTACGTTTTGCGCTTCTTTTTCTTGGCCGAAGGGAACAGCACGTTGTTGAGGATCAGCCGGTAACCGGGCGAGTGTGGGTGCAGATGCAGATCGGTGGGGATGCGCCAGTTACCGCCACCGCGTAGGCCTTCGGGATCGTGCCCACCGTAGAATGTCCATTGGCCGCGCCCCAGTTCGCCGTAGAGGTAGCGGTCCGAGGTTTTACCTTCGCCCATCACCAGCACGTTGGATTTCACCGCGGCTTTGCGGAAGGCGGTCGTTTGCCCAAAAAACTCTTTGATCACGTTTTCGTGGTTCTGGGTCAGCATGGCCGGGACGACGTCGTAGCGGGCCGAGAAGTTGAACAGCTGGAAATACCCACTTGCCTGACCATACCCGCCGCCAGCCGTCGCGTTGATATCCGAAAAGGTCGAAAACCCGCCGCCATAGTCACTCTCCAGCTTGAAATTCTGGAAGGCAA
This sequence comes from Fibrella aestuarina BUZ 2, assembly GCF_000331105.1. NCBI lineage: Bacteria > Pseudomonadati > Bacteroidota > Cytophagia > Cytophagales > Spirosomataceae > Fibrella > Fibrella aestuarina. The sequence goes on along the minus strand of NC_020054.1, from coordinate 358,469 downwards.
ACGTTTTGCTGAAATCAAGCTTGGCTTGCCCGTCGGCGTCTTCCCCGTCGCCATCGTAGCTGCTGCCCACAATGTCGAGGCCTTCGGCGGCCAGCGCAATGTCGAGGGTTTCGGTAGCCGAGCACATGGCAAACAAGTAGCCGCCGCCCGCGCAAAAGGCCTTGATGGCTTTGGCAACGGCCAGTTTCATCTGCGAGACTTTGGCGTAGCCAAACTGCTTGGCAATCGCCTCCTGCGCTTTCACGTCGGCGGGGCTGAGCCGGTTAAGGTTCCGGCCAAACTGCCCCGTAAAGTCTTCGTGGTGCAGGTGGAGCCAGTCGTATTTGGGCAGGTCGCCACTCAGGATCTCCTGATCGTAGACCACGTCGTAGGGAATCTCAGCGTAGGTGAGCACCAGCAGCACGGCGTCGGTATTTTCGAAAGCCGCCGGGCTGGTTTTGATGGGCGAATAGACCACAATCTTGGCTGCTTTGTGCAGCGCCACCACGTCGGTGTTCTGGTCGGGGTTGGCCAGCTGCTGCTTGAGCGAGGCCGCCCCGCCGTCGGTCAGCAATTGAAACGAGACGCCGCGAATTCGGCACTCCGACTCAAATTTGGTCGAGAAATCGATGAGGAAACTGCCGCCCCGGTAGTTGAGCAGCCAATCGACGTCGCCATCGGCCTGAAGCACGGCATACGCAATGCCATACGCCTTCAGGTGATCGGTCTGCTGATCGTCCATCGGGATCAGGATGGAGTTGGCCCGGGCGGGCGCTGCCCAGCAGGCAATAGCCCAGCTAACTAGCAGAAACAGAGAGAGTCGCTTCATAACGGGATTGGTCTGACAGGTGTATACACAAACGGGTAGAGACGGCATTTTTACCGCCTGCCCGCTAATATTCCAGCTTGCGGTACGGCAGACGGGGTAGTAATTAAGAACTCACGCTTTTTACGAAAAAAAGACCCTGTTATGACCGCTACACGCAGGACATTCATCAAGACACTCTCGGCTGCTTCGGCACTAGCTGCCGTGGGGGGTACACAGACCGTATTGGGCAACACAGCGCCCGCTTACATTCCTAATTTACGACGCGTTAGCCCAAACGACAAAATCCGCATCGCCACCATCGGCATGGGCATTCAGGGTAATTACGATACTATGGCCGCGTTGCGGAATCCCGACGTGGAGCTGGTGGCCGTGGCCGACCTTTACGATGGCCGGCTCGAACACGCCAAAACGGCTTTTGGTAAAGACAAAGACCTTTTTGCAACCCGCGATTACCGCGAAATACTCACCCGCCCCGATGTTGATGCCGTGCTGATCGTGACGCCCGACCACTGGCACGACCACATCACCATTGCGGCTTTGCAGGCAGGTAAGCACGTGTACTGCGAAAAGCCGATGGTACAACACCTCAACGAAGGAAAGGCGGTCATCGATGCCTGGAAAAAATCGGGCAAGACCATGCAGGTGGGCAGTCAGCGCATCAGCAGCGCGGCGTTTCAGGAAGCAAAACGGATGGTGCAGGCGGGCGAAATCGGGCCGATCAACTACGTCGAGTCGAACAACGACCGGTTCAATGCCATCGGGGCCTGGAACTACTCCATCCCCACCGACGCCTCCACCGCCACCCTCGACTGGGACCGCTTCCTGGGCGATGCGCCTAAGCGGCCCTTCGACGCCAAACGGTTCTTCCGGTGGCGCAATTACAAAGATTACGGCACGGGCGTGGCGGGCGATCTGTTTATCCACCTCATCACAGGTGTGCATTTCGTAACCAACACGCTCGGCCCAACGCGCATCTTCTCGTCGGGGAATCTGGCTTACTGGAAAGATGGCCGCGACGTACCTGACGTGATGACGAGCATCATGGACTACCCCAAAACCGATCAGCACGACGCCTTCCAGATGGTGTTGCGGGTCAACTTCGCCAACGCCGGAAAAATCAGCAACGTAACCCGCATCATCGGTAACGAAGGGACGATCGAGTTTTCGGAGGAAAACCTCATTCTGACAAAAAAGAAACTGCCCAAAGCACCGGGTTACAACGGCTACGATAGCTTTTTCACGTTTACGCCGCAGGTGCAGGAAGAATTCAAGAAGCAGTATGATGTGCAATACCCGCCCGAAACCCGCACGGCCGAGCCGGTGAAGGAGGTCAAGTTTGAGTCGCCCAAAAACGACGACGCGCACGCGGCCCACTTTGCCGACTTCTTCAAGAACGTACGGGCCGGTAGCCAGGGCACCATCGAAGACCCGGTTTTTGGCTTCCGGGCGGCCGCGCCGGTGCTGGCCTGCAACGAAAGTTATTTCGAGCAGAAAGTGGTGGAGTGGGACCCCGTCACGATGACCAGAAAGGGGCAGGCGGCCAAGGCGGCGCCACCAGTCGCCAAACGAAAAAAATAGCGGTATGAAACCCCGGTTCACCCACGAGCCGGGGTTTCTTTTTGGCGGACGTTGCTACTGGGGCTACAGGTACGTTGGGCGGTCGGATAAATAGAACAAAGTGAATTGAATCCGGTATTTATCAGCAAAAGATGGCAACCCGCCATCAACGTTTCCCGTACACATTACGTAAACCAGAGTAACCGATGGAAAAGGTGATCAAATCCGAAGACGAGTGGCGGCGCATCCTGACGCCGGAGCAATTCAGAGTGGCCCGCCAAAAAGGGACGGAACGGCCGTTCACAGGTGAGTACTGCGAAAGCAAAGAGCCCGGCGTCTACACCTGTGTCTGCTGCGGTACTGAGCTTTTCGAAGCAACGACCAAATTTGAGTCAGGCACGGGCTGGCCAAGCTTCACGGACCCGATCGACCCGGAGCGGATTCGGCTCGAAAAAGACTACAGCTACGGCATGTATCGGGTCGAAGTGCTTTGCAACGTATGTGATGCGCACCTGGGTCATGTGTTCGACGACGGCCCGCCGCCGACGGGCTTGCGATACTGCCTCAATTCGGTATCTTTAGTATTGAAACAATAAGTAGTGGGTATTGCGCATTCGTCACTTGTGATTACGATCGATCCAAACGGCTGATGCCCAGTGCTTACTGCCCCCTGATGACCCAACTACGTTTATGACAAACTATTACACGTTGCGTTTGCTGGCTTGCTTGCTCCTGCTGACGTCGCCGTTGCTGGCGCAGAAGAAACCGGCGTCGATTAAGACCCGCACCACTTACGAGGAGTTTGCTTTCCGGCAGCGGCAGGCCAAACTGGACCCCATTATCTGCTATGGCCTCAAAGAAAACGCCTTCACCAGCATTGGGGCGCCGCAGGGGTTTGGCGACGGACGTGCTCGCCGGGCCGCTACGTCTACGTTTATCGTCGATTACATCGGCTATCCCGAAGATGCCAAGGCGGCTTTTCAGCGGGCAGTCGATATCTGGTCGACGCTCATCAGCAGCCCTGTACCCATTCGGATCAAAGCGACCTGGCAACCGCTGGGCAACGGCAGCGACCGGTTCGTGACGCTGGGTAGTGCCCGCCCGGCCACCTATTTCTATTCGTCGGACGGGGCTCAGAAAGCGCAGACGTTCTACCCGGTTGCGCTGGCGGAAAAGATTGCCCGTCGCGCGTTGAACCATCCTGACAGCGCCGACATTGTGGCCAACTTCAACAGCGAAAACAACTGGTACCGCGGCCTGGATGCCAAACCAACCGCCGGTACGTCGGACCTTGTCACCGTGATCCTGCACGAGTTGGGTCATGGTCTGGGCTTTACGGGGGGGATTTTCGGCGATGCTGACACGCGTAGCGCCTCGGTATCGCCCGTAGTGTTCGATCGGTTTGTCGAGACCAACACCGGCGCCAAACTGACCGACCCCACGGCCTTCAGCACGGCCGCGCTGGTCTATAACCAGTTGATCGGCCGGAACCTGTTCCTCAACGGCCCCGTGTTGCAGCAGAAAACCGGCGGCAAAGCCAAATTATACGCACCAACCACCTACAGCGCGGGCTCGACGCTCTACCACCTCGACGAAGCCACCTACGGGCAGGGTAACCCCAACTCGCTGATGACGCCCAACGTCAACAATGCCGAGGCGATTCATAACCCCGGCCCCATTGTGCTGGCCTTTTTCGAGGATATGGAATGGAAAACGACCTCGCTGCTTCACGATGCGATTCTGGATACCGAATCGCCCAGCGACATCGTTGTGTCGGCCCGGATCATCAGCGATACGGCGCTGGGCAGCGCACCGCCTAAAATCTTCTATCGGAAAGGGTACCCGACTCAATTGGATAATACCTTTCAGGGCTTCGACATGACACGGGTGGGCACGACCAACGAGTACCGATACACCATCCCCGCTGCCCAGCTCACCGACCGGATCGCCTACTTCCTGCGCGTGCAGGATGTGGCCGGTCGCGTCTATTCAAATCCGGGCCGCGATGTCAACGATAACCAGTTCTTCTATTCGTTTGTGCCGGGTGCCGACCGTAAAGCACCGACCATTACCCACGTACCGGATCAGACAGTGCTGTTTGCCGCTGCGGCCGACACGATTCCCATCATCGCCAAGATCGTCGACGACCGGCGGTTAGGCACGCGTTTCAAACAAGGCGTTGACACGGCGTATGTGGAGTATCAGGTAAACGGAGTGGCTCGCCCGGCCGTACCGCTGCGGTATTTCAACTCCGATCTGGTGCCCGACAGCACCTGGGTTGGTCTGCTTACATTGCCCCAGAATTCGCTGAAAGCAGGCGATAAGCTTAGCTACCGCATCGTTGCGCGGGACCTATCGGCGGCGCGGAATCAGGCTGTCAGCCCGGCAACCGGTTTTTACGAAATCACCATTGTGGGGCCACAGGCTACGGTGCGGTCGCAATACGTCAATGACTTTGCCTCAACCGCCACGGCAACTGACTTCGCCGGTAACAATTTCCGGATTGAAACGCCAACGGGTTTCACCAGCCCCAGCATCAACTCGGATCACCCGTATGCCAACGGCTCAGATATTTTCAACGAAAGCAACTTTACCTACTCGCTGCTGGCACCAATACGCGTGAAAGCCAACCCCGACAGCGCCAAGATCCGGTTCGATGAAATCGTGTTGGTGGAGCCGGGCGAATCGGGCGCAACGTACCTGGACCAGGGCTTTTACGACTACGTGATCGTGGAAGCCAGCAAAGACAACGGACGTACCTGGCTGCCGCTCATCGACGGCTACGATGCCTCTAACCGCTCGGAATGGCTGACGGCCTGGAATTCGCGGAAGTCAGCCGTCGATCCGAACACGGGCGAGCAGAACTCAACCGCTGTAGGTACCGCCGCGCTGCTCAAACGCCGGGAAATCGGGATTTATGACAAGGGCTTGTTCAGAGCCAACGACGTCATCCTGATCCGGTTCCGGTTGTTTGCCGATCAGCTCGCGCACGGCTGGGGCTGGCAGATCGACAATCTCCAGATTCAGGTGCCGGTGCCGGTTGTGCTGGCGACCGAACCAACGCCCGTTGCCAATTTCGACGTTTTCCCGAACCCGGTTAGCAACACCGTCCGGGTCACGGCCGAACTGACACAACCGGCCACCAGCGGCACCCTGACGCTGAGCAGCCCGACCGGGCAGTCGGTGCGCCAGCTATCCGTAGCGGTGCGCGACGGCAAGCAGATCAGCGAACAGATGGACCTGAGCCAGCTGCCTACCGGCATGTATTTCCTGCAACTGAAAGCGGGCGATGCCAGTCAGGTGAAAAAGATTATGGTAACGCATTGATTAACTACGTTTAAGGTATAAGGTCTACCGCTCAAGGCTAGCCGACGCAACAACAGAACGCGTCAGCCAACCTTGAGCGGTAGACCTTATACCTTAAACCCATTTCTATGCTTGTGATTCTTGGTCCGACGGCTAGCGGGAAAACGACCCTGGCTGTGCAGATGGCCCGGCAACTCAACGGCGAGATCCTCAGCGCCGACTCGCGGCAGGTGTACCGGGGCATGGACATCGGTACGGGTAAAGACCTGGCCGAGTATAGCGTTGGCGGCCCGGCGGTTCCGTATCACCTCATCGACATTGTCGACGCGGGCGACGACTACAACGTGTTCCGGTATCAGCGCGATTTTGATGCGGCTCTGGCCGATGTGTTGAGTCGCGGCAAGACGCCCATCGTCTGCGGTGGGTCGGGCCTATACATCGAGGCGGCCCTGCGCCCCGAAACGATGCTGCCCATTCCGCCTAACGATGACCTGCGCGCCGAGCTTGCCCAACTCACCGACGCCCAGCTACTCGACCTGTTTCGGGCCAACCCGTCGCCCTATACGCCGCTGGCCGATACGAGCACGCGCAAACGCCTGATCCGGGCCATCGAGATCGGAACGTACCTGAACGCGGCCGGAAGCCCCGTCAGTGGCCCTGGCAACGTACCTGCGTTGCGCCGCGACCTGCCGCCCTACCGGGTGATTGGCCTCAACCCGCCCGTGCCCCTTCGTCGGGAGCGCATCAGCCGCCGCCTGCGCGACCGGCTGCAACACGGCCTGATCGACGAGGTGAGGCAACTGCTGGATGCTGGCATCCCACCCGAAAAACTGATTTTCTACGGCCTGGAATACAAATTCGTGACGGAATACGTGCTGGGTACGTTGCCCTACGACGCCATGGTTGGGCAGCTGGAAACGGCCATTCACCAGTTTGCCAAACGCCAGATGACCTTCTTCCGCAAACTGGAACGCGACGGCCTGCTGATTGAGTGGCGAGGGTAGTTTAAGGCCTAACGCCTCATTCATACACCCATTCCCGGTGGACGGCTTCGGTGCCGAGGTTGAAGCAGCGGCGGCAACGGGCTTCGTAGCTGTCGGTTTCGCCAAGCAACACGCGCTCCTGCGAAGGCACAAGCCGATAGGAATAATGGGCTACGTCGCCGCAGACCACGCAGATGGCATGAACTTTGGTCACAAACTCAGCGATGGCCATCAACTGGGGAATGCAGCCAAACGGTTTGCCCGAAAAGTCCATGTCGAGACCCGCCACGATGACCCGTTTGCCCTGATCGGCCAGCTGATGGCAGACGTGCACGACGTTCGGATCGAAAAACTGCGCTTCGTCGATGCCGACCACGTCGCATTCGGTAGCGAGGGGGAGGATATCGGCGGCTTGTGGCACGGGCGTCGAGGCGATGGCCGAGGCATTGTGCGACACAATGTCGTTGACGTCGTAGCGCGTGTCGAGACTGGGTTTGAAAATACCAACGTTGAGCTTGGCAATGCGCGCCCGGTTGAGTCGGCGGATGAGTTCTTCGGTTTTGCCCGAAAACATCGATCCGGCAATGACTTCGATCCATCCGGTGCGAAGGTGAGGCGGCTCCCGGTGGCGCGAGGGTTCAATGAACATGTACTGATTGACGAAGTTAGGCCCGGATACAACTTACGATTTTCCCGTCAGAAAAAGGCTTACCGGCTGAATTAGACGCACTAAATTGGAATTCGTACATCGTAAGTCGTAAATCCCAATATATTTACAAAGCAAAGCATTTACCCAATGTCGAACAAGTTCAATACCAACGCCCTCAACGAATACAGTAAGTCCTACGCCCGGCGCGTGGCGGCCGATTTTTACCATGCTCATACGACAATCAGCGGTAAGCAAATCCTGAATCTGACGCCCATCCAACAAGTTAATTTATTCGTTGTAAGCACGTTGTTCGACAAATGGAAAGGTGAGGTTGAGAAGTTTCGCAGCCCGTATTTCGACTTCAGCAACCCGGAAGTAGAAGAGGCGTTGCGGTCGTTTATGAACGTGGTATCGCAGCACATCGCTGTACGCCGCGAACACCTCGAGCCCCTGCTGGCCGATGCTACGCGCCGCACCCTCATTGCCTTGTTCGACCCGCGGTTTTATTACGACGACCTGCTGCGCAACCAACCCGATTTCACGCTCACGGCCGATAGCCTCAAGCACATCAACCGCTACACGCAGGTCAATAAGCTCATTCCGATGACCCTGGAGCAGAAGATGAATGGCCGCCCGTTTGTCTACGTCAACCAGGCGCTCGGGTTCCTCGACGAAATCCTGACGCAACGCGCTCACGATCTCGAACGGCCGGAAAAATACATCGAACTCTTCTCTGAAAAAGTGGCCATGGACCTCTCGACGCTGTTGCGCGGGCAGGTAGCCGAGAATTACGCGCCCACCGCGAAATCGTTCTTCGATCTCGACGAAGACGCGCCGAAACAAAGCCCCGTGCTGGTGCCACCCCCGCCGCCTGCGCCGGTCGTGCAGCCTGTGGCCGAACAAAGTGCGCTGCCCGACAGCCCACCCCCCTCCGACGACGACGTGCACACGAGCGGAACGGTGGCGATCAACGGCGGTGCTTACCAGGCCGACCCCACGGCACCGGCCAATCAGCCCAACGTGTTGTCGACCAATGCCCCGGCGCCAACCATGTCGACGTCGGCAAGCACGCCAACCGTAGTGCCCGAAGGGGTGGCTACCCTGGGAGATAGCCTGCAAAAAGCCTCGGGCAGCATTGCCAAAAGCATTTCGCTAAACCAGAAATTCCGGTTTATCAACCAACTGTTCAACGGGAGCGCTGAGGCCTACAACGAAGCCATCGCCGAACTTGACCAGCTCACCAACTACGGGCAGGCGCTCGACCTGATCTCGTACCGCTACGCCAACCAGTTTATGTGGAATATGGAAAGCGACGAAGTGAGTGAACTGGTTGAGATCCTGAAGCGGCGTTTCTAGGAGATCGAACACAGAGTAAACGAGTTATAACACAGCGCTACGCAGAGAGCCACGGAGTTGCCTAGAGAAATGAGTAATAAGCTCTCTCTGTACAACTCTGTGGCTCTCTGCGTAGCGCTGTGTTATAACGCTTATCTCAACAAATCTTCCAGCGCTTTTCGCAGATCGGGGAATTTGTAATGGAAATCCGTTTCGTCGGCGACTCGTTTGTTGAGCACATAGCTACCGCCCAGCACGGTTATGGCCATTTCGCCAAACAGCAGCTTGATGGCAAACGCCGGAATATTGGGTAGAATCTGGGGCTTTTCGAGGACATCGGCAATGCGGCTCGTCAGGTCGGCATTGGTGACAGGGCCGGGCGCGACACCATTGTAGACGCCGTTCCACTGCTCATTCCGAATCGCTTCGATGTAGAGCTGGCAGATGTCGTCGAGGTGAATCCAGGAGATATATTGATCGCCGGAGCCAATAGGAGCGCCCACACCAAGACGAATGGGCTGGGCCAGTTTAGGCAACGCACCCCCCTCTTTGGCCAGCACGACGCCCGTCCGAATCCGCACGGTACGAATGCCCAGATCGGCAATGGGGTCTACTGAACGCTCCCAGGCCCGCGTGACCTGCGCCAGAAAATCGCTTCCGGCCGGGCTGTTTTCACGCAGGGGACGGTCGCCGGTATCGCTGCCGTAATACCCAATAGCCGACGATGAAATAAAGCTTTTGACGTGGTGATTCGTGCTCCGCAGAGCTTCGGCCAACAAGGCCGTCGACTGGGTGCGGCTTTCCAGAATTTCTTTTTTGCGGGCGTCGGTCCACCGGCCATCAGCCACACCGGCACCGGCCAGATGCACGATATGGTCGGCCGTTTCAATGGCGCGCGGGTCCAGCTCGGAGGTGTCGACGTTCCATTGGTAGGTCTGTACGCCATCGCTGCTGGCTTTCGGGCTGCGGCTCAGATGGGTTACCGTGCAGCCCTGTTGCAAAAGAAGTTGGGTGAGTCGCCGGCCAATGGTGCCGGTGCCGCCCGTGATGAGAACGGTGTTCATAATGCACAATGTATAGGGGACATGTACAATGGACTGTTGCCGGACAAACGCTGGCTCACGTTCCGCCATCATACACCGTAAACTATACCCTGTACATCCCTAATTGTTTAGGCCCACTCGGTTGGGGTACCCAGTTGCCGGGCGTAGTGGAGGGGGGCGTTGTGGTGCACAAACCGGAGCAGCCGATTCATGTCGTCGGCAAATTCGAGGTGGTAATCAGCGTCAAGCTTGTTCAGCTTTTTCAGGATGGCGTCGGTGCGTTTGGCCACGTAGATGGCGCACTTCTCGGTTCGACTGTTGAGCTTCTGCAACAGCTCGCCGTGCTGCGCCAGAAACCGGTTGAGCATCAGAATCGTCAGTTCCACTTCGCCATAGGTGTCTTTGGTGACCTTCACGTGCCGGGTGATGTAGCCGCTGACCGTCCGCATGTCCATCATGAGCCAACCGGCCGTATCGGGGTCGAGGCGGGCCGTGCGCTCGATCAGGTCGCGGATGAGCTGACGGCGGTGGTCGAGCGTCGTTTTCTCCTCAACCAGTTCGTACTCCATCTTTTCGGCCAGAATCGGGTCTTTGGCAATCAGCCGGACAAGCAGCTTGTCTTTCTCTTTATCGGGCAACTGCGCAATGGCTCGTTTCAGGTCGGGGGTTAGGGTGGTGGGCATGGGGCTAGCGGTAATTCTTTATCATTGATGGTCATTTGCTGCGCGTCATTCGTAGTCATTCATTGTCATTGATTGGTCTTTACGATAAATGACAATGAATGACTACGAATGACGCGCAGCAAGTGACTCTTACTTAATCAACCTCGTGAAGGTCAGCGACATATCGAGTAAGATCATTTTGGCGCGGGCGTTTCGTTCGAGGTGGTAAGCGGCCTCGTTGATATCGCCCACCATCCGCTCGATCAGATCGGGCCGCAGCACCTTCCCGAAATTACGTACGAAGTTGAGTTCATCGTCGGGCAGGCGCAGCAATTGCTCGGCTCCCTGCTGCCATAGAAACAGGTCGCGGCACAGGCGAAGACTGTAATCAAACAGGCCTTTCTGGCGCTCTTTGGGTAGTTTGTCGAACTCATCGGCCTGTTTCACCAGGTACGTCAGGTCTTGCCGGTAGCAGGCGCGCATCCAGTCGGCAAACCAGGTGTGCTGCGTGTTGGTAGCTCCTTCATCGGTTTTGGTCTGCGCCATACGCATCGCTTCGGCCAGATCACCATCGACCAGATACGCCACGCGGCGGGCGCGGGTTTCGTCGAAATTGAGCGTCTGCCGCAGGTACGTGGCTACTTCCGTATCCGAAAAATTCCCAACCGCCACGCGTTGGGTACGTGATAGAATTGTAATCAGCAGCTTGTCGGGCTGATTGGTGACGAGCAGAAAGAGGGTGCGCTCGGGTGGCTCTTCCAGCACCTTCAGCAGCGCGTTGGCCGAGGTCACGTTCATCAGTTCGGGGAGCCAGATGAGCATGATCTTGTAGCCACCCTCATACGATTTGAGCGACAGTTTTTGCAGAATGTTCCGCGCTTCTTCGGCCGAGATATTGGCTTGTTTATTGTCGCCGCCGGTAGCATCGAGCCACTCGGTGAGCGTCCGGTAGGGGCTTTCGATCAGAAATTTACGCCATTCGGTGAGCAGGCTCTCGCTGGTGTTTTTGCCCTTGCCCAGGTTGGCCACTGGAAACACCATATGCAGATCGGGGTGAACGAGCCGGGCCATTTTGGCGCAGGAAGCGCACTGCCCGCAGGCGTCGGTAGCCGGGCCCGTGTTGCCAAATAGCGAATCGCCCCCGTTGCGGTTCTCGCAGTTGACGTAGGTGGCCAACGCCAGCGCCAGCGCGAGGTTGGCGCTGCCCGTGCGCCCGTCGAACAGCAGCGCGTGGGCGAGGTGGTTGGTCTGCACCGCCCGCACCAGCGTCTGTTTCGTGTCGTCGTGGCCTATAATGTCAGCGAAACGCATAGGGTAATGAATGGAGTATAATGTATAATGAATGATGTACGATGTATAATGGGCTGGCGCATGAACAGCTTCGCGTTAGCGGTCCGCCGGGGGCGCCTAGCCGCCCGGCCAGCCCATTGTACATCGTACATCATTCATTATACATTACTTAGCGTGCATTGAATAAATTTCCCGCAAGATGGCCTCGTCGGCTTCTGTGAAGGCCATATTACGGCGGCTTACGGTCTCGCGGACGACCTGCAACGCCTTGTCGAGCCGGTACTGGGAAAAGCCTTCGGCGGCCCCGCCCCACGAAAACGACGGCACATGTTTCGGCTGGAAACCTGCGCCAAACACGTTGACGTTGACGCCCACCACCGTGCCCGTATTGAACATAGTGCTGATGCCTGCTTTGGTGTAGTCGCCCATCATTAGCCCGCAGAACAGCCGCCCCGTATCTTCTAGCTGCCCGGTGGCGTAGCTGTGCAGCTTCACGTTGGTATAGTCATTTTTCAGGTTCGAGTTGTTGACGTTGGCGCCCAGGTTGCACCACTCGCCCACCACCGAATTGCCCAGGAACCCGTCGTGGCCTTTGTTGCTGTAGCCAAAAAAGACAGAGTTGCCGACCTCGCCGCCCACCTTGCAATAGGGTCCGACGGTGGTGTTGTTGCGCATTTTGCCGCCCCAATTGACCGTGGCGTTATCGCACAGGGCAAAGGGGCCAATCATGATCGTGCCTTCACTAATGGTGGCATTACGACCGATGTAGATGGGCCCAGCTTCGGCATTGAGCACGGCGGCGCGGATGGTGGCTCCTTCTTCAATAAACAGATTCTCGGCTCCGTAGACGCGGGTATACGGGTCGGTCAGCGGGGCTGAGGTGCGGCCGGCTGTGATCTTGGCAAAGTCGGCCCGGATCTGATCGCCGTTTTGTAGAAAAATATCGGGCAGTTGCCGTAGTACCGTTGGGGATTCGGTCGTCGTTAGCGCAACGTACCCAGCCGCCGTGGGGGCCGCGCCGAGTCGTTGTTGGGTACGTACCGCCACCAGCGTCTGATCGGCGAGCAGTAGCGCCTCTCCATTGGCAAGCTGCTGAATGGCCGTTACTAGCGCGTCGGTCGGGCAAATGGCGCCGTTGATATAGACGTTATCGTCGGCAGTCTGTTGCGGAAATTTGGTTTGCAGATACGCTTCCGTCAGGTGCGAAACGGGACTTCCCAGCCAGTTCTGCCACTTTTCGGTAATTGTCCAGATGCCGATACGGATATGGGCAACGGGCCGGGTAAAGGTGAACGGCAGCATTGCCGTCCGAATGCCCGGCTCATCAAAGAGAATGTATTGCATAGCGTGCAAAGGTAAAACGCTGGCGAATGAATAATGTACAGTGCACGATGTACAATGGATGGGGCGGCGGACCGCTGACGCTACTGCAATGCTGACGCACCCGGTTCATTGTACATCGTGCATTGTACATTATTCATTCGCCTACATCAGCCGCCAGTCGACGCGGTGGTGGAAGAGCAGGAAGACGAACAGCACGATCCACAGCACGTCGACGAAATGCCAGTAGAGGGTCAGTAGTTTGATTTTTAACTGGTTGGGTGGGTTGACGCTGTAGACGAACGCTTCCACGTAGGCCCGACGGCGCAGGGCTTCCACCAGCGCGATGGTCAGGAAAATCAGGCCGATCAGGATATGGAGCAGGTGTAGCCCCGACAATACATACACGAACCCACCAGCCGGGTTGCCTTCCAGGCCCACCCCCGCCCTCACCATCTGCCGCCAGCCCCAGGCCTGCAACAGGATAAACAACGTACCCAGAATAAGCGTCGTGGCGACGTTGATGCGGTAATTGGCGAACTGCTCGTGCTGGAAGGCGCGGGTCGCGTTGTGGAGCGTCAGGCTGCTGAGCAGGATAACCAGCGTGCTCAGGATGAAGACATTCGGCAGCGCCACGTCGGCCCAACCCGGCCCGGTTTGCCGCACAATGTAAATTCCCAGCAGTACCGTGAACAGCAAAACGCTGCCCCCAATACCCAGCCACAACATAAACCGAAACGGCTCCCGCCGCTTTGTCAGACGACTCATAGTGTACAGTTTCGCGTTTGGTGTTTTGGGTTGACGTTAGCTACTGCGTTCGTAAACGTCAACACCCGAGGCGCCAAACTCGAAACTACGTTAAAGCTTGCTTTCCCAGACTGTATAACCCGAAAAGGCGTCGGTTTTATCCGGGGGCGACGAAAAAATGCCGTAGATGGTCGAGCCGCTGCCGCTCATGCTGGCGTAAAGGGCTCCGTCGTCGTACAATTGCTGTTTTACCTGGTCCAAAACAGGGTATTTCGGAAAGAGACTATCCTCGAAGTCGTTGTGAACGGTGTCGCGCCATTGGTCGATGGGCGCTTCAATGAGCGTGCGTAGCGGAACGGCTGGCTTACGCGGCGTCACGCCCGCATAGGCTTCGGCGGTCGAGATGGCCAGATTAGGGTACACCAGCCGGATGTAATATCCCGCTAAATCGAGGTCGATGGGTTCGAAAACATCGCCTTTCTCGACACAATACTGCGGCTTATTCTGGACGAAAAAAGCACAGTCGCTGCCCAGTCGCCGAGCGTAGGTTTCGCGTCGATCAACGCTTAATCCCAGCGAAAACTGGCTGTTGAGCAGGTTGATCGTGGCAGCGGCATCGGCCGAACCGCCACCCAGCCCCGCGCCGATGGGCACCACCTTATGCAACTGCATCTGAACCGGCGGCAGGTCGAAGTCGGCCCGGAGCAGGGTGTAAGCGCGAACGCACAGGTTCCGGCCCGGGTCGGGATCGCCCGGGATGGGCAGGCCGCTCGTACTGAACTGAACCGAATCCGTAATCACCGACGAATGCCCTGGCTGACCCGGAATGATCTCGAGCACATCGGACCAGTTGACCGGGTAAAATACCGATAGCAGATTATGAAACCCGTCGGGGCGGCGTTCGGTGAGCTGAAGACCCAGGTTGATTTTACAGGCCGGAAAGGCAAGCATAGACAGGTGTGAATGAAGTTACGGGTGGGAGTGGAGTCGTCGATGGTGTTAATCGACGGAAGTGATTGATTTCCAGAACCATTTGCCCGCCGACTGAATAAAGCCCTGTTTGTTGGCCCGGCCTTCGTAGAGCTCGATCAGGTAGCCATCGGGGTCGGTCAACTGGAGCACGGGCTGCCCCGATGCGCCAGCTTGGCGGGCTACGGCGGCGCTTCGCTGTTTAAGTTGTTGTTCGGTCTGCCGCAACGAGCCGACCTGCAACGCCACGTGTACGCCACTCGTGCGCAGGCTGCTCACGTCGGTTCGGCGCTCGACCAGCCGGAGTTGCTGCCCGCCGCCAATATCAAACCAGGCCTGACTGCCCGAGAGCGCTCCCGGCACGGCCACACCCGTTAGCCCCAGCACATTTCTGTAAAAAGGCAGACTCACACCAAGTTCGCGAATGGGCAACACGATATGGCTAAAGCCCTGAAGACTGGCCTGCGCCCGGGTGGTGGTGGCCGAAAAAAGGAATAAACCCAATAGCCAAACCCATAGCATTCGTTGTTTCATAAGTTGACGACGTCCGTTTGCAGGATCGTCCGCGAATATAGACTTCATTTGTACTGAGTAGCCCCGGAATTATTGCCCCGTAGCCCAGTTGGAAGATGCCAGCCCGACGCGTCGCGTTGCACGGTATCGGTTAAATAGGATGAACGGCGCCGGGCCATGACGACGAATCCACCAACGTACCCACGGTGATTTCGTCAACGTATTCACCAATAGAACGTACCTGGCATGTCTTTACTGTATCGGTTTATGGCTTCTTTCCTCCTGCTAAGCTTACTGGCAGGCGGTGCCTGCTCATCACCCAACCAGGCTTCACAAAATGATCCCGCCGACCCGGCTACCGACAGCCTGGCCGATGGGCTGATTCTGACCGACACGACTGTTTTCGACGACGACACGCTGGAAGTAGCTCTGCCCGCTCAACCAAAACCCAATAAGTAGCGTTACGTACTAGTATAACAAGTCGCTGACGATGAGCCGGTTGTTCGTGTATCTAGTTCTCATTGCCTTGGCCGGGCTGTCGTGTAAAAACGAGCACGTCCTTGCCAACGTACCGGCGTGCATACGGCAGCGCATTCAACAACTGGAGGCCGCGCCCGTCCGCAACCCGCCGGGAAGCGTTTACCGTTACACCTACAAAGGCAAGTCGGTCTATTACCTTCCGCCTGACTGTTGCGATCAGTTCAGCGAGTTGATCGACGAAACGTGCACCGCGCTCTGTGCGCCCGACGGAGGGCTGGGCGGCAGTGGCGATGGCCGTTGCCCTGATTTCTGGACCGAAGCAACCAACCGGGAATTGATCTGGCAAGACCCGCGCAAGTAGCCGCTAGTCGACTACCACGTGCCCCACAAACTGGGCCGTATTGTCCAGAATCTTGCCGCCCCGCCGAAAACCGAGCGCACAGGCTTCGCCCGCAAAAAACACCCCCGCCTGATACCGATGCCCCGCCGCATCGCTGGGAAAATCAATGTATTGCTGGTAGATTTTGGGGTAATCGCCGTAGTCGCCCTCGGCCGTTTCGGTGGCTTGTCCGCCCGCATCGAGCAGCCGGATATTGGCCCCTTCGCGTCCGAATAGCACTTTTTCAACGGATGGGATGCCCGTCAGCGGCTTTCTTTCGGTGCGCAGCAGCAGCGGGTGATTAGGGTATAATTCCCAAAGGATGACGAGGATCGCTTTCGACTGAAACAGCAAACTATAAGCCGGATTTAGGACCACCGCTTTCCGCCCTTTTACAATCTGGGTCAGTAGTGCAGTTAGCTCGGGCTCATCCTCGGCGATGTACTCCCAGGGTACGAGCTTGAACCAGAAGTCGTAGCGCGTAAACTGCGGGCGGCCATCCGGTCCCTTCTCGAACCGATAAATGCCTTCGTCGGCTGAAAATTCGACCTCATCGATATAGGCAAACGCCACCTCGAAACCGGCCTCCCGCGCCGCCTCGCCCAGTAGCGCCACGTTGGTGTCGTCTTCGGGTGCCTCGCGCATGGCCGAGAGCAACAGCGTGGGTGTCAGATCCGGATTCTGGCTTTTCAACTCGTTGAACTGGCTCACCAGCGCCTCAAACAGCCCGTTGAATTGCTGATCGTCGTCGAGGCCATTGGCACGCAGGTGCGCATATTGAACCACCGCCGTTTCGGGCAGGCAGGTCGCCGTATCGGCATTGAACTCGATCAGCTTAATCCCCGAATCACCCCCGGCCAGATCGAACCGGCCGTAGAGCAGAATATTCCGATCGTCGTCCCACGAGTGGCGGATCAGGTCAACCAGATTGGCCGGAATGCCCAGTTCGGCAAAGCGGTCCTGATCGATCACCCGCTGCCCCGCCGCCACCAGCATCTCAAACAGTTCGTTGGCTGCCTGGGCGTAGGCATCGGCGTCGCTGGCCGAGACCACCACAGCTTCGTTAGTCAGATAGGGGAGAGTGTCAGTGCCCAGCATCCATTCCCAGCCGAGTTGCCGGAGTTGCGCATCGGGGGATTGCGTAAGGGATCGTAGCGAAATCATAGTAGCTTCTGGCTGTATTTTCCTTAGGATAAATGGTAATTCAAGGTGGTCGAGGCGCGCAGGTGCGGGGGCCAGCCGGTAACAAATTTGATTCAGGATTATGTTGATACGTCCTACTACCCTCCTTTGTTTGACCGGTGCCCTGCTCATCGGTGGCTTATCGGCTTACGTCGACACCAACCCCGTCAGGCAGGTGCGTCTCCGGCAAACACTGGCGGCTGATACGCTGCCTAAGCTGAGCCTGCCCGAAGGCGCCGACCCCAACGATCCCGACTGGAAAGACGTCGATCTGGAATCGAAAGCGCCCGTTCAGCCCCTGTCGCCCGCCGACGAAGCCAAGCAGTTTCTGCTGCCGCCCGGCTACCAGATCGAACCCATCCTGACCGAACCGGCCATTCAGCAGCCCGCCGCCATTTCGTTCGATGCCAACGGGCGAATGTACGTACTGGAACTACGTACCTACATGCTCGACGCCGACTCGAAAGGTGAATTGGCCCCCACGAGCCGAATTTCGCGCTGGGAAGACAAAAACAACGATGGCATCTACGAAACCGGTACCACCTTCGTCGATAACCTCATCTTCCCGCGCTTTGTACTGCCCTACGGCAAAGACTGCATCCTGTCGATGGAATCTGACGCCGATAACGTCTATAAATACACCGACACCAACGGCGACGGCAAGGCCGACAAAAAAGAGTTTTTTACGAACAAATATGGTCGGTCGGGCAACGTGGAGCATCAGCAGGCCTTCATGTACTGGGGCATGGACAACTGGCTCTACAGCACCGTCAACGCCTTCCGGGTGCGCGAAACGCCCAACGGGGTGATTCGTGAAAAAACGGGCTTTAACCGGGCGCAGTGGGGCGTCACGCACGACGACAACGGCAAACTGTGGTTTCAGGGTGGGGCCAGTGGCCTGCCTTCGTACTTCCAGTTTCCGATTCATTACGGCAATTTCGACGTACCCAACGAGTTCGCGAAGGGTTTCGACGTACCCTGGGGTGCGGCCGTCAAGCTAGCCGATATGCAGGGCGGTATGGACGAAGTGCGCCAGCCCGACGGCTCGCTCAAACGCGTGACGGGTTCGGCCGGTAATGACGTGTACCGGGGTGACCGCCTACCGGCTGAGTTGAAAGGCCAGTACTTCTACGGCGAACCCGTTGCCCGCATTGTCCGGCAAATCAACCCTGTCGTAAACGAGGGCCTCACTACCCTGCACAACGTGTACCAGGAACAGCAGTCGGAGTTTTTGCGCTCGACCGATCCGCTGTTCCGCCCCGTCGACATGACCACCGCCCCCGACGGCACCCTGTACATCACCGATATGTACCACGGCATTATTCAGGAAGGGCAATGGACGCAGCGGGGTACGTACCTGCGCACCAAAATCGAACAATACCAGCTCGATAAAGTGGTGGGGCTGGGGCGCATCTGGCGCATCACGTACACGGGCAAGGAGCGCGACAAAACCCGGCCCAATATGTACGGCAGCCCGTCGGCGGCACTGGTGAAACACCTGGCGCACCCCAACGGCTGGTGGCGCGACGCCGCCCAACAGGTGCTTGTGCAACGCAAAGACCTATCGGTGGTGCCGCAACTAACGGCACTAGCCCGCACGAGCCCCAACCATCTGGCGCGTACCCACGCCCTCTGGACGCTCGAAGGGCTGGGCGCTTTGCCCGCCGCTACCGTGCAGCAACTGCTGAAAGACCCCAATCCAAAAATCCGGATTCAGGCCTTGCGGGCAGGTGAAACGTTGTACAAAACGGGCGATAAAACGCTGGAGCCAGCCCTCAAGCAGGCGATGGCCGACACCGATACCGACGTGCAGATTCAGGCGATGCTGACGGCGAAAGTGCTGAAACTGCCTGATCTGGAAACGAGCATAAAAGCGGCGATGGCCAGCAACACGGCGGCGGGTGTCAAACTGGTTGGCGAGCAGATTCTGACCCCAGCCCGGCCCCGCAACATGGGCCCGTTTGGCGCGCCGGAGCTGAGTGCAGTACAGAAGGCATCGGTCGAGCGGGGCGCGCTGATCTACAATGAACTCTGCTCGCAGTGCCACGGCAACACGGGCCTGGGTACACCGGCGGGCAACGGGCGGCTGCTGGCTCCGGCGCTGGCTGGTTCGCTCCGGTTGCAGGGCCACCCCGAATATGCCGTCCGGGTGGTGCTGCACGGGCTGGAAGGACCCATCGAGGGCAAGACCTACGCCGGGGGGATGATGGCGAGCATGAAAGAGCAGTCCGACGAATGGATGGCCGATGTGCTGTCGTACATCCGTAACGGACTATCCAACGACGCGCCGCTCGTGTCGGCGCAACAGGTTGCTGCCATTCGGGCCAAAACCATCGACCAGAAAGGGTCGTACCAATTCGCCAGCCTGACTAAACTCACGCCGTTTGAACTACAACCCCAAACCCTGAAAGCGACCGCCAGCCATACCAGTTCAACGCGCATCGGCGGCAACGTATCGCCCGCCAGCGCCTTCACCTACGAAGGCTGGTCGACGGGCGGGCGGCAGGAAAAAGGCATGTGGTACCAGATCGAACTGCCGCAGGACGTACGCGTGGCCGAACTGCATTTTACGGCCAGTCCGGTGCGGCGGCCGGGCTGGAAACCAACGCCCGGTGCCCCGCCGACGCCCCCACCGATGATTCAGACGTACCCACGTACCTACACCGTCGAAACCTCAACCGATGGGCAGCACTGGCAGGTGGCCAAAGCCGATCAGAAAGGGACCGACGGCGACAATGTATTGCTGGTCAACAGCCCCAAGACCCGTTACCTGCGGCTCAGCCTCGCCGAGAACGTACCCAGCAACCCCGACGACGTACCCTGGTCGATGCGCCAGTTGAAAGTATTCGCTCAGCAATAAGTCTGTTCTACCAACCCAACATACATAACCGCCTTACTAGCATGAATAATCAACAGTCACGTCGTCATTTTCTGGGTACGTCGGCGGCCCTTCTTTCGGGTGCCGTTCTGGGTACCAACAAGCTGTTCGGGGCACCGGCCATTGTGCGCCACCTCGACAAACCCAATTCGCTTATCAGCGGCGTTCAGATCGGGGTCATCACCTATTCGTTCCGCGACATGCCCGACCAGACCGCCGAGGCTACGCTGCAATACGTGCTCGACAGCGGCATCAACGCCATCGAACTGATGGGCGGCCCCGCCGAAACCTTTGCGGGTGCCCCGAAAAACACGGTGGATATGCGGGCACTCTTTCCGCTGATGCGCAAACGCCGGGATAACCAACCCCTGACCGACGACGAACAGAAGCAACTGGCCGAAGCCGACAAGCAGATGAAGGCCTATCGGGCCGAAATGGCTACCTGGCGGCAATCGGCGTCGATGAGCAAGTTTGAACAGCTTCGTAAGCTGTACAACAAAGCGGGCGTGAGCATCTACGGCTTCAAGCCCGATGCGTTCGGGATGCAAAACTCCGATGCCGAGATTGCCTACGGCATGAAAGCGGCCAAAACGCTGGGCGCCAACCAGGTAACGCTCGAGCACCCGGCCAATGACGCCCACACGCTCAAGCTGGGGCAGATGGCGCAGAAGCACGGCATCCGGGTGGGCTACCACGGCCACGAGCAGCAGACGCCCACCTTCTGGGATACGGCGCTGGCGCAATCGCCCGGCAACGCGATGAACTTCGATCTGGGCCACTACGTCGCCGCTGGTCAGCCCGATCCGCTGGGGTTGATCCGCCAGAAGCACGACCGGATTGCCAGCATGCACATTAAAGACCGGCAGGACCCGGCGCACGGCAAAGGCAACCTGCCGTGGGGACAGGGCAACACGCCTCTTACCGATGTGCTGAAGCTGATGCGCGATCAGAAATACGCCTTTCCGGCCACCGTCGAACTGGAATACAAAGTGCCGGAAGGCTCAACCGCCGTCGCCGAAGTGAGGAAATGCGTCGACTACTGCCGCAATCTGCTGGCGTAAATAGCGTTCAACGTTCAATGTCCAAGGTTCAATGTAGCTGACGTCTCAGTATGGCACGTCAGTTACATTGAACCTTGGACATTGAACGTTGAACGTAGTTTCTCACCCCCCAAAACCCCGGCTGAAGCCGCCACCGCTCCGGCTGCGGAAGAAACCGCTTCGTCCACCGCTGGGGCGGCTCGTCACCACCCGCGACGAGGTAATGGTACGGCCCAACTGCTGCGACCGGTTATAAAGGTTGGAGTTGGTATAAAAGCCCGAACTGTAGCGCTGTTCGTTATAATTGGCACTGTTGCGGCCCAGCATGTAGCCCAGACCGCCCCACAGCAGCGCGTTGGCCAGCCCGTTGTGGTGGTAGCTGCCATACTGGTTCGGGTTATTGAAATATTGCTTCGTCGATGGGTCATTCTGCACCAGTCGGCGGGCGGCTTCCACACTCAGCGTATCAGAATGCCCATCGCGGTACTTCACGATCGCCCCCGACTGACTGGGGTCCGCTTCCACCTCATCGGTAATTTTGAACTCACCTGGCGTCGTTTCGGTGATCACTGACCGCACGCCTTTTTTGTAAGTAACGACATCACCACCCGCCCCATCGTCGTAGTCGCCCTTAGCGCGGTCGTCGTTATTGCCGCAGCTTTGCAGCGTAACCGCCGCGCCCCCGAGCAGCGTCAGGGAAAGCGTAGCCCCCAGCGTGATGTCTTTTACACGCCGGATCAAAGAAGATTGCCGAGTGGGTGTCATGGCGATGCGTTGTTTATAGCTACTAAACTACGCCAGTCAACAGGAGGTTGCAAAACGTTGCTTGGCAGGCGGCGTAGGGGTCGGATGAGGGGTCGCTGCTAAGTACCAGTTCGGTTGCCTTCGATTGGCGATTCGCTGGTCGACGTCGACAAACATGAGTTTCAGTGATTGTCCCACTCAAACCACAGAATCGAGTAACAATACCCACACTACCAGGTTGAGTATCAACTAATATGAATCGACAACTTGCTAATAGACAGCCAATTGTATTTATTCAATTGCTCTGGCACGATATTGACTTATGAGTAGGCGTACCATCACTGTGCACTAGCACTCAACGAATACCATGAATTTCGAATCACGCAAAAGCCCCCAAGATTATATCTCAGATCTCATCAGCAGTGACCGCAGTTATGCAACCGGTATCTTGACGGGCCTGGTGGCTGGTGTGGCTATTGGCCTACTGTTCGCTCCAAAGTCAGGTAAGAAGTTGCGCCGGCAGATCGCCAAGGCTACGGGAAACCAAGCTGACGAACTGCAAAAAACGTGGCGCAAGACCACGGCTCACACCCGCGAGGCATTGGCCGATGCGAAGGACAAGATTCAAGACAAAGTGAAAACATACAGCGAAGACGCCGAAGACAAAGCCGATAGCCTGATCGACGGGCTAAAGACAGGTGTTGACAAGGCGAAAAGCTCCCTGCATATCGGCTAGCATAGCCCAGCTTGCACCAATCAACTCAACGTTATGAAAAGAACACCCCGGTTAGCTTAGGCTAGCCGGGGTGTTTTGCTGTTTTTTTTAGCCAGACAAACTAATTGTAATAACCCATCGACACACAGCTCTTACAAGAAAGTAACAGGATACAATCAGGCTCAAAGAGGAGTCAATCGGTATACAGCTAGTACGTCTAAAATTCTTTCTTGATATTATACAATTATATTTTTCCTTTCCCCTCTTTCCTTGTTAGGATAACTAGTTCGCTGGCAACCAATTTTACCCACCAATTGTTGGCGTGGTAGATTATTTTCGATCGATTTTCTTGAAAATATACAAATTTACTTACACTGGCAGCGCCGGTTAAGTAGATGCGGTCAGCGCTTTTACTTAACCACCGTTTTTCATAAACCAGCTACGCCCTCATGTGGATTGTACGCCTTGCGCTTGAGAAAAAATATACCATTGCGGTGATGGCGCTGCTGATCCTCATTCTGGGGACGGTAGCCAGCCTGCAAATGCCCACCGATATCTTTCCGCGCATCAACATTCCCGTCGTGACGGTGCTGTGGGGCTATTCGGGCCTGTCGACCAACGAGATGGAGAAGATGGTAACCAACTTCTCGGAAACCTCGCTGATCAACAACGTGTCGGACATTCAGCGGGTCGAATCGCAGACCTACAACGGGACGGCCGTCATTAAGCTTTATTTCCAGCCGACCGTCAAGATTGAAGAAGCACTGGCGCAGGTGGCGGCGATTTCGCAGACGATCATCGTCAGGATGCCGCCCGGCACGCAGCCCCCGCTCATTGTCCGCTACAACGCCACCGACGTACCTGTGCTGCAACTGGGCCTCTCGTCGGACAGCCTGACCGAATCGCAGATCACCGACTACGCCGCTACGCGCATCCGCCCCCAGATTGCCACGGTGTCGGGGAGCCGGATGTCGCAGCCCTTTGGGGGACGTACCCGGCAGATCATGGTCGATCTGGAGCCGGAGCAACTGCTGGCGCACGGCCTTACGCCCGAAGACGTGACCAACGCCGTGTCGGCCCAAAACCTGACGCTGCCCAGCGGTTCGCTACGGATGCAGGAACGCGAATACACGGTACGCCTCAACAGCAAACCCGACGTGATTTCGACGCTCAACGACGTACCTATCAAAGTAGTCGGGGGCACTACCGTCCACATGCGCGATGTCGCCAACGTACACGACGGCTCGGCGGTGCAGGCCAACGTGGTGAAGCAGGACGGTAGCCGAGGGGTGTTGCTGAGCATCGTGAAAACGGGAAACGCGTCAACCACCCGCGTGGTCGACGAGATCAAAAACCGGGTATTGCCCACCGTGCGGGCGTCGGCGCCGTCGGGTCTGCGGCTGGTCGATCTGTTCGATCAGTCGGTGTTTGTGCGGGCGTCCATCAAAGGCGTGGTGGTCGAGGGTATCATTGCCGCCCTGCTCACCGCCGCCATGATTCTGCTCTTTCTGGGTAGCTGGCGTTCTACACTCATCGTCGCCACGTCGATTCCCCTATCTATTCTGGCCTCGCTCACCACGCTCTATCTGCTGGGCGAAACGCTCAACATCATGACCCTCGGCGGGCTGGCGCTGGCCATCGGGATTCTGGTCGATGATGCCACGGTAACCATCGAAAACATCCACCGGAATGAAGAACTGGGCCTGCCGCTGCGGGAAGCCATTCTGGTCGGGGCGGCGCAGATTGCCACGCCCACGCTCGTGGCCACGTCTACGATCTGTATCGTATTCGTCTCGGTACTCTTTCTGGAAGGACCGGCGCGGTTCCTCTTCGGGCCGCTGGCCATGGCCGTGGTCTTCGCCATGATCGCCTCGTACATCCTCTCCCGGACGCTGGTGCCAATGATGGCCGATCTGATGTTGCGAAATGAGCGGCACGACGGTGGTTCACCCAACTCGTTCGTGGCGCGTTTTAACCGCGGCTTTGATCGCTTTCAGAACAACTACATGAAGGGGCTGACCTGGGCGCTTAACAACCGCAAGACCGTGCTAGCCTTGTTTGCGCTGATGGTGGGCGTTACGGTGGTGATGATGCCGTTCGTGGGTCGTGACTTCTTCCCGCACGTCGATGCCGGGCAGATTAAACTACACCTGCGGGCTCCGGTGGGGGCGCGGCTGGAAGAAACTGAGCGCGTGGCGGCCGAAACGGAAGCCATAGTGCGCGAAACCATCCCCGAAGCGGCCATCGAATCGGTGATCAGCAACATCGGGCTCACCTCGGAGCGCTACAACTTCATCTTCACCGATAATGCCGCCGCCGGTGCGGGTGATGCCGAACTGCTGATTTCACTACGGGAAGATCGCGATCGCCCCACCGACGATTACGTGCGTGAACTGCGCAGCCGCCTCCGCGACGAGATGCCCGACGTGACTTACTTCTTTTTAGCTGCCGACATCGTCAGTCAGATTCTGAACTTCGGGCTGACCTCGCCCATCGACGTGCAGGTGAGTGGCTTCGACCGGGGCAACAACCTCAAAATTGCGCGGGAACTTCGGCAGCGGATCGCCCAGATTCCCGGAACGGTCGACGTGCACCTGCATCAGGTGCTCGATGCGCCCGAACTATTTCTGACCGTCGATCGGGAGCGGGCTGCCCAGTTTGGCCTGACCGAACAGCGCGTGGCCACCAACCTGAATATCTCGCTCAGCGGCACCGCGCAGGTACGTCCCAACTTCTGGCCCGATCCGGTTACGGGCTTCCCCTACCTGATTGCCGTACAGACGCCGCCTTACCAACTCGACTCCTACGACAAGCTGCTCCGTACGCCGCTGATCAGCAACCAGCAGACGCTTACGCCGCAACTGCTCAGCAACGTAGCGACAATCAAACGTAGCACGACGCCGCAGATCATCAACCGGGTCAACACGCAGCCGACCTACGACGTGTATGCCGCCGTGGAACGCACCGATCTGGGTTCGGTGGCGAAGGAGTTGGAAAAACTGGCGAAGGAGTTTGAACCCCAACTCAAGCCGGGTAACAAGATTGCCATCCGGGGGCAGGTCGAGAGCATGGAAAGTGCCTTTAGCCGCCTGGGTATCGGTATTTTGTTTGCCGCTCTGCTGGTGTACCTGCTGATGGTGGTCAATTTCCAGTCGTTCAAATACCCGTTCATCATCATTACGGCGTTGCCCGGCGCACTCTGCGGCATGGTCTGGATGCTCTTCCTGACGGGCACCACGTTCAGTATCCCGTCGCTGATGGGCGCCATCATGAGCGTGGGGGTCGCCACGGCCAACTCCATCCTGATGGTGAGTTTCGCCAAAGACCACCTGCCCGACGTCGGCAACAATGCTTACGAAGCGGCCCTCGAAGCTGGGCGTACGCGCCTGCGCCCCATTTTGATGACGGCCATCGCCATGATTATCGGGATGTTGCCCATGTCGTTGGGGCTAGGCGAAGGCGGTGAGCAAAACGCCCCGCTCGGCCGCGCCGTGATCGGTGGTCTGCTGCTGGCAACCTTTACCACACTGCTGTTTGTACCAACCGTATTCAGTTATTTGGCTAAAGAGAAAAAAAGTCATGCCTAGTCATCTGGCTTTGCCGTCATTGATTGTCATTAAGCGTACGAGTTGCTTTGACGAACAACGAATGACAATCAATGACGGCGAAGCCAGATGACGTGTAGCCAATGACAATTACTATGATCTACCACATTACGACCCGCGCAAATTGGGAAAAACAGGCCGACGAGCCGCTTTACGAAGCCGACAGCCTGCACACGGAGGGGTTCATTCACCTCTCGACAGCGGAGCAGGTGCCGGGTGTGCTGGAACGGTACTACCACGACGTACCTGACCTGCTGGTACTGCACGTCGACCCCAACAAGCTGACGGGTGATCTGCGCTATGAAGCCGCAACGAATAACGAACATTTTCCCCACCTCTACGCGGTACTTAACAAAGACGCCGTAGTGACGGTGGAACCTGTAACGCCGACGCTCCAGCTTCGGTAATGTATAGCCGGCTCCGAGCACGAGCCATTGCCGAAGCTGGAGCTTCGGTGCTACTGTCCTATGAAACGATTACTCCTCTTCCTGATTCCCCTCGGCTTGGTGGCGCTGTTTGTCTTTGTGGGCGTGCTGCCGCGCATCAAAAACCAGCAGGAACTTCGCGCCGAGGCCGAAGCCGAACGTACCCGCGAGCTGATCGTGAACGCCGTACCCCTCCGGCAAGGTACCGACTCCACCGGCCTGACGTTGCCGGGCCAGATCCGGCCGTTCATGGAAACACCCATCCGCGCCCGTTCGCAGGGGTTTGTGCGCAAGCGGACAGCCGACATTGGCAATACCGTTCGGCAGGGGCAGGTGCTGGCTTTGCTCGACGTACCTGAAATTGAGCAAGACATCGCCCGCGCCCGCGCCGACCTGGATCTAGCCCAAACGAACCTCGCCCGTGTAACGAGCGTGACGCTGGCTGGGGCCATCTCGAAGCAGGATATCGACAACCGCCGCGCCGCCGTGCAGGTAGCCGAAGCCAACCTGCGCCGGTTTCAGTCGGTGCGGGGGTTGCAGGAAATCCGGGCGCCGTTTACGGGTATCATCACCACGCGGGGCGTCGAAGTAGGCGACCTGATTTCGCCAACAAGCCCGCAACCCATGTACACGCTCGCCCAACTCGATCGCTTGCGGGTGTTTGTCGACGTACCCCAATCGTATTTCCAGCAGATCAGCGTGGGTATGCCCGCCGTCGTGCAGATTCCCGAATTGCAGAACCGTACGCTTACTGGCACCGTGGCCCGTACAGCTGGTTCGCTCAGCAGCGACTCGCGCACTCTGCTCACGGAGGTGGTAATCGCCAATCCAGGCCGTAAGATCCCGGCGGGGCTCTACGCGCAGGTGAAATTCGCGCCGCGGGGTAGTGCTGGTGCCAGCGTAATGCTGCCTGCCAACGCCCTGAAAATGACACCGCAGGGGGCACAGGTGGCTATTCTGGAGCCCGATATGAAAGTGCGTTTTCAGGCCATCAAGCTAGGGCGCGACTACGGTAACGTAATCGAAGTAACCACCGGCCTGACCGGTACCGAGCGCGTCATCACCAACCCCAACGACCGCCTGCGCGATGGGATGAAGGTGCGCCTGCGCCAGCAAAAAGCGGCTAAACCCAGCGCGGCGTAGCGCCATGAGTAGCGTATCGTCTGACCAGTATACAAGGCTCACCGACCAGACGACACACAGAAACCTATGAATCGACTTATTTTACTTTTTCTGCTAACAGGCACGGCCGTATTGGCCCAGGTATCGCCGCCCGGTGGGGCCGTGACCTTGCAGCCCGGTGCCGGAACCGTGCAGCCCTCGGCACCCGCAACGGCGGCCAATGTACCCGTCGGGAACGGCGCCAGCAATGCCAGTGCCGCCATTGATCTGCCCACCAGCGGCGTACTGCGTTTCAGCGATCCCATTCTAGCTGATCTGGTGCAACTGGGCCTGACCAACAGCCCCAACCTGCGCGCCGCTGTGAGCCGCATCGAAGAGTCGCGGGGACGCATTCGGATTGCGCAGTCGTTTCTGCAACCATCCATCCGCAGCAGCGCGCTCATCACCACGCAGAGCCTTTCGGAGCACCGCCCCGTGGCCATCCCAACGGCCACCGATCGGCTGCCGCGGTTTCAACTCAATACGTTTCAGTTGCTGCCGGTCGATGCCAGCTGGGAACTCGACGTGTTCCGGCGTATTCGGGGGGGCGTTACGGTGGCGCAGTTGCAGGCACAGTCGTTTGAGGCCGACCTGAATGCGCTGCGCCTTACGCTTGCCGCCGATATTGCCCGAACGTATTACCTCATCCGGGGCAACGAAGCGGAGCAAGCCGTTTTCCAACGCAACATTGCCGCCCGCGATTCAACCGTGCGCATCGTCCGCGAGCGTTTTCGGGTGGGGCTGGTCAACCAGATTGATGTGCAGCGGGCCGAAACCGATCTGGCGCAACTGCGCGTACAGATCGCTGGTCTGCAACGGGCGCGGGTCGAACTGGTCAATGCGCTGGCGCAGCTAACGGCGCAGGACCCGGCTACGTTCAATCTGGCCACAGGTACGTTGCCTGCTTCAGTGCCTACCTTCCCCTACGCCAACATTCCGCCCGATCTGCTCCGTCGTCGGCCGGATCTGTTGCAGGCCGAACGTGCGATCCAGGTGGCCGATGCCCAGCTATTGGTGCAGCAGGCGAGTACGCAGCCGCGTGTTACGCTGGTAGGGTCGGGCGGTGTACTGTCAGGACAGATCGCGTCGTGGTTTGTGCCGACTAGTGCTACGTACCTGCTGGGCGTCAACGCATCGGTGCCGCTCTATGAAGGGCGCCGTAACCGCGAAACCGTCGCGCTCTCGAAGCAGCAAACCCGCACGAGTCAGCAGGTGTATGAGCAGACGCTGCAGGTCGCCCAGCGCGAAGCCGAAACGGCACTGGACAACCTGACGTACCTGCGCGAGCAACTGGGCCTGCAAAACCAGACCGTCGCGCTGGCCCGCACCACCGAACAGTACAACCGGGAACTGTATGTGAAAGGGTTCACAACGTACCTGGAAGTGCTCGATGCCCAGCGGACGGTACTATCCGCCGAACAGCAGGCCGTTCAGCTACGCAGCCAGGAAGTGCAATACGTAGTGGCCCTGCTGCGCGCACTGGGCGGTGATTTCTAAAGGTGGCCAAACGCAACAGGTCCGGGTTGCTGGATGACTATGAAACCCAAAAGGGCCTCGACACAAGCGTGTCGAGGCCCTTTTGGCTGATACACTGGCAGCTCGGGGACCAGGTCCGTTGAACTAGCGCCTTATTTTTTCACAAGCCCTGCCGATGTAATGGTCAGGCCGGTCAGATCTAGTTTGAACAGCGAACGAAACGCCTTGTCGACCAGCGAACCGTAGGCCGGTAGCCCCCCCACTTTCATGGCGTCTTTCCAACCCGCATTTAACAGCACCGTTCTGATTTTTAACTCTTCGGCGTTTCGCGTCCGGGCCGAGGCATCGTTGGCCAGTTTTGTGGTGGCCAGTGCATTGGCCCACTGCTGCCGTACCCCTGCAATCTGAGCCGACGATAAGTCCGTCTGTTTATTGTGGACAATCATCCAGCTTTGCACGGTATAGGCAGCCAGCACGTCGGCCAGGTTGTTCGTCGCCAGGCCGGTGCCCGAAAGCAGCCCATTGAAGATGGCATCGTAGCGGTACTTCGTGAATTGTTCGCGCAACTTTGCCGCCAGATCGGCATTCGTTTTAGCGACGGCCTGAATGTATCCGTTCAGCACCGACGCCTTCTGGGCATCGGTCGCGGTGTAGGTATACGTAGCCGGGGATACGATGCGATTCGAGCGTGACGTGGTAGTCTTGCTGCGCGACTTTTTCAGCTTATCGGCGCCCGTCATCCGCTCAATCTGATAATTCATGATGGCGGTGTTCGTCGTGTTCATAGTCATATTGGCGTAGTCCATGGGCGTCGGGCCAATCCAATCCTGCGCAAGCGTCGGAGTCGAAACGCCGAGAATCAGGCCTACACCAAGTGCAACGGCAACTTGCCGGGCAGCTTTACTGCGTTCTTGGTTCATCGTCTTTGTCGGTTTACTACGGTTTACAAGGAACAGGCACAGCGCCACAAGCTGCGGACCTCGTATCGGTTCCTGGGCTATGCCTGCTTGCGGGAGTTTAAATATCCCTTGATCACTGTAAACGTAGTAACACCCAAAAAGAACAGAATGATCCAGTGGACGTAGTTGATGATCCACGGAAACTGCACGCCGAAGTAATAGCCGCCTGCCACCAGCACGAATGTCCACAGTGCGCCGCCGATGAGGTTATAGCTCATGAAGCGGATGAAATTCATGTGGATGATGCCCGCTAGCAAGGGGGCAAACGTGCGGACAACCGGCAAAAAGCGGGCAACGATCAACGCCTGATTGCCATATCGTTCAAACGTTTTGCGCGTGTTGGTGATGTATTCCTGCTTGAAAAGCAGCGAATCGGGCCGGTTCTGCAGTCGCCGACCGAAGAAATAACCGATACCATACCCCAGCAACGCCCCCAGCACCGCCGCGCTGAAAATGCAGGTTAGCAAGAGCAGCAGCGACACCGCCAGCACCTTGGTACCCGCAAAAACGCCCGCCAGAAACAGCAGGTAATCGCCGGGTAGAAAGAACCCGAAAATGACGCCGTTCTCGATGAAAACGATCAGGGTTACAACAACCAGCCCCCCCGTTCGAATAATCTCCTCCGAATTGAGCAGGTAGCGGAAAAAGTCGACGATGTCTTGCATACGTAGTGAATGGACAATGTATGATGCACAATGTACAATTAGACGCTAAAGCAGAGCCATTGTGCATTGTTCATCATACATTGTCCATTAAATAAACTCCGCCAGCGCTAGCCAGCGGTCGGTTTTTTGGGCAATCTGGTTGTCGAGTTGCTCGATTTCCGTGGCCCAGGCGGTGAGTTGTTCGTGGTGGCCGCCGCCGTTCAGCAAGTTAATCACCTCGGCCTTCCGTTGTTCTAACTGCTCGATTTCACCCTCCAGCGATTCATATTCGCGCTGTTCTTTGAAGCTCAGTTTTTTCTTCTGGGCGGGTGCCGCCGATTGAGCCGCCGACAGGTCAACCGGGGCCAGTTTATGGCTGGCTGAAGCGGCTTCTTTGGTCGCCGTGTTTTTCTTGGGCTGGGCGTCGCGCCATTCGCGGTAATCGGTGTAGTTGCCGGGGTAGTCGCGCACCTTGCCCTGTCCTTCCAGCACGAAGACGTGCTCCACGAGCCGATCCATGAAGTAGCGGTCGTGGGTCACGATCAACACACAACCGGGGAAGTTCAGCAGAAAATCTTCCAGCACGTTCAGCGTCGTGATGTCGAGGTCGTTGGTGGGTTCGTCGAGGATCAGGAAGTTGGGGTTCTGCACCAGCACCAGCAGGAGTTGCAGCCGCCGTTTTTCGCCACCGCTCAGTTTGGCCACAAAGTCATACTGTTTCTGCCGGTCGAAGAGGAAGTGGTGGAGCAACTGACTGGCCGTGATGGTCTGCCCGTCGGCCAGTTTCATCACCTCGGCCACATCCTGCACCACATCGATCACCCGCTGATTGTCGGGAATGTCGAGTTCGCTTTGGGTGTAGTAGCCGAATTTGACAGTGCCCCCCGCCACAATCTTGCCCGAATCGGGGCGCAGCTCGCCGGTGAGCATGTTGAGCAGCGTGGTTTTGCCCATGCCGTTCTTGCCAATTAGCCCCACGCGATCCTGCCGTTTGAACGTGTAAGTAAAATGATCGAGCAACACTTTTTCGCCGAAGCGCTTGCTCAGGTTCTCAACTTCCAGAATCTTGCTGCCCAGCCGCGACACGCGCAGGTTCAGGTCGAGTTCGCCTTCTGTGCGGCGACCTTTTACCTTGCCTTCCAGGTCTTCAAACGCATCCTCGCGGTATTTGGCTTTGGTGCCCCGCGCCTTTGGCTGGCGGCGCATCCACTCCAACTCGCGGCTATACCGGTTTTTGTTCTTCTCGAATTCGGCGGCATCGGCGGCTAGCCGTTCGGTTTTCTTTTCCAAAAAATAGGCGTAGTTGCCCTTGTAGGCATACAACTGCCCGTTGTCGAGTTCGACGATCTGGTTGCAGACGCGATCCAGGAAGTACCGATCGTGCGAAACCATCAGCAACGTACCGTTCTGCGTGTTCAGGAAGCTTTCGAGGTATTCGATGGCTTCCAGATCGAGGTGGTTGGTCGGCTCGTCGAGGATCAGCAGGTCGGGGTTCTGAATCAGCACCCGCGCCAGGGCCACGCGCTTCCGCTGCCCGCCCGACAACGTACCCACGCGCTGCTCCACGTCCTGAATGCCCAGCTCCCCCAGAATCTGCCGGATCTGAGCCTCGTAATCCCAGGCTTCGAGCTTCTCCATCTGGCTCATCGCGCGTTCGAGGGCGGCGGGGTCGTCGTGGGTGAGCGCTTTTTCGTAGGCGCGCACGGCGTCGAGTTGGGCGCTTTCGCCCGCCAGCACTTCCTCCATCACGGTCAGCGCCTCGTTGAGGTCAGGCTGCTGATCGAGGTAGCCCACGGTGATGTCTTTCCGAACGCTCACCAGCCCGTCGTCGGGTGGAGTAGCCCCGGCCAGAATCGAGAGCAGGCTGGTTTTGCCTGAGCCATTGGCCCCGACGATCGCGATTTTATCCCCCCGGCTCAGGCCAAAATTAACGTTCCGGAAGAGGGTCCGGTCGCCGTATGTTTTCGAAAGGTTTTCGGCTGAAAGGTAATTCATGGTTCGTAATCTTAACGCGAAGGCTGTCGCAAAGAACGCAAAGACCTTTTTACGAGACGATAAACGTCGCGGTCTTTGCGCCTTCGCGTTGAAAAACAAAAAAAGCCGATTCGGTGAGGAATCGGCTTTTGTAAGTAGCTCGACCAGGATTCGAACCTAGACAAACAGAACCAAAATCTGTCGTACTACCCTTATACTATCGAGCTATTTCGCATTTGCGAGTGCAAAGATAACAAGCTGAATGGTCTAAAATCAAGCCAATTCAGAAATTTTTTGTCTCCTGTAAAGCATCAATCCCCGGCCTCACACACACGTCAGCATTAGTTTTTAGCTATCTGTTTGATTGGCAATGGGTTGTTGCTGGCACTGGAGAGGCGTCACGGCTCGCGCCGATCCGGCGGTTTGGCATTAGAGTACTTTCGTTACTTTGAAAAACTGCTCATCATGGGCGGGGGCGTTGGCAAGAGCCTGCTCGCGGGGTAGTTGATTGGCCACGACATCGTCGCGCAACACGTGCTCGTCGTCTAGTTCCGACAGGTGCGTGAGGGGTTCAACGCCCGTGGTGTCTACTTCGTTGAGCTGCTCCATCCAGTCGAGTACGCTGTTGAGGCTGTTGAGCAGGGCGGCCTCCTCCTCCGGCCTGACTTCGAGCCGGGCTAAATGGGCAATCTTGTGTAAGGTTTCGGTATCGACTTTCATGAGGTAAATGTTATTGATTGTCATTCATGGTCATTGATTGGTTTTTGTCGAAATCAACACTACGAATGCTATTGAATAACGCGCAGCTAATGACCATCAATGACTACAAATGACAATCAATGACTATTGATGACGCGCGGCTAATGACAATGAATGACCAAGCTCTGCTTCGATTATCCGGTAGGTACGTTCGCGCAGGACGTCTACGTCTTTGGGCGTCAGGCCGGTGGTGCTGATTGGTTCGTGTACGACGATTTTCACCGCTCCCCAATGAACCCGAAACGGACTGGCATCGGGCAAGAGCCGGTAGTTGTTGAGCAAGGTGACGGGCACAATGGGCACCTGCTGCTGAATGGCCATCGTGAAGGCGCCATCTTTGAAGGGATAGACCATCGTTGGGGGCGAACCGTCGGGTTTCAGGGGGGCTTTGATACCGCCTTCGGGGAAGATAATGATGCTTCGCCCACTTGCCAGTGTACGCATGCACTTGGTGAGCGAGTAGGCCCGGCTTTCGGCACTCGACCGATCGACCATCACGTGCAGCTTGGCAAACATGTAGCCGAAGAGCGGGATCTTTTTTACGCCGATTTTTCCGATGAACGCGTACAGGCCGGGGATGACAACACCCAGCACGGCAATGTCGAGGTAGGAGAAATGGTTGGCGCAGTACACGTAGGCCTTCCCGCGCTCGGGCCGGAATCGCCAATCAACCCGGATGGGCATACCGACCAGCGGAAAGGCCAGATACCCCCAGGTACGTATGGCCCCGTGGGCTAGCCGCAAGCCAAACGAGCTTTTGTTCGAAGCCAGCCAGCTACCTAGTAGCACAAACGGCACCATCAGCAGAAATGTCAGCGAAAAGACCAGTACGCACCAGGCCGTGTAAAGCATAAGGGTGTTTTAATGAACGGTGTACAATTGACAATGTACAATGCATCCGACTAGTCCCATTGTACATTGTCAATTGTACATCGTTCACTCATTTAGTGTTTGAAATGCCTAACGCCAGTCGTGACCATGGCCAGGCCGTTCTGATTGCAGTAGTCGATGCTGTCCTGGTCGCGGATGGAACCGCCGGGCTGCACAACCGCTGTGATGCCTGCTTTGTGGGCGATTTCGACGCAGTCGGGGAAGGGGAAGAAGGCGTCGGACGCCATGACCGATCCGGTTAGGTCGAAACCAAACGAGTGGGCTTTTTCGATCGCCTGCCGCAGCGCATCGACCCGGCTCGTCTGACCAACGCCGCTCGCCAGCAATACGCCGGGTTTAGCCAGTACGATGGTATTCGACTTAGTGTGTTTGCACACTTTGAGCGCAAATTCGAGGGCTTTCAACTCGTCGGCTGTCGGGGCCTTATCGGTCACAGTCTTGAACTGATCGGCGGTTTCGGCGACGTTGTCTTTGTCCTGCTCGAGCACGCCGTTCAGGATGGTTTTGACCAGCTTGTTGGGAAGCTCGACAGGCCGACGCGTCAGCAGAATGCGGTTTTTCTTCGATTTAAGCAGCTCCAGGGCTTCCGGCTCGTAAGCAGGTGCGATCAGGATTTCCATGAACAGCTTGTTGAGTTCCTGCGCCGTGGCGAGGTCGACCGGTACGTTGGTGATGACCACGCCGCCAAAGGCCGATACCGGATCACAGGCGAGGGCTTTGGTATAGGCTTCAACCGCCGTGGGAGCCGAGGCAATACCGCAGGCGTTGGTGTGCTTGATGATCGCAAATGTGGGACCGTCGTTCTGAAACTCGTCAATCAGGCCCACGCAGGCGTCGACGTCGACCAGGTTATTGAACGACAGCTCTTTACCGTGCAGTTTGTCAAACATGGCGTCGAGGTCGCCGTAGAACGTTGCCTGCTGATGCGGGTTTTCGCCGTAACGCAATGAGACTGCGGGGCCGTTGCCCGTCCCCCTGGTTGAAGCCGGGGTTTGTCCGGCGAAATAGGCGTGGATGGCGGTGTCATAGTGCGACGTAGTGGCGAAGGCTTCCATCGCATAGCGCCGCCGGGTTTCCAGGTCAGGCTGCCCGTCGGTTTCGGTGAGCACGCGCAGGATGTCGGCGTATTGGGTACGTGACGATACGATGAGTGAATCCTGGAAGTTTTTGGCCCCCGCCCGGATGAGCGAAATACCCCCGATGTCGATTTTCTCGATGATGTCATCCGCTGACGCCCCCGAGGCGACGGTTTCTTCAAACGGATACAGATCGACCACCGTCATGTCGATGGCGGGAATGCTGTGCTGTTGCGCCTGCGCCACGTCGCCCTCGTTGTCGCGGCGGTAGAGGATGCCCCCGAATACGGCCGGGTGCAGCGTTTTTACGCGCCCCCCGAAGATCGACGGGTAGCCGGTGAGCGATTCGACGGGGATAACGGGAATACCCAACTGTTCGATAAACGTCTGGGTACCACCGGTCGAGTAGAGCGTAACGCCCTGTTCGTGGAGCAGTCGGACAATGGGTTCGAGGCCGTCTTTGTAATACACAGACAGCAGCGCAGCAGAGATTTTCATCAGGATTGTAAAATGGGTAACCGAACCCGGCAGGCCCGCTACCCGGTTCATTAACAGGCCACAAAGATAACCTATTCTGCCGCGATCTTTTTGTATAAGCGCTGGGTACGTACCCGCAGCCCGGCTTCGGTACCTTTTCCGTTGGCCAAAGCAACGAGATCGTCGGTGAGGGCTACCAGTTCACCCATCAAGGACCGGTCCGCTGGCGAATAGGTTCTGCCCGACCAGGTACGTCCACCATCTGAAGCCACGAAGTCATAATAAGTGCCATCGACGCCCACATCGAGTTCGATGAGCGCTGGTGAGCCTGCTACCGAGATTGGGCGTTTTCGTTTGCGGTAGTGTGCCTGATTCGTGCAGGTAATGAACAGTTCGGTTAACTGCGCAAACAGGGACGGATCGATCAACCGCCGGTGTTCGATGAGCGGTAAACTGGCCACGCTATCAGCTCCATTCTGTTGCTTTAACAAGGACCAGATGATGCGGTGACACGTACGGACTGTGAGCGTGTGATCCGGTCCTTTTCGGGACAGATGAAGTATGTACTCTGGCTGAAACGTAGGCTGAACGACAATCAGCGCCATTGGCCCTCTGTCATCGCTAAGGCCAACGAGCAATTTCTGCCGCAGCGTGCGGTAATAGGCCTGTTCAGAACCTGAAGGTGTAAAATAGCCATCGGTAGGTACTAAATGAGCCTGGCCTCTAGCGGTGTGGACTATGAAGACCAATACGATAGGCAGGACGAGCAAGAAACGCATGACCAGAGCAGGGGTTCGTTGAAAAGAGAGATGCAGTTGCTTTACTCATTTCATAAGGTGTTGGCATTGGTGTACGCGAAGAAGCCAGTTCTGCGGCGGCATGTGCCATCGGGCTGATGTATGGTGTACTTTTGCAACGTACCTGGCGGAACTGGGTACGTTCCCGACGAGACTTCTACTTCCTTGAGTGCATTTAAAAAATTAGCCAGCGATACGGCGCTCTATGGTATCAGCACCATTGCCGCGCGGTCGGTCAATTTCTTGCTGGCTCCTATTCAGACGTACGCGTTTAAGCAGCCCGCCTCGCTGGCGTCGAACGTAACGCTCTACGCCTGGATCGGTGTATTGTTGACCATATACACGCTGGGGCTGGAAACGGCTTTTTTTCGGTTTGCCGCCCGCAACAAGGGGGCTGAAAACGAAGCCGAGCGAGTGCAGGTCTTCAGCCGTACGCTGAGCATTGTCGCTACCATCAGCGCGGTCGCTACGGCGCTGATTCTGGTGTTTTCGGTACCGCTTGCCCAAGCGATGGGATACCCCGATGAAGTGCTGTTTATTCAATGGGCAGCCTTGCTCGTGGGCATCGACGCGATCATGGCTATTCCGTTTGCGCGGCTGCGGGTCGAGGGGAGAGCGAAGCAGTTTGTGATTGCCAAGCTCATCAACATTGGCCTGAACGTGCTGCTGAACGTGTTTTTCGTGATCCTCTGCAAAGACATCACCGAGGGCGATTACCTGCCCCAACTGCAACCGCTGGCGAATTTCTTCTACCGGCCCAGTATTGGCCCCGGCTATATTCTGCTGGCCAACCTGCTGGCCAATGCGCTTTATTTCCTGATCCTGCGCAACGCTTTCCGGGGCTTCCGCTTCACACTGGCGTGGCCCGAAGCCAAAACGCTGGTCACCTACGCCTTCCCGATTATGCTGACGGGGCTGGCGGCTGTGCTCAACAACCTCACTGACCGCCTCTTTCTGCGCGAATTCCTGCCCGACGGCTTTTATCCGGGGCAGACTGCCGAAGATGCGCTGGGCATTTACGGGCAGTGCTTCAAGCTGTCGGTATTTATCAGCCTTGCCATTCAGTCGTTTAAGTTTGCGGCGGAACCGTTTTTCTTTGGGAAGGCAGAAGACAAAAACGCGCCCGATTTGCTGGCGCGGGTTACCAAATGGTTTGTAATCGTGTGCGTGGCACTGTGGGTTGCCGTCAGCCTGAATATGGACTTGGCCGGCCTGGTGCTGTCGAAAAAGTACCGGGTGGGGCTGGGCGTGGTGCCGCTGCTGATGCTGGGCAACCTGTTTCTGGGCGTGTATTACAATATTTCGTTCTGGTTCAAGCTATCCGATAAGACGAAATACGGCACGCTGATCACCGTCGTAGGGTTGGCCGTAACGTTCCTGCTCAACTGGCTGCTGATACCGCAGTTGGGCTACATGGGGTGCGCGTGGGCATTTCTGATTTCCAGCTTCGTGATGATGGCGCTCTGTTACGTATTGGGCGAAAAGCATTACCCTGTTCCGTATAACGTAGCATCGGCAGTTGGGTACGTTGCCGGTGGGGGCCTATTGATTTACCTGGCTTCGTTTATCCAGATTCGCAACCTCTGGTTATCGGTGCCATACCATCTTGCCTTGTTTGGGCTGTTTTTGAGCTGCGTGGTAGCGGTAGAGTGGGATACCATCAGGCCGCTAGTGCGTCGGGCAAAAAAAAGCCCAACCTCGTAAGGCTGGGCGGCACGCATCTATGATTGACAGGGCGACTTAGGTAGCCCTGAGAGGCAAAACACTAGCATTAGAAGAGATTCTTGATATCGATCTTGCGATGCAGATGTTCTTCGTCTTTAAAGGGCAGGTACACCATTACCTGACCATGATCGTGCTCGGCTTCGATCTGCTCGGCATCGATAAACTCAGGGATGTCTACCACTTTCAGAAACATTGGTACGGCAAGACGCTGCGATGCCTCGTCGCTATCCTGCACCAACAACGTGTACAGCACCAGTTTGCTGCCTTCAACCAG
This sequence comes from Fibrella aestuarina BUZ 2, assembly GCF_000331105.1. Lineage (NCBI taxonomy): Bacteria > Pseudomonadati > Bacteroidota > Cytophagia > Cytophagales > Spirosomataceae > Fibrella > Fibrella aestuarina. The sequence goes on along the minus strand of NC_020054.1, from coordinate 319,626 downwards.
TACGTTGAACGCGTTGGCACTAACGCCGGGGGCCGACAGTTTGATGACCAGACGCTCGTCTTCACGTTTCACGTCCATATTGGTCATACTCGACCCACCGTATAAGGTGTTCAGCAGGTCGATCTGACCGCCGTTCCCTTTAAACACATGATCTATGGCTCTCATCGTATTGGTTGTTTACTGTTCTGCATACCATTATTCAAATCCTGTGCCGACCTGAAAAATGCGCTTTTTTAACGCCAATGTGTCAGAGAAAACAGCCATTCTGGCTCAAAATCAGCCTTTTTGGCGGGTTGTTACTGGCGTTGAAGCTAGTGTGGGATGTGGGAAACAGTGTGGCAAAAATTGCGCACAACTGTAGAGATCGTAGCGGCTGAACGGCTTCAGCGGTGCAGCCAATCCATTGTAGCTCATCACGCGTCCGCTAATGGTTTGTACCTTTGTACTATGCATATTCGGATTGGAACCCGTAGCAGCCGGCTGGCACTCTGGCAGGCTGAATACATACAGGAATTGCTTCAGGCGGGTGGCCTCACGTCTGAACTGGTGTTGATTGAAACCAAAGGCGATCAGATCCTGGACCGGTCGCTGTCGAAGATAGGAAGCAAGGGCGTATTTACGCAGGAACTGGAAGATCAGCTCCGCGCCGGGCAGATCGACATCGCCGTGCATTCGGCCAAAGACTTGCAATCGAGCCTCCCCGCTGATCTGAGCCTTATTGCCTTTACCGAACGCGAACGGGTGAACGATGTGCTCGTCAGCCGTGATACCACTCTCTCGCTGACGAGTGGGCAGGCTTTCGTCGTGGGTACGTCGTCAACGCGGCGGGTAGCTATGCTGAAGCATTACTGTCCGCACATCAAGGTCGTCGATATGCGCGGCAACCTGCAAACGCGCCTGCGCAAACTCGACGAAGGCCAATGCGACGCGCTGCTACTGGCCTATGCGGGCGTACACCGGATGCACTATGATGACCTCATTGCCGAACATTTGCCCACCGACGACTTTACGCCAGCCGTGGGGCAGGGGAGTGTGGCCATTGAAGTGGCCGATACACTGCCCCTCGATAAGCTGGCCGCCGTTCGTCGACTGACCAATCATGAACCAACCGAAGTGTGCGTGAAAGCCGAACGGGCTTACCTGCGTCGGCTGGAAGGTGGCTGTAGCATTCCCGTGTTTGCGCTGGCGACCCACACGACCGAGGGCCAGGTCAGCCTGACGGGTGGTATCATCAGCCTTGATGGCAACGAGTGGCTGCGCGAAACCTTTGTGGGGCCACCTGCTGAGGCCGAAAAACTGGGTCACGACCTTGCCGAAGCCGTGCTGACGCGGGGTGGCGACGCTATGCTACAGGGCATTCGGGCGGCACTCTAACCGGTCTACTCACCCTCATCATCGTTATGCTCATTCGTCTTGCCCAAACCGAAGCCGACCTGCGTCGTTGTTTACCCGCCCTACTGGCGCTGCGTCCCCACCTGACTGCCGAACAGATTCTGGCGCTTGTGCAGGAGCAGCAGGCCCATGAGCGGTTTAGCGTGGCGTTTGTCGATCTCGGCGACGAGACCGACGCGCCCGCTGTGATTACCTTTCGGAAAATGACCCTGCTGGTATCGGGCAAAACGATTTATATCGATGATCTTTCCACGCTGCCGACGGCGCGGGGTAATGGTTACGCAGGCGCGTTGCTCGATTTTGTGATCGACCATGCTAGGCAGGCTGGTTTTCAGCAGGTCTCGCTGGATTCGGGCCATGGCGAGAACCGCGCCGAGGCCCACCGCCTTTACCTGAACAAACGATTCCGTATCAGTAGCCATCATTTTTCTCTGCCGATCTGACCCCGTCGGGCGCGGGTTTCCGCCGTCGCTCATTCCTTCTTTCACTCTTTATTTATGAACCTCGCCAAGATTTCGTGGAGTAACCTGAAAGATAAGCCGTTGAGCAGCTTCCTGAGCGGCCTGCTGATGACGCTGGGGATTGCCATTATTTCGCTGCTGCTGCTGCTCAACAAGCAATTGCAGGATCAGTTTAGCCGCAACGTGCGCGGGATCGATATGGTCATTGGGGCCAAAGGATCGCCGCTGCAACTGATTCTGTCGAGTATCTACCAGATCGACTCACCCACCGGCAATATTCCGCTTGAGGAAGCCCAACGCCTGACGCGCAATCCGCTCATCAAAACGGCGATTCCGCTGGCGATGGGCGACAGCTACCGCTCGTTTCGTATCGTGGGTACCAACCAGAAATACCTCGATCACTTCGGGGCTACCATTGGTGAGGGAAAACCCTTCGCGGCCGATCTGGAGGTGGTGCTTGGCCCGCGCGTGGCCGAAATCACAGGCCTGAAAGTTGGCGATTCATTCGCCAGTCAGCACGGGCTGGACGCCAATGGCGAAGAACATGGCGACAAAAAATACAAGGTGGTCGGCATTCTGGCCCCCAGCAACAGCGTCTGCGATCAGCTCATCCTGACCAACGTGTCGAGCATCTGGGCGGTGCACAACCATGAGGAGCACGAAGATGGTGAAGCCGGACACGACGAGCATGAAGAACACCACGACGAGGTAGCGGCCAACGTACCTGCGGGCGCTGACGGGCCGGGCGCAGCGGTATCAGAGGAAGGCCCCGACGAGCACGAAGCTGGCCCCGGCCCCGAGATCACGGCCATGCTGATCAAATTCCGTAACCCGATGGGGATGATGCTCAAGCGGGGCATCGACAACAATTCGAAGCTACAGGCGGCCCTGCCAGCCATTGAGGTAAACCGGCTGTTTGAACTGCTGGGCGTTGGCGTGCAAACCCTGCGCGGGCTGGCCCTGGCCATTATCATCGTGGCGGGTATCAGCGTGTTTGTATCGCTCTACAACTCGCTGAAAGAACGCCGCTATGAAATGGCGCTGATGCTCTCGATGGGGGCCACGCGGGCGCAGCTATTCGGAATGTTATTACTCGAAGGACTGGTATTGGCGCTGATTGGCTTCGTTGCCGGGTTGGCCATCAGCCGGCTGGGGCTGTGGCTGCTGTCGCAGTTTGTCGAGGGAAACTACCATTACAGCCTTGCCAACCTCGCCATCCTGCCCGACGAATGGTGGCTGCTTGCCGTCGCCATTGGTATCGGGCTGGTATCGGCGGCGCTGCCCGCGTTAGGCGTCTACCGCATGAATATCTCGCGCGTGCTGGCGGAAGAGTAAAAAAATAGTCCTCTGTTTTAAAATTCCACGTGGGTACGTATAGCGAACAGGTTCACCGGGCCGCGGTCGCCGTTGTAGCCGGGGTTGTCGATCAGCTGGTAGTCGGCGGTTAGGAACAGGGTGCGGGTGAGGCGGGTCTTGTAAAAGGCCTCCAGAATCTGCTCCGTCTGGTAATTGGGTAGTCGGCCATCACCGAGCATAAAGGCCACGCCGCCTGCATTCAGAAAGGCCACGTGTTCGGGCGATAGTCCGTTGACGACCCCCGCAATGCCCAGCGCGTCTTCGGGCCGCCCCCAGGCATGACCGGCCAGAAACGCCCCCACCGCCAGGCTCCGGTCAATTTCGGTAAAGGCCCAGGTCGCCGTTTTGCCATCGTTCCAGCTGACGCGGGCAAACAGGCCGCTATTCCGGGCCAGAGGCTGCTCAAGACTCAGCCCGAAACCATACTTCACCCCGCCATATTGATCACCATATATAATGTAGGGTCGGTCTGGGTTATACGTGCCGGTTAGCAGCCGCTGCGTGGCGTCGGCGTAGTGCGGCGCTTTCGACGTGTTGCGGAAGCCAAGCAGCCGCACCGTGCCGGGCTGTTTCAGCAGGCGATAGCGGCTTTCCAGCTCGACCGTCAGCCCCCCCGACTGCCCCACGTTCCAGTCAAGCACGCCGCCATTGGCCGTTTTGGGCATAAGGCTGTAGGCTACGCGCAGTTCATAGGCGGGCCGCACATATTCTAGCGCCAGCCCCCAGGTATAGCCACGCGTGTTGGCGGGGTAATCCCAGGCGCCGTAGCTCATCAGCGACCAGTTCATAAATTGGGTGCGGGGGTCATGTGAGTAGCGGTTGTTGTCGAAAATATCGGCCACCGAAAATTTCCCCGCCGTAATGACCACGCGGGCGTCGGGCCGTTGCTGCTTCACGTGGTTCGCCTCCGATTCGATGTTCTCCGGCTGGGCACCGGGCAGCGCAAACACCTGCTCCATATAAAAGCGAGCCACATACACGGCGGGCTTGGCACTCCCGATCCGGAACGATTCGCCGTTGGGAAAGCCACCCAGCCCTACCGCTGCATTGTAGAGCGTCTCGTCGTAAGGCGCACTCGGATCGCGGTGCCCCACACCCCGCCCGCCCGCAATCTCCGGGTTAAGGTAGAGGCCGGCGCCTTTCCAGAGCCGCCGCCCCACAAACAGGGTTGTCGTGACCGAAAGCGTTGTGTCGGGTAAATCGCTGAGCGTGTTTCGGCCAACGTACCCAGCGCCCCGGAAGCCCGTGTGGCCCTGCACAATCGTTGTGAACTGGTAGTGTAAGCTCCAATTGCTGGATGAGTCCAGGTAATTATTGTTGTTGTCTTTCTGAGCGATGGCGGAAAAAGAAAGCGCGGAAAAAAGGAGAACGAAACAAGGGGTACGGCTGATGAGAAAGCGCATGGCTCAGTGTGATCTGGCGAAAGCGCGCAACCTACCGGGGGGGTATTAAAGACAGATGAGGGGTTAATTAAAAGGCCATGATAAAACTAAGGATAAACAACAAGGTATTTAAGACAGGCTTAATAGCTCTTTAAGCGGCCCTTAACAGCACCACGAGTACTTGCAGCCAGAAAGCCGATGTAATTCTACATAGGGCCGACTACTACACCGAACGCTGTTATTACTATGACTTTTAGCATTGGAAGCGGCCCCAGAAGCTGGTTGTTTTCTAATCTGTTTTGGCTCATTGGCCTGGCCGCGCAGGCTCAGCCCCGCACTGTTGATGTGCCCACCACACCAACGGCTACCGACACCATTCGCCTGAATCTGCCTCAACTGGAAGCGCAGGTGCTAGCGCGAAACTACCAGTTGCTGGCTCAGAAATACCAGATCGATATCGCTGGTGCCAACATCACGCAGGCGGGTCTGCGCCCCAACCCAAACCTGTGGTTTCAAACCAACCTGTATAACCCCAACACGGGAAAAGTGCTGCCACTGGCGACACCGTCGCAGGCCGAACTCAACGCGCAGACATTCAACAGTGGGTACGTTGCCCTGCAACTTCAGCAGGTGATTCTGCTGGCGGGTAAGCGTAGCAAACTGATTGCGCTGGCCGAAAGCAACCGCAGTCTGGCGCAGATCGCCTTTCGCGACGTACTGCGGTCGATCCGCTACCAACTTTACAGCACCTACGCCGATTTGTATTTCGACTTGCAGGCGCTGAACCTGTTTCAGGCCGAATTGGCCAGGCAGCAGCGGCTCGTCGAGTCGACGCGGATTGCGTTGCAAACGGGCGGCGCAGCCCAGTATGAGGTAACCCGGCTCGACGTGGCCAACCGTGACCTGCAAGCCAACATCTCGAACTACCGGGCGCAGATTGCCGATGAGCAGGCGACGCTACGGGTCCTGCTTCGTCAGAGCGCCGGTACGTTCATTTTACCGACCGAATTGCCCGTGACCACCAAACCGATGCCCGTGCTGGCGTCGGCGCTCGACTCGGCCCTGACCAACCGGCCCGACTTGGCCCTGACGCAGGAACAGATCACCAACGCGCAGCGTAGCCTGACCCTCGAAAAGGCCCGACGCACGCCCGATCTGACGCTGGGTGTGCTGTATGAGCGGTACGGCAACGCCTTCACCAACTTTACGGGACTACAGGCGGCGATGGATCTGCCCGTGCGCAACCGCAATCAGGGGGGCATTCGAGCCGCCGAATTGGCGTCGAAAACAGCGGAGGCGGGCGTCGAAAACCAGCAGGCCGTGGTGCAGAGCGATGTGCTCAACGCCTACGACAAACTCAACGCCTATTACGCACAGTTGAACGATCGCCCCGCTGGTTACCTCGACCGCATCCAGACGATCTCGACGGAAGCTACCAAGGCCTACAATGGCCGTGTCATTGGCTTGCTCGATTACCTCGACAAAATCAGGACCTACCAACAGGCGCAACTCAACCACATCAATCTGCTTAACAACCTGTTTCAGAGCCAGCAACAGCTCGATTACGTAACCAACACGCGCTTCTTTTAATGAGTGAACGAGTGAATGAGCGAAATGCTCTTCGCAGGTACGTTCCGCATTCACTCTTTCGCGCTCTCACTTTTCGACTCCATGAAAACGACACACCTCATCATTCCCGCCCTGCTGCTGCTGGCTGCCTGTGGGCATAAACAGGACGAAAAAGCGGCCAACGTACCCACGTCTGCCGCTGATTCAACGGCCAGCTTTCTGACCGATTCGGTTCGGCGCATGAACCCCGAAAACGAACTGACGCTCAACGGTACTGTTACCTTCGACCAGGACAACGTCGTGCGGGTGTTTCCGCTGGTATCGGGCAACGTCGAGAAAGCCAACGTAACGCTGGGCGCTTACGTAAAAAAGGGGCAGGACCTGGCCGTGATCCGCTCGGGCGATATCTCGAATTATGTGAACAACTACCAGTCGGATAAGGCCGATCTGGAAGTGGCGCAACAGGCGCTGAAAAACACCGAAGCGCAGTTCAAAGCTGGGTTTGCCTCGCAGACGGATATGCTGACGGCCAAAAACAACCTCAAGAAAGCGCAGGAAGAGTTGGGTAAGTCGGCCAACGTGCTGCGGGTTTACGGTGGCACCAACGCCAGCAACGGGCAGCCGTACTTCACGGTGAAAGCCCCCATTGGCGGTTACATCGTCGAAAAGAACGTGAACACGGGTCAGGACCTGCGCGCCGACAACCAGAACCCGCTCTACACCATTTCGAGCTTGCAACGGATCTGGGTGATGGCCAACGTCTATGAGCAGGATATTCCCCAGATTCAGCAGGGTGAAGCCGTCGACGTGCAGGTGCTGGCTTATCCCGACCGCACGTTTCGCGGCCACATCGACAACGTGAGCAGCATCCTCGACAATCAGGCGCGGGTGCTCAAGGTGCGGATTGTGCTCGACAACAGAGACGGGCTGCTCAAACCCGATATGTTTGCCACCATCCACGTGCACGTAGGCAACAACGGCGGTGCCAGTCCGGTAGGGGGTACGTCGGCCAATGTGCTCGCGGTGCCCCAGAAAGCCGTCGTTTTCGACCGCGACCATTACTACGTGATTCTGCAAACAGGTAAAGACAAATACGAAGTGCGGGAAGTGAACGTGGAGAAAAACACGACTCGCTATGCCTTCGTGGAAGGGGGTAACCTAAAGCCCGGCAACACCGTCGTGACGGAAGGAAGTCTGCTGCTATACAATGATTTAACGGACTAAAAATAATGAGTGAACGAATGAAAGAGTGGCCTGCCGGGGCCTGTTTCTCTTGCGGTGTAGGCATCGCTCTTTCGCTCGTTCATTCGTTCGCTCTTTAAGCTTATGAACAAGTTCATTCGCAGTATCATCACCTTCTCGCTGACGAACCGCTTTGCGGTGTTCTTCGGCATCCTGCTCCTGATTGTGGGCGGCGTGGTGAGCTTTCTGAATACCCCCGTCGAGACGTTTCCCGACGTGACCAACACCAACACCATTGTGATCACGCAATGGCCGGGCCGATCAGCCGAGGAGGTGGAGCGCTACGTGACCATCCCGCTCGAAACCGAGTTGAACTCGGTGCCGCGCAAGACGACGCTGCGGTCGGTGTCGCTGTTTGGGCTATCTGTCGTGACCATGATTTTCGACGATGGCGTCGACAATTTCACGGCACAGACTAACGTGGCCAACCGCATCGCCAACGTCGATCTGCCCGAAGGCGTGCAGGCTGAAATTCAGCCGCCGTATGGCCCGACGGGCGAGATTTATCGGTTCACGCTGGAAAGCAAAACCAAAGACATCACCGAGCTGAAATCCATCCAGGACTGGGTGATCGAGCGGCAGATCAAGAGTGTTCCTGGCATTGCCGACGTGGTGAGCTTCGGCGGGAAAGTGAAAACCATCGAGGTAAGTCTCGACCCTACGCTGCTAGCTAACTACGGCTTTACGACGCTCGACGTGGATGATGCCATTCACCAGAGCAACATCAACGTGGGGGGCGATGTGATCAAACAAGGCAATCAGTCGCTCGTGGTGCGGGGCATTGGCCTGCTCACCAAACCCGAAGACGTGGCGGGCATTATCATCGATAACGTCAACGGCGTGCCGGTCCGGGTACGTGACGTGGGCACGGTGCGCGAATCCTTCCAGCCCCGGCTGGGTATCGTGGGTCGCAACAAGCAGGACGACGTGGTTGAGTGCATCGTGGTGATGCGGAAAGGCGAAAACCCCAACGAGGTAATTCCCGCCCTGAAAGAGAAGATCGACGAGCTGAACAATTCGATCCTGCCCAAGGACGTGAAGATCAAAACCTTCTACGACCGCACCACGCTGAATAACTACACCATGCATACGGTGGGCGAAAACGTGTTTCTGGGTATTTTCCTCGTTACGGTCATCCTGCTGCTGTTCCTGGCTGACTGGCGCACCACGCTCACCGTGGCCATTGTAATTCCGCTGGCGCTGCTCTTTGCCTTTGTCTGCCTGAAAGCGCGGGGCATGACGGCCAACCTGCTCAGTATCGGCGCACTCGATTTCGGGATCATCATCGATGGGGCCGTGGTGATGGTCGAAGGGGTGTTTGTCATGCTGGCGCACCGGGCCGAAACCATGGGGATGATGCAGTTCAACAAGCGGGCGAAGCTAAGCTGGATTGCGGGCACGGCCACCGAAGTGGGCAAGTCGATCTTCATCGCTAAGATCATCATCATCACGGCCCTGCTGCCCATTTTCGCCTTCCAGAAAGTCGAAGGCAAACTCTTCAGTCCACTCGCTTGGACGATCGGCTTCGCGCTGCTTGGTGCCCTGATCGTGAGCCTTACGCTCATTCCCTTACTGTGTTCGCTCTTCCTGAAAAAGAACGTCCGCGAGCGGCATAACCCGCTGGTCGAAGGGCTCACTAAAGGGTACACACCCGCCCTCGACTGGGCCATTCGTAAGCCCAAAACCATCATCGGTATTGCCGTGGGGGCGTTGCTGGTATCGGGTTTCCTCTTTCTGACGCGGGTCGGTTCCGAGTTTCTGCCGGGCCTGAACGAAGGCTCGATTTACGTGCGGGCCAGCCTGCCTTATTCGGTGTCGCTCGACGAAAGCTACGCCTACACCCGCAAGTTCCGGGCGGTGTTCAGCGAATTCCCCGAAGTGCGCGGCGTAATTTCGCAAACGGGCCGTCCCAACGACGGTACCGACCCGACGGGCTTCTTCAACAACGAATTCTTCGTGGACCTGTACCCGAAAGAAGACTGGCCCGAGCGCAACAACGGCAAGGCGGTGAGCAAAGAAGAGCTGATCGAACAGATGCGCCAGAAACTGGCTCGTTTCCGGGGTGTTACGTTTGGCTTCTCGCAACCCATTTCTGACAACGTGGAAGAGGCCGTATCGGGCGTAAAAGGGTCGATGGCGATCAAGATCATCGGGCAGGACCTGAACGTACTCGACAAGGAAGCCACGCAGGTCTACAACGTGATGCGGACGATCAACGGCGTGGAAGACCTCGGGGTGTTCCGCAACCTGGGGCAGCCGGAATTCCGGATCACGCTCGACCCGCAGAAACTCGCGCTGTACAACGTACCTACGGAGATGGCGCAGTCGGTGATCGAAACGGCGATTGGGGGCAAGACCGTGACGCAATATTTTGAAGGCGAACGCCGCTACGACGTGAAGGTGCGCTACGGTGAGCAGTTCCGCTACTCGCCCGAACTGATCGAGAACCTGCTGGTGCCGACCCGCTCGGGCGCCAAAGTGCCCCTGAAAGAGATTGCCACCATCGGCACGCAGTCGGGTCCGGCGTTCGTGTATCGCGAAAACAGCGCCCGGTTTATCGCCATCAAATTCTCGGTGCGAGGCCGCGATTTGGGCAGTACCATCGCCGAAGCGCAGAAAACCGTGGCTCAGAAGGTCAAACTGCCCGACGGCTACCGGATGCGCTGGGCGGGTGAGTTTGAAAACCAGACCCGCGCCGAAAAAACGCTGGAAATGGTCGTGCCCATCTCCATAGTGATGATCTTCCTGATCTTGCTCTTCACGTTTGGGTCGGCGCTCGACGCCACACTCGTCATTCTGAACGTACCGTTTGCCCTGATCGGAGGCTTCCTGTCGCTGTGGCTGACGGGCATTAACTTCAGCATCTCGGCGGGCGTTGGGTTTATCTGCCTATTTGGTGTATCGGTACTCAACGGGGTGATTCTGCTGGGACGTTTCAAGGAAAATCAGCATAATAAGATGAATATCAACGATGCCGTGCGTGAAGGCGCCATTTCGCTCGTGCGACCCATCGTGATGACCGCCCTGATGGCCTCGTTGGGGCTATTGCCGGCGGCCCTCTCAACGGGCATCGGTTCCGAAACGCAAAAGCCGCTGGCCACCGTCATGATCGGCGGGCTGATCACCAGCACCATTCTGTCGCTGCTCATCCTGCCCGTTATGTACGACCTGATCTACACGCGGCAGCATCGCAAAAAGCAGGCGAAGCGGGAAGAGGCCCTCACAGCCTGATCTCAGTAAACAAGGCTACGCCACCGCCACTGGTCAACACAGCAGCGGTGGCGTAGCCTTGTTTAACCTGGCGAACGGTTGGGGCCGTTGCTCGATTTATAATCATTTTAATGGTATTCGGCAGGCCGTTTGGTACGAATAAGGCGTTTACGCAGAAGCCAACGTTCACCGCAAAACACTTCACTCGATATGACAGACACGACCCTTTCCCATGACGTCAAGCCGCATCAAGGCTGGTCGGAGCGGTTCGATCAGTTTGCGCTCAAGATTACGCGCATCACCGGCAGCTCAACCGCTTTCCTGTTAGCGCTGGGCACCGTACTGATCTGGGCGGTTACAGGACCGGTTTTCCACTACTCCGAAACCTGGCAGCTGGTGATCAACACCGGGACCACCATCATCACCTTCCTGATGGTTTTTGTCATTCAGAAAGCCCAGAATAAAGAATCGCTGGCGGTTCAGCTTAAGCTAAACGAGCTGATTGCCGCCACCAAAGGCGCCAGCAATCGGCTCGTTTCGGTTGAAGAGCTCACGGAACAGGAGCTACAGATTCTGTGCGAACATTACCACACCATGGCCGAGCTGACGCGACAGGCCAGTGATCTGCGAAAATCGCACTCCGTCGAAGAAGCCATCAGAGAAACCGGCAAGAAGCTACGAAGCGACGACACACACGATCATCGGGGGTTGGTCAAATCGCCCGACGAGACGTTGCCTCCGGCACGTTGACCGGAACTTAACCCCAGGTACGTTATAAAAAGGGCGTTTTCCGAGCAGAACAATCGTGGTCTGCTCGGAAAACGCCCTTCTAGTTGGAAAGCGTATGCGTTAGTTGATGCGCTCGAAGATACCAGCGACACCTTGCCCGCCACCTACGCAGGCCGACACCATGCCGTATTTTTCGTCGCGGCGGCGCATCTCGTTCAGCAGCTGTACCGACAGGCGAGCACCGGTTGAGCCGAGGGCATGGCCCAGGGCAATGGCCCCGCCGTTGTGATTGATTTTGCTGCGGTCGAGACCCAGTTCCTGAATAACAGCCAGCGACTGAGCGGCAAAGGCTTCGTTCAACTCGATCTGATCGATGTCATCCTGCTTCAGACCGGCTTTCTGCAGCGCGATGGGAATAGCCGCCACGGGTCCGATGCCCATAATGCGCGGTTCCACCCCGGCCGTCGCGTACGACATCATCCGGGCTACCGGTTTCAGGCTTAACTCATTCACCAGCCGTTCCGACATCACAATCACGAACGCAGCACCGTCCGACGTCTGTGAGGAGTTACCGGCCGTTACCGAACCGCCCGCCGCAAAAACCGGCTTCAGTTTGGCCAGTCCGTCGGCGCTCGTGTCTTTACGGGGCCCTTCATCCTGGGCAACGGTCCATTCGCGGGTTTTCTTCTTGCCGCTATCGGCATCGAAGTACGTTTCTTTCACGTTAATCGGCACAATCTCCTCGGCAAACTTGCCGTCGGCCTGTGCTTTCAGCGCTTTCTGGTGTGATTCGAGGGCAAACTCATCTTGCGCGTCGCGGCTGATGTTGAACTGCTGAGCGACTTGCTCGGCGGTCAGGCCCATGCCAATGTAATAATCGGGGTGCGCCTGAGCGATATTGTAGTTAAGCGCTGTCTTCCAGCCCATCACCGGCACCATCGACATCGACTCGGTGCCGCCCGCGATGATGCAGTCGGCCAGCCCGGCGTGGATTTTGGCCGATGCAATGGCAATGGCTTCCAGCCCCGAGCCGCAATAGCGGTTGATGGTCATGCCGGGTACGCTATTGGGCAGTGACAGCAGCGCGATGTAGCGCGAAATCTGCATGCCCTGCTCGGCCTCCGGCACGGCATTGCCAACAATCAGATCTTCAACGCGGGCGGGGTCAAGGTTGGGCACCTGCGCCAGCAAATGCTTGATAACTTCTGCCGCAAGGTCGTCGGGGCGGGTCAGACGAAGGCCACCGCGCGGGGCTTTACCAACGGGGCTACGATAGCCAGCAACAATGTATGCGTCCATATTCGTAGAGGCGTAACCGTAGCGTTCCGCGTGTAGCGACAGACCGCTCGTTACGTCTTTTCTGTAATAACAAAAGTTAGTTCGGAATAAGCACAAATATAGCAGAAATAGTATGCATGCATACTATTCAAAAAAATATGTACCTTCGCCGCCATGAAAGTCAGTGTCAGTAATTCGCTTCCATCGCAAACCTTTGTTGCCGGTCTGTGGCCTGCAACGGCCAGTTGGGCCAATAAAAAAGCCTTCCCGATGGGGAAGGCTTTCATGAGCAGTGAGGCTCGGCGCGGTGGTGATGGACGGAATCGAACCGCCGACACAAGGATTTTCAGTCCTTTGCTCTACCAACTGAGCTACATCACCGCGACGTCTGTGTGTCAAACGTGGGTGCAAAAGTAGGGGGCAGATACAGGTTTTGCAACCCTAAGCCCGAAAAAAAGTTTCTACTACACGGTTAGCTCCGGCTGTGCCAGTCGCTATCGGTTGGTGGTCAGTGCGTTTAGTCGTCTGGTTAGCCTGTAAAATGATCGCTACTTTGTACATCGTCAGTCATCTTTTATAAATCCTTACATGCACATCGTTCAACAAATTCTGTTTGCTCTTGCGCTGGCGGCGGCGGCCGTCATCATCACCCGGCGGGTAAAATACATTGCCAGCGCCATTAACCTGGGTCGTCCCGAAGATCGCTCCGGCAACGCGGCCGAACGGTTTCAGGTGATGCTGCTGGTGGCGTTTGGGCAGAAAAAGATGTTTACCAACCTCACCGTGGCACTAATGCACCTGGTTATCTACCTGGGGTTTGTGATCATCAACCTAGAGATTCTGGAGATCATTATCGATGGTCTCCTGGGTACGCACCGGGTCTTTGCGCCCTACATCGCGCCCGTCTACCCGTTCCTGATCAACGTGTTCGAGGTGCTGGCCTTCGGCGTGCTGGCCGTTTGCGTGGTCTTTCTGAGCCGCCGCTACCTGACCCGCGTGCCCCGCCTGCAAGCTGACAATCACGAGGAGATGCGCCCGCGCTGGCCCCGCCTCGACGCCACGCTTATTCTGGTCTTCGAGATCGTGCTCATGATTGCCTTCCTGACCTGGAACGCGTCGGACAGTGTGCTGCGCGACCGGGGCGTTGGCTACTACGGCGATTTGAAGGGCGTCGTGCCCGATTTCCTGATCAGCCAGTACCTGAAACCGCTCTTCACGGGGCTGAGCGATACCGCGCTGGTGGCCTACGAGCGGTTCTCCTGGTGGTTCCACATCTTGGGCATCCTGTTCTTTGCCGCTTACGTAACCTACTCGAAGCACCTGCACATTGGCCTGGCTTTCCCCAACGTCTATTTCTCCGATCTTCAACCGAAGGGCGAAATGAAGAACATGCCCAGTATCACCAAAGAGGTGCAGCTGGCGCTGGGTATTCAGCCGGACGCGAACTCGCCGGAGACGGTGGAAGCCGACGGGAGTCAGCCCAACGAAAACGGCGAGCAGCCGTCGGACATCGGGCGCTTTGGCGCCAAAGACGTACCTGACCTGTCGTGGGTCGATGTCATGGGCGCGTTCTCCTGCACGCAGTGTGGCCGCTGTACCGCCGCCTGTCCGGCCAATATCACGGGCAAGAAACTCTCGCCACGCAAGATCATGATGGATACGCGCTGGCGAGCCGAAGAGATTATCAACAACCGGCAACAGCACGGCGCCGATTACGACGATGGTAAATCGCTACTGGGCGACTATACGACGGTCGAGGAGATTAACGCCTGCACGACCTGCCAGGCCTGTGTCAATGCCTGCCCGGTCAACATCAACCCGCTGAACATCATTTTGCAGATGCGCCGCTTTAAAGTGATGGAAGATGCACAGGCACCCGCCTCCTGGAATGCTATGTTCAGCAACGTGGAGAATAACATGGCCCCCTGGAAGTTCTCGCCGAGCGATCGGTTTAACTGGGCCGCGCAGGTCAATGAGCCGGTTTCGAAGTAAAAAGACTTAGCATTTCTCACCTTACCTTTTGGCTTACTTGCGTATCAAAATAGGCGTAACTTTCGGCAACCGCCGTTCAGTGATCACCTACTTATGAATACGCTTTTGTTAAAAATCGCCCTCGTTGTGCTGGCCACCATCGGTTGTTTAACCGCTGGCAGGTTCAGAACGTACCTGGGTCAATTAAAACCACCGCAGACGTACAGGCTGCTGGTTGGTGCCTTTGTTCTTTGTCGTATTGTGCCATTTGTTGGCATTTATCTGGTGCTAGGGCTGGAACCTCGCTCCGACGTGCCGCTCTTCTACGAGGCCGCTACGCAGGCGCTTTGGGGGGATGTGGTCTACCGCGATTTCTGGTCGCCCTACAGCCCGCTGTTCAGTTATTTCACCGGCTTGCCGTTGCTGGTCTGGCATGACGTCAGGATGATCACGCTGCAAATGCTCGTGTTGGAAGGGATTGCCTGGTGGCTGACGTACCAGCTGGCTCGCCAAACGATGCCTGCCCGTAACCCGACGTTTCTGGCCATTCTGTACCTGATGCTACCGGCCCCCCTGGTGTTCGCCGTGCTGGGCGGGCAGGAAGACATCCTGATGTGGTTGTTTGCCCTTGGTAGCGTGCTGGTATGGCACCGCTGGCGTAACGCGTTCTGGCTGGGGGTGTGGTGGGCTGTTGCCCTGCTCACCACCAAAGCATTGACGCTGTTTGTGGTGCTGGCCGTGCTGGCTTGGGTAGCCCGGCCCTGGCGCTACGTGCTGGGGCTGGCAACCGTGGGCATACCTGCGCTGGCGCTGACCGTTTGGCTGACGGGCGAAAAAATGCTCACGCCGCTGGCGATGGGCGAGATGCGCTTTGCCCCCAACCTCTGGACGGTGGCGGCTCCCCTTATCGGCGATTTTATGGCGTATGCCGGTCAAGTAAGCGCCATCGGGCTGGTTGCCATGCTGCTGATCAGCGGCTTTGCCGGTTGGAAAGCCCGGCAGGCGTCGGCGTCCTACGAACGGGCGTTGCCCATGGTATGGGTGGTTGTGTATGGCTCGTTGATGCTGGTGCATAAAAGCTCATTCGGCAATTACGCCTATATCATCCTGCTGCCGCTCGTGCTGCTGGTAATCGACTGGCAGCAGCGGCGCGACGTGGTGATGCTACTAATTCTGTCGGCGGCATCGGCCATTCATCCTACCCTGTGGTGGTCGCTCAATGAACCCATCTACACGCGCGTCGAGCTCATCCGCACACCCCTGAACGTTACCGAATACTGCCTGGGCTTAGTTATGCTGATAAGCGTCGCCTATTTCGTCAGAAAAGCCTTCCAACAACTGGTCACAAAGCGACAAATCCCCCGGCGACGGGCTGTTTTGACGTAATTGGACGAATTGATATGGATACTGCTGAAAGAGTTTTCTCGGTGCCCACTATGGCCGACATGATGGCCGCTGGTGAGGAGCCCGAAATTTTGTTCTGGGTTGGCTGCGCCGGCTCTTTTGATGACCGCTACAAACGCGTGACGCTCGCTTTTGTGCGCATCCTGAACCACGTGGGCATCAAGTTCGCCGTGCTGGGTCCTGAAGAGGCCTGCACGGGTGACCCCGCCCGCCGGGCCGGTAATGAGTTTTTGTTTCAGATGCAGGCCGTGAGCAACATTCAGGTGCTGAACGGCTACAACGTGAAGAAGATCGTGACGGCCTGCCCGCACTGCTTCAACACCCTGAAAAACGAGTATCCCGATCTGGGCGGTACCTACGAAGTGATTCACCACTCGCAATTTTTGCAGCAGCTGATCAACGAAGGCCGGGTAAAGATCGAAGGGGGCCAGTCATTCAAAGGCCGCAAGATTACCTTCCACGATTCGTGCTACCTGGGCCGGGCCAACAAGGTCTACGAAGCGCCCCGCGACGTGCTGGCTGCGCTCGATGCCGATCTGGTCGAAATGAAGCGGGTGAAAGCCAACGGTCTGTGTTGCGGAGCCGGTGGCGCACAATACTTTAAAGAGCCCGAACCCGGCAAGAAAGACGTCAACGTCGAACGTACCCAGGAAGCCCTCGCCACGGGGGCCGATACCATCGCCGTCGCCTGCCCGTTCTGCATGACGATGATGAGCGACGGGGTCAAAAATCAGAACCGCGAAGACAGTGTTCGGGTCTACGACATTTCGGAACTCATCGCCCAGGGGCAGGGGTTGTAAGGAATGAATGATGACTAATGGACAAGGTACAAGGGCCGACGCATGAGCTCTGTGTACACTGTCCACTAGTCATCATTCATTCGCTGCTATGTTCATCTCATTCGATCAAATCACGCCCGGCGCCCGGCTTTGGGTGTATCAGGCCAGCCGCGCTCTGACGACGGCTGAGGCATCGGCCATCGAAACGGCGATCCGGCCCGCCCTGGAGTCGTGGGCTGCCCACGGCCATCCGCTGCTGGCTTCGGCACAGGTGGTCAACAACCGGTTTTTGCTGCTGGCTGTCGATGAAGGAGCCGGTTTGCCCAGTGGTTGTTCCATCGATTCATCGGTGC